>JAHFLT010000004.1 GCA_023264635.1 Candidatus Woesearchaeota archaeon | reverse complement strand
AAACAGGTCCCCATGTCCATAATCTCTTATGCATACGTCAACCACCGTGAATCACTTTTTCCGCGCACCACAGAAAAAAATAATTCCTTCAGTCTTTTTGTTATTTTGCCAGGAGTCCCAGTGCCTATTTTTCTGTCATCATATTCGATGATAGGTGTGATTTCAGCAGCAGTTCCCGTAAAGAATAATTCGTCAGCAGTGTAGCATTGATCCCTTGTTATGGACGTAACATAGCATCGTATTCCCTCTTGTTCAGCCAGTTTCAAAATAGTATCTCTTGTTATTCCATTGAGTGCGTACGTCGTAAGTGGCGTGAAGAGTACACCGTTTTTCACTAAGAAGATATTCTCCCCTGGCCCTTCTGCCACATGTCCATTTGGATCCAGAAGAAGTGCCTCACTGTATCCTCTCTTCCGTGCTTCTTTTTTTGCCATAATTGCCGGAGTATAGTTGCCAGAGACTTTTGCATTGAGTGGCATGGAATCTGGCGCAGGTTTTCTCCACGATGAGGTCATTATTCTAATGCCCGTTTCCAACCCTTCTCCCAAATAAGCTCCCCATTTCCACACCGCAATGGTAGCATCAGCAATTTTCCCAAGTGTATCAATGCCCATCTCCCCGCCACCATAATAAAGGAGGGGACGTATATAACATTCCTCAAGATGATTCTTTTTTACTGTTTCAATACACGCCGGTATAATATTATTTTTCGTCCATGCAACATTCATATCAATAATTTTCGCCGAATCAAAAAGCCGGGTAATGTGGTCTTCCAGCCTGAAAATAGCTGGTCCTTTCTCAGTTTTGTAGCATCGTATGCCTTCAAAGATAGATCCAGAATAATGAAGGCTATGAGAGAGAAAAGGCACAGTAGCCTCTTCCCATTGAATAAACTTTCCATTATGCCATACCCAATCAGTTTTCTGCATTTACTTCACCAATTATTTTACTAAAATGGCAGGTTTTCCCGGAAGTGCAACACGCGCCTTTTGTTCTGTTGTTTTCTCTGCGCTTTGTATTCTCACGGGACAGCCAAATGTCTTCTCAATATTGTAGCGTTCATCTTGTAATAGTTTCAGCTCCGTATCATGTCCCATGATAATTGGAGGAATCCGTGCAGGATCTTTGATGTATGCAGGAATGAGCTTTGTTATCTCTTCTCCCTTTTTCTGCAGTTCAGTTTTCATTACAGAGGTAAAAATCGTTTTCTGGTCATATGATTCCATCATCAGCTCTTTTAGCAAAGCAACAAAATCTCCTTTCCAGTGGTCAGCAACGAAAAGCGTTATCTCTTTTGGGTGCTCAACTTTTGCCAGTTTGCAGACAGTCGTTATATCCTCTGCAATTGCCTCTACAAATTCATCCTTATATTCTGCCATAGCGTCTATTTTTTCCTTGTCTGTTATAGGCCACTTCTCTGTTGAAATGAAACTCTTATGTCCAGCCATTCTCCATAATTCTTCAGCCATGTGGGGTACCAATGGTGCCAGCAAAAGAAGCCATCTGTCAATAAGATAATTATTGAAAAAAGCCAATTCCTCCCGTGAAAGTCTTTTAGAAGCTTTCTTATGCACATTTACAAGTTCAAACAGTGTAATCGTCGTATATTCCCTGAGCTTCATTGCTTTGAAATAGTCTGTTGCTTTTTCTGTCAATCGTTCAACTTTTGAGACAAGGGCAGTTGGCAGCTTGCCTTTGCTTCGATGTACAGTAATCTCCTCTAACAA
Organism: Candidatus Woesearchaeota archaeon; assembly: GCA_023264635.1. Taxonomy (GTDB): domain Archaea; phylum Nanobdellota; class Nanobdellia; order Woesearchaeales; family JAGVYF01; genus JACQSS01. The sequence goes on along the minus strand of JAHFLT010000004.1, from coordinate 74,031 downwards.
TCTATACAGAGAACTAAGATGCGTCTTCATCTTTTCCATTTCTTTTGTCTCCCAGTTAAATGTCGATTCCACACTAGTTGAATAGCACATGAACGCCCTGAAAACATCAGCCCCATAATCATTGTTCAGCTCAAGAAGTGTCACAACATTTCCCTTCGATTTTGACATCTTTGTTCCTTCGCTTATAACCATTCCATGAAATGTGATTTTCTTTGGCCATTTGTTTCTCGCGAAGAGAGCAGCATGTGCAAACAGCATGAATGATAAGTGATTGGATAGATGTGCTGTAAAAGTATGTCTCTGGTCAAATGGATACCAGTAATTGAACTCATTTCTAATATCTTCTACTATTTTTTTCGGCACGTTGCATTGCTTTGCTACATCAGTGACATTTCCTTCACCAGTTAGCACATAGTCAAAGAATGGGTCACTAAGCAGGGGCTTGTGTTCTCTCAACATATGGCAGAGGGGATAGAGTGCCATGTAGACAGTAGAATCAGAGAGAGACTCAATGACCCATTGCTGATCAAATGGTAGCTTTGTTCCCAACCCCCGTCTTCGTGCACAAGGCCTCTTGTCCAGCCACAAAAATATATCCTCAAATTGCTTACGGTACTTTTCAGGTACAAGCTCAATATGTTTCAGTACATTGTGAGCTTGTTCTTTCCACCCGGGCGCATTGAAGTCGAGGAACCATTGGTTGTCAAGTATCGCAACAAAAATCTTGCTGCCGTCTCGCGCTTTTGCTGGTCTGCTGGGCTCAAACATGATAGCTCCAGTATTATTATGTAACAGCTCTTGTTTCATTTCCTCTCGCGCATGCGCAGTGTTCATTCCAGCAAACCTGCTGCAGTTTTCTTTCATAATGCCAGTGTGGAATCCAGCTTTGTAGATTTCTTGCGTAGCCTCTGTTAGTTCTTTCTGCTGCTCCAGCGAAAATATCTTTCTTTGTTCACAGAGCTCAACAGCAGGCAGCTCTCCATATCCTTTCGAATCAATGATAGCAATTGGATTTATTTTTTTAATCTCATTATGGGTAAGTCCATACTTTTTACAGAGATCCGGAGAATCCTGCAGCATCTTAAGTGAAATCCAATCAAATGGTGCATCTGAAGGCACGCTTGTCACAATGCCAGTTCCCCTGTCAGTGTCGCAATGAGAAGAAGGCAAAATAAGAATATTCTTCTCCAAGAATGGTGCAAGGCACTTTTTTCCGAGCAAACTCTTTCCTTTCACTTTTGAAATCTCTGTTATAATCCAGTCCTGCAATTTTAATTTCTCAAAGCACTCCTCGCTCGCTATCCATTTCTCACCCCCAACTTTCGCAATGATATAGTCGCAATCAGGGTTTACCCATACGTTTGTCTGCCCAAAGAGCGTCTCAGGTCGTAAAGTTGCTGCCACAAGGAAAGAATCATTGAGTCTGAACTTCACTAATACAAATTCCTGTTTTTCCACGGGATCAACATCACCATCTATAATGTCATCTTCTCCAACAGCATTGCCAAGTGCTACGCTATAGAGCACCGGGTACTTGCCTTGGATAAGATATCCTTTCTTTTTATATTTCTTGAATTGCCACTCAACAAGTTTCTGATGTTCAATATCCCCTGAAGTAAAGCTCCTTCTCCAATCCACGCTTAATCCAAGTGTCGAAAACTCCTCCTTCATCTTAGGGACAAAGAAGTCCACAATCTTCTGTGGCTCCTCAAATGAGGCTACAATTCGTTCTACTTCTATCTCTTCAGTGATATAGTTCCGTACATATCCCTTGTATAACTCTATCTTTTCCTTGTCTTTGTTCTTGATAGCAAGACTGATGCCTAGAACAGGAGTGCCTGATATGTGGAATGCGAGGGGAAACAGCACATTTTTACCCAGCATTCGTTGAAATCGCGCATAGACATCAGCCTCAGTAACGACACGTGCATGCCCGATATGAAGAGAACCAGAAATATAAGGATAAGGGATAGTGATAAAGAATTTCTCACAATCGCTCCTGTTTGCCTCAAATAGTTTAGCCTTTTGCCATGCATCCTGCCACTTCTTCTGCATCCTCTGGAAATCAACCATGCTTACAAGGGAAAAGAGATGCTATAAAAGGTTTTTGCCCCGGAGAGACACCATAAATTGTAATTGTGTCCGAAAAGATAATGTTTTAAACTCCTCAGTTTTGAGACAACCTAATGGATGGAGTAGCATTTAATGCCGGATTAAGTAAAGAACGCTACTTTGATGAAAGAGGTACAAATGAGGAATCATGGATAGCGTATAGCAATCAATTACGGTTAATGATGAAGTATAATTGGAAGACTATTCTGGAAATCGGTCCTGGCAACAAAATAGTGCAAAACTATCTTCAAGAAAAGAAAAAGGAAGTAGCCACTTTAGATATAGTCAAAGAATTAAATCCTACTTATGTTGGTGATGTGAGAAATATACCTCACCTTATCAAGGTGGATGCTGTTGCATGCTTTCAGGTCCTTGAGCATATCCCTTGGGAGGATGTTGAACAGGCGCTTAAAAGCATATATAATGCTGTCAATAGGTATGTCTTTATTTCAGTACCGTATTCAGCTCTGGCATTCAGGTTTCATTTTATCTTTTTCAGTAAAACAATTATTGATAAGAGCATCCATATACCAATATGGCTAAAGCATAATATCTCCGAAGAGAAGATACAAAAAACACAAACCTATCATTATTGGGAGATGGGGCGCAAAGGGACTAGTTATACAGCATTCAAAAACAAATTGAAGAAGTATTATCGTGTTGTGGAAGAGTATCAGAATCATAATAGCAGATTTCAATATTATTTTATCCTGGAAAAAAAGAAATAAGAGCAAGAAATAAAATGAGATTAAAATTTTCTGAAGCGTGCAATATCATCAAGTTCAACGTGAGTCATAAGCGTCGCTCTGCAGCAATACCTTACTAATCCTTTATCATCTAGATATTTCTTCCTTGTAGCATCGCGCTGCTCTGCAGACGCTTTGTTTACTTTGTCCTGGAACTCTTCCCAGAGATGTCCAACTGGTTTTCCACAACTAAAACAACGGACGGGAATATACATTTTGTTCACCTGTATGATTTTTGTCGTGCCGCACGCGCCTTTGAGTCGTTTGGCTTCCTTGTTTCTTTTCGTCTAATATCAGCGACAAGTAAATGCCTGTCGTATGAAAGGAATACTTTCTCGAGTTTTTTGTCATATTGTGCAAGCGCACGTGCAATAGCCAGTCGTGCTGCTTCTGTTTGTCCAGCTACCCCTCCACCTTCTGTGACAACATTAATGTCTACATCATTTGCAGTTTTCTCTGCCAAGAGAAGAGGTTCCATTATCTTCAGTCTCATCAGCTGAGGAGAATAATGATTCAATAGGAGATGATTCACCCGCACAAGGCCTTTGCCCGGGCACAATGTCGCGCGCGCAATAGAGCATTTCCGTTTACCTGCAGTGTGAATGGCTTGGATAGATTTCATGATAATCTCTTTCCTCCGAGTGCCGCGCACAATTCAGCCACGGTCATGGTTTTAAGCGTCGGGAGCTTGTCAATCGACATAGTGGGTAATGCAATAGGCTTCTCAAGTCCCTCGGGATTTCCCACATAGCATCTGATAAGTTTGAATGCAGCTCGTCCTCGAGCGCGTCTAATGGGAAGCATACGCTTACAAACTCGCTTGACAAATCGCGTTGGTGTTCGCGGAAGATATGGACCATTCTCAACATTTCCCATTTCATAGATTTTTCTGTAGCGTGCAACGCTACTCTGCCGGCTGCCCGACACAACAAGCTTTTCACAGTTGCTGACAATCACATGCTCACCTAAGAGTGCATGTTTAGCTGCAACTGATGCCACCCTTCCCATTATAAGATTTGTACCGTCTATATGCATGTTATTCACCCGATTATTTTAATGCCAGATCCTTCTGGATTAGTGTGCATCAGTTCATAAATGCGCACATATTTACCTCCACTTTGTTTGATTTTTGCAAGTGCATTTTGCGATGCGCTCAACGCAGCGATAGTGAGTTTGTGTGAGAGCTCTCCTGTTCCCAGCACTTTCCCCGGAACAAGAACTACTTCATCTTTATTAGTTACTCTGCTTAATCGGGATAAGTTTATCTCTCTCCGTGCTCGGGTGCTGCGTGAAAGTTCGAACGCTACTACACCCCATATGGGGGCATCACGTTCGCTTCCCAGCTTCTGGAGCTCTGTTATCAGCTCCTGCGTCTTTGGGTTTGTTGGTCCTGTTCGTTTCATTGTTATTGTATGTTGTTGCAGCCAAAAGCTACCTTTTTTATCACGGTGAAGCTACCCTCTTTTTTTCCTAGTTTTTTGTGCCTAACCGAGCTGAAAGCGCAAAGAAATTCCGTAGAATTTCTTGCGCAAGAAATCAAAAATGATTTCTTTGCGAAGGTGAGGCCTCAAAAAGCTGCGAGGGAAGGGATTCGAACCCTTGCACCCACTAAGGGACTAGCCATTTGATGGTCATCGCCAGCCTCAAGCTAGCGCATTTGGCCAGGCTCTGCCACCCTCGCTTTACAGCGCCTTTATTTTTTCCTCAAATTCATCGCATTTGTCGCCGAGTATTTCACACGCTTTTTTGATGATTGTTTTGGGCTCAAGCTGGCCCCATGCCTCTACCTCAAAGTAAAAGTTCTCTGGGTTTTCAGATACTTTTACTATGTTATTGGATGCATCCATACATGCATAACACAATATGCATCTGTCTTTGTAATCTTTCACCAGTTCAAGCTGACCTTTTTTCTCTATAAATAATTCTCTTGGGCAGCTTTTTGCTACCTCCTGAGCATTTTCCACCTTTTTTGTGATTTCAACAATAGGTTCGAATTTGTAGTAAATAGTGCATGGTGACCATTTTGCATGCCTGTGTCCTACACCTATAATTGCTGTAGCCTCAAACTCAAGTTCCTGATCCTTTAAGAGTTTACAGATGATTGTTTTAGGATAAACTGGTATAACTTTTGGATCCTGGCTTTGTAACTCTTCCGCGTATACTGTTTTAGGTCCTTTTTCTTTGAGGATTAATTTCAACTGGCAGCGTGCGCAGCCCTCTCCTTTGCATGTGCATGTCTCTTTTGCTGTATAAGACTTAAGATCAGTTTTCAGGACGATGAGTGCAAGGCGGTGGGCTATTAATTCGTCATAAGCAGAAGAGCTGTTTTTGCGGAACTCTACTCTGTCTATTGCCATTGTCGGCACTTCACTAAGGCAAGCTCTTCTCAAAGCATTCGCAAAAGGTACACTTGCTTTTTCCAGGAAAAATGTTAATCTTTCCTTTTCTTTAGTGATAATTTTTACGTTCATACACGTCTTCCCCGCTTTCCACCCTTCTTCCGGCAACCGTCGTGAGGGATTGGCGTTACATCGTCAATAATACCAATCTTCAACCCCATGCGTGCTAATGCGCGGATAGCTGCTTGTGCACCGGGACCCGGGTTTGCAGGTCCGTTATGCCCACCTGGTGCTTTTACTTTGACATGAATAGCATTACAACCTTTTTCTAAGGCAAGCTCAGCAGCTTTCTTGGCAGCCATCATTGCTGCAGTCGGACTAGATTCAAGGCGATCTGCCTTTACCACTTGTCCACCTGAGCTTAGGGCTAACGTCTCCGAGCCAGTAATATCTGTAATGTGAATGATCGTATTGTTATATGAAGCATAAATATGTGCAATTCCCCAAATATCCTTCCTTTTTTCTTCGTTCATTTGGTTTCCACCTTTTCAGCTTTCCCAACAACTGCTTTTTCAGGAATTGCTCTTTCTGGATGGTCCGCATTTGCCAGCGCAGAGTTTTGCGCAAATGTAATATGGTCTTCTTCATCCCTCAATACAAGATAGGATGGGGAGCTTACTACTTTATTTTTGACTATGATATGTTCATGTGAAATAAACTGCCTCGCTTGTCTCGTGCTGCGCGCGAGTTTTTTTTGAACAACAAATGTCTGTAATCTCCTTCTAAGTATATCCCGAACAGTGAGAGAAAGAACATCCGTCAATAGTGCTGTCTGCGGAAGGATGCCCAATACATTAAGTCTGGTAAGCAAGCGCGCCTTTTCTATCCCGGCTTGTGGTGTTTTCAAGGGAATAAGTCTTTTTGCCTGGTATGCAATGTCTGCTAAGAAAGTTTTCCCTTTCCATATTTCACGCATTCTTCGCAATCCAAATTCTTTGGCAAGTTGGTGTTCCTCAGTAATACGCTCTATCCTCCATGGATGGCTTGGCTTACTAAGTTTCCTTTTGATTTTTCGTGGGTCTCCCATTTTAGGTCTTCCTACTGCCCGCTTTTGCGCGTTTCACACCAACAACTTTTCCTTTGTTTGCACGGAAGTGCGCCTTTGTGCGCTGTCCGCGGACAGGCTGGTGATACATATGCCTTATTCCACGGTAGCACTTTATTTTCTGCATCATCTTAATGTCATTATCACGTGCATACACCAAGTCTGTAGCAACGAGGTGTTTATCCTTTCCGTCTTCTGGATCTTTCCTTCGGTTGATCATCCATTCAGGCATACCAGAATCAACAGGATTTCTTAGGCATGCAGCAATTTTCTCTATCTGTATTTCAGGTAGAGTTCCAGCCTTTTCCCCTGTTGGGATTTTTGCGATGTAACACAATGCCTGTGCGAACATGAAGCTGACGCCTTTTATCTTGCGTAATGCGCTTAGAATTGGTTTGTTCCCATCCAAGTCAGTGTTTACAACACGGACGATGTGTCTGAATTCTTCTTGTGGCATTTTGTGGAATCCCGAGAAATAGCTCCGCACATTTGTGCGCCCTAAAACGCTATCAACTCGGGCGTGCGACTAGGAGAGACAGGCTGGTGTATTTAAAGCTATCTTTTTTTTCAAACTTTTGTGTTTTTGACAAAAATCATCTGATTGAGTATTTTTGCCAGTTCTCCAGCCTCTTTGGTTTTTTTTCAAAGCCAACAGAATCCCTTTAACGCAATTAGTCGTAGGTACTTGCATCCTTCTCCAATTGTTAACAACCTCCGATGTAACGTTTTGAATATGGCATCGCTTTTCATCATGATTATGTGAGTATAAGCCACAAGTATGGCGGGTACGACTTTCTGTATCCCATGGTACTTGCGGGCAGCAAGCACGCAACCGTCTACAAATGGCTGGAGCAGTACCATCGGAAAAGAAGACACGCGCAATTCGCTGAATTGCGAAGAGAAGAGTGATTCTTTATCAATCAAGAACGACTTATACTCTATAAGCTATATTTTAGGATAGCATATTTTTATATATACTACTTTTCTATGGGTATAGTTAATGGAAAAAGAGAGTGTGTTGATTATTGTCGGAATTATCTTTGGCAGTCTTATTCTTTTAGGCGGTCTTGATTATGTAGGTGTGCCCATTGGAAAGGGGACTGGGTATCAAACGGGCCAGTCTCAATTAACTACAGCACCACAACCATCAGAGAGTAGTTCATCTAAGGAAAAGATATCTGAAAAAAAAATGGAATGAGAAAATAGATGGAGAACTTAGTAGGTTAATAGACAATAATATTGTTGATCCTAAGATAATAGATGAGAATATGAAAAAGTTTCAAGAAGAAATGAACCAAAAATATAAAGTAGGAGAAACAATGGGAGTCGTTGAGAGAGCGTTTTACAAGGTGTTTTATGGACTAAAAAATAAATATTATTATTGCAGTGGTGGACCTGGAACAGCATGCAAATAAACATGAAGAACTTTTCCAACTTAGTAGACTTCTATTTTTAAGGACATAAAATCTTATATATCCCCTAATTTGTTACAGAGCCTTGTCCACCGTACTTGAAAAAAATAGGTAAATGTAATCGGAGTCAGTGGGCTTGGTACTGGTTTTTTTCTTGCGTTCTTACCTCACACAGTACACATGGCTGTGGGTTTAAACAACGAAACTAACCATCTTCATTACGTCTTGTGGGGGATGGGTCTTGTAATTGTTTCTCTCATCTTGCTTATTACCAGCAAGAACTTTTTTAAGACTATTCGACGATGAAAAACAAAAATTTAATAAAGGTCAATTTTTCTAAGGGTCATGCAATGGTACAATCTAAACTGACAGATAGCGCACCTAACGAAGAAATGATCATAGCCACTCAACTGGCGAAAGGTCAGCGTGAAATCAGCGTAGGAGAATTCTTTGCGAAAAATCGTCACTTGCTTGGCTTTGACAACAAGAAAAAAGCTCTATTGACTGTAGTGAAGGAAGCTGTAGATAACTCGCTTGATGCATGCGAGGAAGCACGCATCCTTCCAGAAATAATCGTTGAAATAATTGATATGGGAAATGAACGATATAGGATAATTGTGGAAGATAACGGCCCGGGCATTGTCAAGAAACAAGTACCAAGAATCTTTGCAAAACTTCTTTACGGCAGTAAATTCCATAAATTGAGAATGAGTCGCGGCCAGCAAGGGATTGGAATATCCGCAGCAGTGATGTACGGGCAACTTACGACAGGAAGACCTGCAAAGATTCTGACAAAAATTCACTCTAGCAAGCCAGCATATGCATGTGAACTAAAGATAGATACACATAAGAATGAGCCAGAGATAGGAAGCGATGAAGAAAAAGAGTGGAACAAGGAACATGGAACTCGAGTAGAGATAGATATAGAGGCGACATATCTCAAAGGCAGCCAGTCCGTGGACGAATATCTCAAGCAGACCGCGATTACCAATCCACACGCGACCATCATTTATACTAACCCTAAGGCTGAGCAGGTTATTTTCGCCCGTGTTGCAAATGAATTGCCAAAGTTGCCAACTGAGATCCAGCCGCATCTTTATGGTGTTGAGCTTGGCGTACTCATGGACATGCTAAAGCGCACTGAGTCTAGGACGTTACAAGCGTTCTTAACAAGTGAATTTACCAGAGTGGGCGCTGGGACAGCAAAACAGATCTGTGAAAATGCCGCATTGCTACAGTCGATGAAGCCGCGAGAAATCACACGTGAACTGGCAGAAAAACTGATGGAAGGTGTCAAGAAAACAAGACTTATTGCGCCACCAACTGATTGTCTTTCCCCTATCGGAGCTGAGCAGCTTGAAAGTGGATTGAAGAAAGAAGTGGGTGCGGAATTTTACTGTTCTACAACTCGACCGCCGGCTATTTATCGTGGTTATCCTTTTATTATAGAAGCTGCTCTTGCATATGGGGGTCAACAAAGCGCAGAAGAGCAAGCGCATATTCTGAGGTATGCAAACCGTGTTCCTCTTCTTTACCAGCAAAGCGCTTGCGCATCTTTCAAATCCATCACGCAGACAGCATGGAGGAACTATGGCATTTCCCAGCCGCAGAATGCACTTCCCGTAGGCCAATTAACAATTGTCCTCCACATAGCTTCTGTCTGGGTACCATTTACCTCAGAGAGCAAAGAAGCAATTGCACATTATCCTGAGATAATCAAAGAGATGAAACTGGCGCTACAGGACTGCGGACGCAAGCTGGCCATGTATGTGCACAAAAAGGCGCGTATCAAAGATGCTCAGGAACGGGCAAACATCTTTGAGCGTTACATTCCTGAAGTTGCTGATTCTTTAGCGCAACTCTCCGGGGAAAAGAAAGAGAACATTCAAGAAGCTCTGCTCAAAATGCTAAGCAAACCAGAGATTCAGGCGCAGGTAGCCATGCCACCTGAAGAAGACATCTACAAGCTAGACACACGGCAAGAGGAACAAGATGAATAAAACGAAAGAGAAACTTGCTGAGTTGGGCAGCAGTATCATTGCTGGCGTCAAAAAAGGAAAGCAGCCGAGAATAGAGATACCAGTCAGAGCGCTAAGTAATGTTGTTTATAATGAGAAGACTAAGACGCTGGAACTGGGAAACAAGACCGCAGAAAGGCTGTTTTTTAATGTGGGGCATACAAAAAAATTTGTTCAGACGATCGAGGTGGCAAAGGTTGCAAAACAATTACTTGATCTGGAGAAACACGCTTCTCTCAGAGATGTCTTTTACATGGCGAAGCGTACGCTACCGGGAACAAATATCAATCTGGTGGATGAACAAACTGAATCTGATAAAGCCATAGAAGATTTAGAATTAATTACGGATTTTTCTCGTGAGCAGTTAAACATCAATGCAAACAAAAATGGTTCGGTTGCGGGTCACGTTATGATTGAAGATAAGGGGGATACCATTGACTGGAGCAAGCTCGGATCCGGTGGTTGGTCGATTCCATCAAATGTAGAAGAGATCAAATTCAGGAAAGTCGATGCAAAATACATTATCTATATGGAAAAAGCAGCTGTATGGGAAAGATTGCACGAGGATAAATTCTGGGACAAATATTCTTGCATCATCATGAGCTCACAGGGACAGACGACTAGGGGGATCAGAAGGCTGCTGCAGCGGCTTAATCAAGAGCACACATTACCAGTCTATGTGCTTGCAGATTTCGATCCTTATGGGTTCTACATTTATTCAGTGCTGAAATTTGGTTCCATTAATCTTGCACACATCTCTGAACGCCAGGCATTGCCTGAAGCGAAGTTTTTGGGTATTACTGCCGACGACATTGAAAAATATGGGTTGAAAAAGCATTTCATTACATTAAAAGATGTCGACATATCACGCTTGAAGCAAATAGCTGATTATGATTGGTTCAAAAAAAACAAGCTCTGGCAGCGACAGTTTAAGATGATGAAAGACTTTGGTTCAAAAGCAGAAATCCAAGCACTGAGCGCACGGGGGATTACGTTTATTTCCGATACCTATCTGCCAGAGAAGATTAAGAATAAGGATTGGATTGAATGAAACGATTTTTTATTGTGCATGGTTGGGATGGCTTCCCGGAAGAAGGATGGTTTCCTTGGCTGAAAAAAAAGCTTGAGGCAGAAGCATTTACTGTTATTGTACCAGCGATGCCACATCCAGAAAAACCGATGATTGCCGAGTGGGTACAGTATCTTTCTTATATTGTAGAGTATGTAGATGAGGAAACGTTTTTTGTTGGCCACAGCATTGGATGCCAGACTATTTTACGTTATCTTGAAACGTTGCCAGCAAGAAAAAAGGTCGGTGGCATTGTCTTTGTTGCTGGCTGGTTCACGTTGAATGACCTGCAAACGGATGAAGAAAAGCGGATTGTGAAACCGTGGCTGGAAACACCAATTGATTTTGTAAAAGTTAAGCAACATACTTCTCATTTTGTTGCAATCTTTTCTGATAATGACCCTGTTGTCCCATTGGAGAACCAAGCTTTGTTTGAGGAAAAACTCGGGGCAAAAACGCTTGTTCTGAAAGGTAAAGGACACTTTAGTGGGGGTGATAAGGTCATTGAATTGCCGGATGTCTTGAAGTTTATTTTGGGATTTAGTTTTGAGTGATTCTCTTCAATTAGTCTTTGCATTATACTCTGGTTACAGATGAAATCATTATCAGCTCCTTTGTTGATGCTCTTCTTGGAAATGCATTTTTGGCAGGGCGGCTTTTTCTCGTATTTACTTGTTTAACTCTCCATCACCTTCTTTCTCCACATCAAAGGCATTTTTTCTATGGCATAGCGTAATGCAGTTCGTGACATGATACCTTTCTGTAACATGGTATAGCGAAAAACTTCTCTTGGCCATTGTGTACTTGCTTCTTTCAACATCCAACCATATCCTTTTTGCACTAGGTCTTCTTTATCTAACAGCAACTTGTCTGCAACCAGAAATATCTCTTTTAGACAATTTCTTTTCCTCACCGAAGGAATCAAAGATACAGCTGCAGCTCGACGTAGCCATTTGTTGGCAGATGTTGTCCATTGTGTTATCTTTTGGATTAGTAAAGGATATTGTACAATCAATTCACCTAATGCACCACAACATAGATCATCACACCCAGACCAATCGTGAACATATTTTTCCAACCATAACTCAAAAATAGAAAACTCCTCCAAAGAAAATTCTCCCCTTAATTGGTTTGCCCACTGAAATGCAATAGTCCTTGGTTCATGCAAACCTGAGGAGAGTAATTCTTCACATAATGCAAAGATATCATTTTTACTTTTGTTTTTTAGTTGCTTGAGAAATTTCTTTCCTATCCCCCTAACAATCCCCGTCCTTACACCATAACAATTTCTTCCTTCTTTGAAAAGTCTACTTTCGGTTTGTTTATATGCAATATCAATGTTCTTCTTCAGTTCTTTATGAATTTGTTTGATTATCTCATCCATTGAAACAAATACACCTTTTTTGAATCAATTTTGACACAATAACAGTCACAAGAGCAATTCCAAAAGACAGTAAGGTTCCCGACCACACACCAAATGATGGGTAAGTAAACGCAATGCTAAAGATATACACTGCTGTAGCTAACCACCCGAAAATTGCGGCAGCGAAAAAGCTTCTTAGCTCAGCACCCCCATACTTGAGCAAAATGATAAATCCAATAGTAGTCGTTATACTTGGGTATGCTCCAATAATTCCTGACCATGCTTCCCCTACTAGCGGTGCAAGGGAGGTAGTAAGAATAATAAAAAATGCTATCAAAAAAAATTGAAGAATAATCAATTGTGTTTTTGACTGAATAACTTGATGTACTTTTACCTGCGGGATATTTCGCCAAGAAAAGAGAAACAGTAACCAAACAATCAAACAAGAAAATAATGCAGTAAAGTGGTTGGCTGGAAGAAATTGTATTGCAATAAAACCATTTATTGCGTATGCAAGAACTCCAAGAAGAACTGCAGGAATAGAGGATAAATAAAATGTTGCAAAGATAACTGTACTGGCAAGAAAAATATTTCCCATAATGCCATACACCCCATAGATTGCTGCATTGGCAGTGAATATTGCTCCTTGTTCCAGGCTCAGAAAGAACATGATCAGTATAGAAACATTCGGTAACGAGCTAATAATTCCTCCCCAATGCAATGACTTTCTTTCTGCAAACCATGTTATAGTTACTGCCAGAAGAAAAGAAATAATTATTTTTGCAGCTAACAATGCCATGCTAGTAGAAGATATCTTTCAATCTTAAAACTATTGTCTTATCTTCTCCACATCACCCACACACATCCACGCACAAGCGCTGCCAAATCCCTCTTTGTTTATGAAGAATGGCTGTATCTTTTGATGATCGCTGAGAAATATGAGAATACAGTACTTCCTTGTTTTTGCCCATTGAAAGACTTCTTCCGGTGGAGAAACAAAATTAATCCCACCAACACCACCATAACGTTGTATAATCTCAAGAAGCTGCTCATTTGAGTAATGGTCAAACTGTACTACTTTCTCGACATTTGCTTTTACTGTTACTGGCTCTCCTGCATTCTTGAAATAAACACTATCTCCTTTTTTTATTTTGTTCCATGGTGGATACTTTGCTTTATACCAACGTGATTCTATTTTTTTCTCTCCAGAAAGAATTTTCTTATCGAGATGCCACTCTTTTTTAAGAATTGCAATGTGGTGCATTGTTTATTGTGGAGAATAAATCAGGAATAGACTCCCGATGGAGGTTGAGCTCGAGATTGTTGACGTTTCTTTTTTTTTGATTTTTGGTTATTATCCATAGGATCGATATTTTTTACAGGATCTGCGGGTTCTTCTTGCTTTGCTCCTTTTGGCTTTCTTTTTGGAGTGGACTCTCCACCCTGAATAGCACTTCCTAAACCCGGTCTGACTGGTGCCATATAATTATTTTAAGTGCATTGGGCTTATAAATTTTGCTTTGACGTTGACGGGCCCGATGGGATTCGAACCCACGACCTCCAGCTTGCTTCTGAAAAATAGAAGGCTGATGCCCTATCCAGGCTAGGCTACGGGCCCACGTCCATGTTTTCTTCTATCATTATAAAAACCTTTTTATAGCAATGCCTTTCTCTCCTCTGGCATGAACAAAACATTATCATCTTTGCTTATGGGGTGTTGCATATCTGTTTCTGGAGCACAAACATTGCAAACGACGCCGCATTATAAAGTAATCAACACTGAAGTTATCTATGAAGATGACAGAAAGGAACTGTGGGCAAGCATACAGACAGAGAAAGGAATTATTGGTGCAATTTATGTATTTAATTGTCATCGCGACCAGCTGAACCTCTACCTTGGCCCACCATCTAAGACAGCGATACCGGATATAGTGTTCTATGATGTTCACGGTGATGGAAGGCTGGACGCAGTCAGCGACCAGAAGTCACGGTTCACTATCACTGACATCTTGGGAAAGTTTACGCTTGAACAGAAGCTCTTTGACGCTTACAAGAAATTGCTGAGTATAGAAAAATATAGGAGGTAGGAACGATAATGGTTATGACGTCAAAAAAAACATCCAGACTATCACTTGATGACCTTAAAGACATTGAGACAACACTTCTCTCAGAGCCACTAGCAGTTTCACGCCTTATCTCATGTCTCAGCGATTTCCGAAAGTGTTATGTAATGGAAAACCCTCTCTCTGAAGTAGGGGAAATCAAAATCGAACCATCCCCCTTAAGGGATTATACACATGAAATAAACGCTTATTTCGGAAGACCACTAGTACGCCCAACGGGTTTTTGTCTCATCTCGAATGAATCCATCGACACCGAGAGTCTTGAATTTGACTTGCAGCATTTTCTCCTTTTACGAGAAAAGGGAAAATATATTCCCCCACAAAAGACAATGATGGATAAAATAAAAGGGGTGTTTTCACCACCCTCTCTTGAGGAGAAAATGAGCGCAGAGTATTTTAAACGGTTACAGGACAAAAATGATTATCTTGATGCAGTAAGCAAATATGCCACTTTTTTTCAAGAATTGAAAACAATAGATTTAGTACCCTACCACATGAAATTTTATTCAACACAATTACCACATACTAATAATGCCTTGCTAGATACATTTTTTTCAACAGCAGTTAACGATACTCTTGTTGTTGAGATCGGCCATGTTACATACGACCTAGAAACAGGAAAAGTCATTTCTGCAAAAAGTTTCACCAACACCAGTTGAGTAATCTTTATAAGTCTCTCCGCAATGCTCTCTGGCTGGCTCAGACCTTGTTACCTGAGTTTGTTGTGCGGGGGTAGCCAAGCGGCTAAGGCGAGAGGCTGCAACCCTCTTATTCCTGGGTTCGAGTCCCAGCTCCCGCTGTCCATGGAAAACTACACCAAGCTTTACGAAGGAAAAACGAAAATAGTCTATGACTACTCTGCGAGCTTTGTCAAGCTGTATTTTAAAGATGATATTACCGCAGGAGACGGCACAAAGCACGACGCAAAAGAAGGGATTGGGGAGTACAGCTGGCTGGTCGCCACGCATTGCTTTTCTTTGCTTAACAGGAACAATATAGCAACACATTACATAAACAGTAGCCAGTCACGCTACATCACTGCATTGCGTATGGACAAGATTCTGCCATTGGAAGTAGTCGTCAGAAGAGTTGCAACCGGCTCATTACTCGGAAGAACAATGCATCAGGAAGGTGATTGGTTTACACCGTTAATGGTGGAATTCTTTATGAAGTGCGATATGCTCCATGATCCCTTAGTGGATCCTGAATTCGTCGTGTATGCTGAGAAAAAATACAAAACACCTTATGGCCAGATGGAAGACACAGCAACAAACGCTTTTGTCGTTCTAGAAAAAGCATTTTCGCAGCACAAATACCAACTTATGGATTTGAAAGTGGAATTTGGGGTACGCAACAACAATCTCCTTATTATAGATGATATCACACCAGGCTCATTACGGTTGTGGCCATACAAAGGAGACACGCTGACACCACAGAAGAATGCACTTGACCAACTTGACAAAACAGGAATGACGGACAAGCAACTTTATCGAGAAGGAAAAGATTTAGATACAGTGGTGACAGCATATAAGAACGTGGCTGCTATCACCGCGACTTTCTGAACCAATCTTTTTCTTCATCGCTTAATTCCAATCCTATCTCTTTCATCTTCTGGAAATAGGGCATCTGCTTCATCGCTTTTCGCGTGCCGCAATGAGTGGCTTGTGCAATCTTTTCAGCAATACTCTTTTTCTTTGCATTCTTCATATTCAGGCGCCATATTTTGAGCAACCGTTGCGGCGGTCCATATGGAGAGAATTGGCTGTATTTTTCTTCTTTTGCCAACGCCACTCCGCTTGTCAGCATGATGTGGACATATGCAAGCAGCCTCCAATACTGCCAGCGCCTGATCCATGAACGAAAGATATCTGCTTTAGCTACTGCATTATATGCACGTACAAGGTCCTGGGGTTTTTTGTACTCCTTAGGCAGGTTCTCATCTATCCATAACATGACATCATCTAGATCCTCATCAACAGCGTCCAACGCGGCAACCGCAACACTAGAGTCTGTTGTCTTGAGAATCTTCATTAACGCTTTCATCATCGATTCGTTTTGCCTTCTTTCACCAAGAGAGGATAAGTCATCTGCTTTTAGGATAAGTGATTTCTCTGTTAGCGTTTGCAAATCTATTATTGCTGCGCGTGCATCTCCTCCACTTCTCCGTGCCAACGCTTTCACAACAGCAGCTGGTGCATTTATTCCCTCCATTGCTGCAATCCTCGAAAGCAGTTGCGCAAGCACTGTTGGAGAGAGCGGCATGAATTCTATCAGCTCGCATTTGCTTCGTAATGAAGACAATTTGCGTTCATATGGGTCTGAGGTGATGAGCACTACCGGGAAGAAGCTGTGTTCAAGCAGTTTGATTAGTGCGTCAACACCGCCACGGTCTTCCATACCGGACAGTCCATCTAATTCGTCTACAAGAATAATCTTATTTTTGCCGAAGAGAGAGCGTTGCTTGAGCGCAGAACCTAGAAGAGCATTGAGAGAGGCAGCATTGCGCGTATCAGATGCATTAATTTCGAGCAGTTCATCTCCTCTCTCATTTGCAAGCGCATAAATGCTCGTTGTTTTTCCACATCCACTTGGACCATAGAGCAACACTGCTTTCTTCCTACCGGGGTAGCGCTGGATGAAATCACTCACTGCTTGGACTCCTCCTTGGCCTACTACTTCTGCTGGTGTTTGTGGTGCATATTTCTGTGTCCAGAGCATTCTTAGAGAGGATAGGACAAAGTTTATTAAGCTGTTGGAGATAGAAAAAATAGGTGATATCATGAAGAAATATCTGCTTGCGGGGATTATTGCGCTAGCTATGCCTGCATATGCATGTCAGGAGGCTGAGCTTGAGGCTGAGTTTGAGACGCGACCATTTACGTCGCTAGAAAAGGGAATGTATTCTCATTATGACAAACAGGCAAACCTTGTTTTTAGTGACCGGAAGATGTGGGAATCACATTACAAGGCTGCACACGATGAAAATGTTCCTGCTGTTGATTTCACAAAGGAAATGATTCTTGCAGTGTATATGGGAACAAAACCTAACTCTGCATATTCTGTTGAAGTAAAGCAAATCCGGAATCTTCCTCCTTCGCTTGATGTGCTCGTGCAAACTACCTGTCCCGTAGAGGGGAATATGTATCTCCAAGTAATTACACATCCTTATCACATTGTGAAGATAGAAAAGACGAGTAAGCCGATAGGATGGACGTATATCTCAGCAACAGAAGAGTGTCCTAAGCCGCCTGAAAAGGAAAAATAGAACACTCAACCCTCCTTCTTTGAAGAATAGAACTTTGCCACTGGATACACTTCCTTACGGCATCTCTTTTCACGAGATTTGTTGATTAAACGAAAGGTTATGCACTACTTTTTTAAACTCCTCTTCTTTTTCTTGCACGCCGTGAACGAACCAAAACTACAAGAGAAGGCATGGAGCAAAGAATTAGAGAAACCTATCTATGGGGAATGGAAACAAACCAAGCGCTATGCATTTGACAAGAAAAGCAAAAAGCCAGTTTATTCAATTGATACGCCACCGCCGTATGTGAATGCCCCGATCCATATTGGGCATGCAACGACATATACCCTTATGGATATGTTTGCACGCTACAGGAGAATGGCTGGGTATAATGTGCTCTTTCCATTAGGGCTTGACAGGAATGGGCTACCGATTGAGATGGCAGCTGAGAAGAAGTTTAGCATCCGGTTAGGACAAATTTCACGGGAGGAATACCTTGGTTACTGCAATAAAGTACTGGAGGAAGCAAGCGCTGAATCTGTCAGCACTTTTCTTAAGCTGGGACACAGCTATAATTCATGGGACATAGGAACGGGGATAGGAGAAATATACGAAACAGATTCCCCAGATTATCGCGCATTGACGCAGGAAACGTTCATTGATCTTTGGCAGAAAGGGTTGATTTACGAAGCAGAGCGCACAAACAACTATTGTCCTGGGTGCAGAACAACGGTTGCTGATTCGGAGATTGATTATGCGGATGTGCAAACGCTGTTTAGCGACATAAAGTTTACGATTGCTGAAACGGGAGAAGACATCATTATTGGAACGACAAGACCGGAGTTTGTGTGCAGCTGCGCAATGGTGATTTACCATCCGGAGGATACCAGATACAAACATCTGGAGGGAAAGTATGCAGTCACACCGATTTTCAACGAGAAAGTACCCATAAGGGCGCATCCCCTTGCGCAGATGGACAAAGGCACTGGTCTTGTGATGATGTGCAGTTTTGGGGATTATACAGATATCCGCTTCTTCAGAGAAATGACTTTACAGCCAAAGATTTCTATCACTACAGATGGAACGATGAATGAGCGAGCAGGATTCTTGCAGGGATTGAAGATCAAAGAAGCCAGAAAAAAAATGCTTGTGGCGTTGCAGGAGAAAAACCTTATTGTAAACCAGCGTACAGTCACGCACAGAACTCCCATCTGTGAACGCAGCAAAGATCATATAGAATTCATTGCAATGAAAGAATTCTACCTAAAGCAGATAGAATGTAAAGAAAAAATGAAAGATATTGCGGATAAAATAGCATTCTACTCACCACAATCAAAGCAGATTCTCCTCGACTGGATAGATGCTGTCTCAATTGATTGGCCAATCTCAAGAAGACGATTTTATGCAACTGAAATTCCTATCTGGTACTGCGAAAAGTGCAATGATGTTATTTTGCCTGTGAAAGGTGGATACTACCGGCCATGGAAGGAACAGCCACCAATAAAAAAATGCCTGAAATGCGGCAATACCACTTTCAGAGGAGAAGAACGTGTCTTTGATACATGGTTTGACTCGTCCATTTCTCCGCTCTACGTGCTTAAATGGTCACGGGATAAGAAATTTTTTGCAAAAGCAAAGCCGTGCACACTCAGGCCACAAGGAAAGGAGATCGTCCGCACGTGGCTATATTATACCTTATTAAAGGATTATCAGCTTACGGGAGAAGTCATCTTTCACGATGTGTGGATTAATCATCACGTCCTTGATGAGAAAGGAAAGAAGATGTCTAAATCCGCCAACAATGCTATTGATCCGAATGTGATTATCAACAAATATGGCGCTGAGCCATTCCGCTTGTGGACTGCTGTAGAGGGGAACCTTGACAAGGACGACTTCATATGCTCCTATGAGAGGATAGATGGCGCGGGAAAAACACTTACTAAGCTCTGGAATGTTGCACGTTTCATCTCCATGTTCCCAAAGCCAAAAGGAGATGTTGAACTGCTTGAGACAGACAAGTGGATACGGAATGAAGTGGAGTGCCTTATTCATCTCGCTGGGGAAAAATATCCTTTCTATGATTTCCATAACCCTGTTGTGGCGATAAAGCATTTCCTGTGGGAAACGTTAGCTTCTCATTATCTGGAGCTTGTCAAAAGCAGGGCATACAATGAGCATAACTTGTTTACCCAAGCGCAGCAGAACGGCGCGCTTCAGACATTGCATTTTTGTCTTGACAGTATTTTACTGCTGCTTGCACCAGTTACTCCTATGATAACGTATCATATTTACAAAACCCTTCGTAATCAAGACATTCATGCTGAACAATTTCCGAAACAGACCGCGATGCATAAAATTACATTCCCTCCTGAGGAACTTATTGCACTTAACAGCACTATCTGGAAAGCAAAGAAAGACAAGCAACTCTCACTGAAAGCGGAAATATCTTCCATTACATTGCCCGAGCATTTCAAATCCATTGAGATGGATCTCAAGGCTGCGCACACCATCAAGAGGATTACTTATGCAAAAGAAGTTTTCATTGAGTTATGATGAAGGAACAAAGTAATTAATCAAAATTGGTTGAATCAAAATTGGTTGTTCCTTCGAATATAATAACGAAAATTGATAGAGGTCACTTACTGCCACTAATCTGACGGATATGACGGAACTAATTATGACAGAACTACTCTACTTCACTAACAGCTACCTCAATGAATTCTCAGCAAAAGTGATAGAAGTCATTGGCAATGATATTGTTCTTGACAAGACAGCTTTCTATCCAACGGGCGGGGGACAACCACATGATGTTGGTATGGTACTAAGAGGAGGTGAAGAATTTGGTGTTGTTGGTGTCTGTAAAAAAGACGGGAAAGTCATTCATACCGTAGAGAAGACAGGATTACATACAGGAGATATAATCACTGGAAAAATAGACTGGCAAAGAAGATACAAGCTCATGCGCATGCACACAACTGCACACTTATTGTCTGCACTATTCTATACACGTGCCGGAGTGCTTATAACGGGTAACCAGTTGAACACAGACAAATCACGTATTGACTTCAATCTGGAAACACTGGATAAAGAACTAATTACCCAACTCGTTACAGAGGCGAATGCTGCTATTGTGAAAGATGTACCAGTGAAAGTCTATTCTCTCCCTCGAGAAGATGCAATGAATAATCCAGACATCGTGAAACTTGCTGGTGCATTACCACCATCTATAGCAACATTACGCATCGTCGAGATACAAGGGATAGATGTGCAGGCAGATGGAGGAACGCATGTCAAATCATTAAGTGAAATTGGCAAAATAGAAATTCTTTCGCTGGAGAACAAGGGGAAGAATAACCGGAGGTTGTATTTTACTGTGACTACTTTACTCTGAGGGAGAATTAAAGTTTCTCCAGAATCTGCCCATCGTTTGTGTCCTTTACTGCATAGCCATACTTCTTAATCTCTTGACGTAATTTATCCGACATATTCCAATCTTTTACACCACGAGCTTTTTCCCTTTCTGCAACAATTTCCTGCACATTGACGGGGATCTTTCCTTTGGTTTTAACAAGAACAGCAAAGATACTGTCAATGTTCTCTAGGAACGTCTTTGCCTCTGCTCCATCTCTTTGTGTTAGTCTGCTTTCGAGCTTTGCTTTGTTCACTTCTCCAACGACTTCAAAGATAACAGCGAGTGCTTTGCTGACGTTTATGTCCTCATCCATACATTTTTCAAAAGAGCGTCTGTACTTACCCCATGATAACGTCTTTTTACCACTCTTCAACTGCCACAGCGGAAGTTCATCATACAACCGTTGCAACCGCTCAAGACTCTGCTTGGCTCCTTCCAATGCTTCAGGCGTGAAGGTAATGGGTGCACGATAATGTACAGAACCCAAAAAGTGCCTGATTACTAATGGATCGTACTTACCAAATGCTTCCCTTAACGTAAAGAAATTTCCTAATGATTTAGCCATCTTTTCCTTGTTAACCAGTACAAAGCCATTATGTAGCCAAAAGCGGGCAAGGGGCTTGTTAGTCGCTGCTTCGGATTGAGCTATCTCATCTTCGTGGTGTGGAAAAATAAGGTCTTGGCCACCACCATGAACATCGATGGTATCTCCTAACAGAGCACGGACCATGGCAGAACATTCTATATGCCAGCCTGGCCTGCCTTCTCCCCACGGACTACTCCATGATGGTTCAAGCTGCTTCTTGTATTTCCATAAGACAAAATCCTCAGGATGCTTTTTTTTATCTACGATATCCACTCTTGCTCCTGCTCGGAGTTGTTCTAGGTTCTGCCCAGAAAGCTTTCCATATCTACTAAATCTTTGCACATCATAATAAACTCCATCACCTTCAATGATGTAGGTATACCCCTTCTTTTCCAATACCGCTATGAGCGCTATCATCTCTTTGATGTGCTCTGTAGCTTTAGGTCTATGCTCTAAAGGAAGGATATTGAGTTTCAGATAATCCTCATCATACATCAGTGTGAACTGGTCAGCCAGAGTCTTTACCGTCATGTTATTTTCCCATGCGCGCTTGATGAGCTTGTCATCTATGTCAGTATAATTGAAAACGAACGTCACTTCATATCTCTTGTAGAGAAAGTATCTTCGAATGATATCAAATGCGACTGCACTGCGTCCATGACCAAGGTGTCCATAATCATAAATAGTTGGACCACACACATACATGGTTACTTTATTCGCTTTCTGAGGACGAAAAACCTGAAGCTTTCTTGGAAGCTCATTGAAGAGTTTGAGCATATATCTAGAGAGAGAATATGTTTAATTAAACCTTTTGGTGGGAATCGATGAGTCCGCTGACGCTCACGCGTGAATTTTATGCATTTTCCCAAGGGAGGAAAAAGATTTCTAACTCGTGTTGAGATTTTTGCACACGCAACAGAGGATATGTAAAGTATTATAAAGAAATAAAGAACATCGATTACTCCACGTATAAGATTACTCCACATATAAAATATCCAACACCGTTAGAGAGGTTATGTTTTTATGGTAAGTGAGCAAAATGAAAGGGTAGAGGAAATGGCAACATGCCCCACCTACCTCATTGCCGCAGCGTTTACCAAGTGGACGGAGTTTCTTCACGAAGCACCTCCGCAATATAATGGTGGATATTGGAAGCTAACCGAGCATATAGGTACACCTCTTCCAGATATTCTTTTAGAAAATGCATTTCACCTGCTTATACCCTATGCTGAGCTTGTATTACCGACTATGGATGAGCAGCTTTTTTCTCAGATTAAAAAGCTTCCCGAAACGCATAAAGAATATGCCGGACTATTCTATACCGCATTACTCAATACGGGAAAGGATGAACGAAGGCTTTGTGTCCCAAAAGAAACTCCACCGCTTTGTTTCTGGGGATATAAACTGCAAAAAGGTTCCATAGATCTCTATGCCAATAGCCTCTATTATGTTGGTTATAAAGCTCGCGGAGGGGAAGTCACTAACTATGGAAATACTCTCGGGGAATTCTGTACCGGAGCAAGCGGTGGAGAACATACCAATCGGGGAAAAGTAAAAAATGATTTTGCGTCATTAGTTACTGGGGGGAGCTATATCAACGAAAACGACGTCCAGCATTTTGGACAAAGCGCTTCGGGAGGAACTCTCGTAAATGAAAATACCTGCATGCATTTCGCTTATAGCGCTTATGGCAATGTTTTGTGTGTGAACCGAGGCAGTGTACAAAAAACATTTGCTACAGGTGGTGATGGGGGCACCTTTTCCAATGAGAAAGATGTGCTAGAACATTTTGGATGGCAAAGAAGAGGAGGAGTTTGTATTAATCGTGGCAGCACTAAAGAGCTCGCGTATGATGCCATTGGTGGAATTTATATCATCTATGAACTACCACAACGCATTGCTCGTTATGCGCATGGCGGAACCTATATTGCTACTCAAGCAACCTCCTTATTTTTAGAGCGGGCCAAGAATGCAGTTTGCATCACCACAGAACAGCTTGCAAAAGATGTCCCCCTTGCACAGCTGATAAAGAAATTAGAGATCACATTAGATAATGTGAAAATACAAGACGCTGTTGTAAAGATAAGTGATCATTGCAAAAGAATGTATAAATCGTAGTGATTCTTTGTTCTCTTTTCTTAATTTGAGGGATAGAAACTTTATACTTCCATGACCATCAACGCACCAGAGGAGCCACAATAAAAGAAGCTATGGGTGATAGTTTCCCTGAAAATTCTTTTTAGCCGAGAAAGCTGCTGCCGTGCCTTGAAAGGACGATGAGAGCACTTTACTTCGTAGACATCGATAATATTCCCCCTTTTTGCCAGCACATCTATTTCTGCAATGACTCTCCGTTTCTTGTTAATAATGGGAATATGTGTCCTTATTGTATCATACTGCGGAGAAAGCTGCTTGCATAGTTCCACAACGTACTCATCATGCTTTGTGCGCTTGTGCAATAAAGGAATACATGTGAAAAAGCTATTTAATTATTCCTGACCACTTTTATGTGGTACTTCCACACGTGCAGTACGCGTACGTGATGGTTTTTTCTCCTCTTTCTGCTCAGTGCGCGATACAACGATATATGCATGGTCACGTTCATCAGGATCGAGATTCTTTGCATCAATGAGAGTATATCCCTTTGCACGTAGTGTCTTTTTTACCTCGTCCGCTACCTTCTGGGGAGCTGCAGCAGCGTCGATGCACCGTGTCTTGACCACTAACACCCCAATGCCTGAATCTTTTACGTAGAGCGAAAAATTAGCATCAAATATGTCCACTTGGTTCTTTTGTGCGACATCTTGATAGACAACATCAACTGCACAAATTGAACGCGCATAGGTGACAGGGTGTGCTGCATCTGCATAAATAGGGACAACATTGTGACGTTCATTGCTCACATGAAAAAGTGAGCGAAAAACCTTATAGGCAGTATCAACTGCAAAAATAATACCCTTCTGTCCAATGATGTCTGAGATAAAGGAGAGAGTATAGCCGTGTGACGCTCCAAGATATAGTACAGTATCGCCTTCACATATGCCCGTTACCTTGATTTTTTTTTTCACTGCCGCGGCAAGCTTACTTCGGGTAGGATCAATGTTACGGTACTCGATAGTATCCAACTTGAGCAATGACTCCCCAAAAAGTGCAGTGCCTGGCATGAGGTTTTTTGTATAATATTTCTGTTCATTTTCATAGACACCGGGATAATTTGTTTTTCTCATAGTGTTTCGACATCCTTTCGTAGCTTATCCCCTATATAGTCTCCTTTGAAATAATCCACTTTTGCGGCAATGCTCAGCTTCTCTGCAATAATCCCTGATACCTTGCCCTTCTTATCGTCAGTTGCTTTTTTCACTGCATAATGTAATGCGATGATGCCATGTTTTGGCAAAGGTGTATTATGGAGGATGTGTCGGAAGAATGCCTTCTCAGCACCCAGGACCTGAATCTGGGAAGAAGCCATCTTCGATAATTTCTCAAGAGAACCTCCTAGTTCAATCAGGTGCGCACCTAGCTCATAACCGGCAACAGCCGCAACATTAGGGCAGTGCTTATCCATCACTTGCTTAAGATAACCAAACTGTTTTTCCCGGAGCACAGAAAGCTGATTGATATGGTCAGAGAGCTTATTGAGAGGAGCTGCATCTTTGGCATCTGCTGTCAATGCGAGAGAGAACAGCTCTTTTGATTTTGTTATCTCTGGATTAAATAATGAGCACCATTCTCCCAAACGATGCACGAAAATGTCACGCACCTTGCTGATATCATCTATGCTGGCCAATGTTTGGATGATGAAATTGTCATCGTTGGCTATGGAACGCAATGCGCTCTTTGTTGCTACAATATTCTGTTCATATAAGAGATTATGATAATGGCTACTCTTAAGCGCAAGAAGAGCTTTCTTGTATGCAGAGATATTCTGCTCGTTTATCTCAATGAGGTTGGCATATTTTTTATGGATTTTTTCTGTGCCATTATCCACTATCGCAAAGTTCTCATCAAAAACAAAATGGCCAATAGTGTGCGCGAAATAATATGCTGGCTGCATAGTCGGTGCGTATTGGAATATGTTTAATAAACCTTTGCATATCTTTCTTTTTAGTTTTCTAGAGAATGCAGAAAAAGATTTATATAACGCCTTTCTTCTAACAGGATTATGTTCGTTACTCTCACGGAGATTTTTGACATAGTGGTTATGACCTTTATTGTTGGCTACATCTTCAAGGACATTCTGCCCATCAAAGAATACCCGCATACAATTACCATCGACTACCTCCAGCAGTTGGAGTATGCGCGCTTCACGTTTGCCGTCATGGCAGTAGCACCAGCCATTATTCTGCATGAACTAGGCCATAAGTTTGTGGCGTTGGCTTTTGGAGTGCAGGCCACATTTCACGCAGCGTATGGTTTCCTTTTGTTTGGGCTTGTGATGAAGCTGCTTAATTTCCCATTCATCTTTTTCGTGCCAGCGTACGTGAGTCATGGTCCAACAACGGTTGGTGCAGGTATCATCATTGCCCTTGCCGGACCCCTTGTGCATGGTTTACTCTGGCTCATTTCCCGTTATTCCCTTCAGCATAAACTTGTGCCAAGGAAATATTATTTGCTTGCTGCCTTTACAAAGTACATCAACGGCTTCCTTTTCATCTTCAATATGCTACCTATCCCCGGGTTTGATGGGTTTCATGTAATGAACGGACTGATGAGGTTATTCTGATGTCATTAAACCAATTCTTGAGAGGATATGATGGAATTGGACCTCCTGATGAGAAAGAAAAAGAACGTGTGTGCGCACCTACACAGCTTCTTAAAGAAGCGTTTAGGAAATGGGCACTGTTAGTTGAAAGCAATGTTCACAGAGTACCGAAACCATCTTATGAGAAGCTGGATATGCTGGTGGAAGAAGCGAGACGCATCATTGCGCCACATGACAAAGATTTGCCTGAAATAATAGATGAAGAAGCATACTTTCTGCCCATAAAATTATTTCTTGAGCAAGATTATCAGCAATATGGGGGATTATTTTATAGTGCACTGCTCACCCAGGAAAGGACAATTGATGTGCCAACAATAATAGAAAGCGGCCATTGGGGTTATAAGATGAATACGGGAAAAGTTATTTTGCGCGGAAACAGCAGTGAGTGTATTGGTTACAAGGCGGCTGGGGGGACTATCATTAATTATGGTACTATCATGCATGATCTTGCCGATAGGAGTTCTGGCGGCATTTTTATCAACAAAGGATATGCAAACTATTTTGGGTTTAATACAACAGGAGGCCTTTGCATCAATGAGGGTGATGCTGCTCTATTCGGGAGGTACTCAAGAAACAGTATTTTTGTGAATAAGGGTATAGCTACATGCGGGGCGATGGGTGCAATGAATGTCTTCTTTGTCAATTATGGCAAAATATGCGAGCTTGGCAGTAACGCTGTGGGCGGGACAATAATAACAACAACATCGTGGTATGGTCCCTTTCTTAATTATGCTGCAAACACGATAGGGATAACTCCAACAGAATTGAAGAACAAAGAGCTCGATAATTTGCTCGCCTGCCTGCGGAAAGTGCCATACAGCGAACTAAAAAAAGATAGTGAAATAGAACAACTCGCTGGACAGATTACGTCGCTGATCAAAACCAATGAAAAGGCTCTCCCCTTTCACAAACTGCCACTCCAAAAGCAGTCATGGCAAGTTATTAAAGGGATTTTCATTGATTGGTATTATCGCAGAAATCACAGAAATTTGTGAACTCTCAATTGCAACTGAATGCATGAATTAGACCCAAAAGTATTAAATAACCCTCATTGTTTGTATTGCACTTTGTGAGGGATAGTAATGGATGAGAAAGCGTTCCAGGATTGGTACCTAAAGCATTATAAGAAAT
This sequence comes from Candidatus Woesearchaeota archaeon, assembly GCA_023264635.1. Classification (GTDB taxonomy): domain Archaea; phylum Nanobdellota; class Nanobdellia; order Woesearchaeales; family JAGVYF01; genus JACQSS01. Next base: position 46,609 of record JAHFLT010000004.1, on the reverse strand, counting down.
TACTTGTCATCCCATTGCTCCTTCTTATTCTTTCATTAGCGCAAATAGGTTGGCAAACGTACACGACAGGAGACTTCATAAAAAAAAGTGTTTCACTCAAAGGAGGCATATCCATCAGTTTATTGGGAGACATAAATGAGGGGACTATTTCAAAGGCACTCAAGGAAAACTTCCCTTCAGCTGACATAACTATCCGCACGCTTGCACAGGCAGCCACGAAAACCGGAATAGAGATTGAAATTGATCTAGATGTCTCAAATAAAGAGCTGATATCTTCGTTTAAAGATGTTCTTCTGAAGACGATTCCGAATCTTAAGAAGGGGGACATAGATGAAAACCTAAAATTGAGGAGTCCTGTGCTGGGAAAGAGCTTCTTTACCACTGCAATTAAAATTCTTATCTTGTCATTTATTTTGATGGGGCTTGTGGTAGCCATCAATTTCAAAACATTTGTTCCTAGCGTGGCAGTCATACTCGCAGCATTTTCTGATATCACCACAACGATAGCGTTCATGAACATTGTAGACATACGACTATCAACAAGCGGTGTTGCTGCGCTCTTGATGCTCATTGGCTATTCTGTAGATACAGATATCTTGCTAACAATGAAGGTGCTGGGAAGACAGGGAGCTACGGTAATGGACATGGTAACACGCGCGATGAAAACCGGCATCATGATGAGCGCCACAACAATTTTAGCAGCGCTTGTGTCCATATTGTTGATTTTATCATACGACATCAAGCAAATCATGATCATTATTCTTGTTGGACTCTTAGTGGATATTATCAATACATGGATACAAAATGTAGGCATCCTACTGCTCTATCTGGAGAAGAAACATGAGCTTTGAGAGACTGAAAAAAATACTGAAAGCACCGCGTGTGCTTGTCCTTCTTTTTTTTCTCATTGCGGCGCTTGTCGCAATAAATCCGCAGTTACAAGATCAAGGCATTGCTATACGGTCAGTGAAACAAAACAGCACTGCAAGCCTTGCTGGCATGGAGAACCCAAAACAGAATATCAAGCCAACCCAACGTGAAATTATCCTCTCTATTAACAACAAACCCATAAATGAGGAAACAGTATATTTTGCTATTATCAAGAACCTGCCTGTTAACAGCTCGGCTAGGATAACGACAACAAAGAAGTCTTACGTTCTCCTTGTGCGGCCAAAGGTCATCTACAAAGTATCGGGAGAGAGGGAACTAGTGAATAAAACACATATTGACGCTAATACTAATGAGACCATTGTTGAAGAAGTGTTGGTCAATAAGACCCTAAAAGAAGAATTGGGTTCTGAAGAGATAGGTATAGAGACTGAGCTACGACCAAGCACCAACATCAGAAAGGGACTTGATTTACAGGGAGGGACGCGTGTCTTACTTGAGCCGGAACATCAGCTCTCTCCAGATAACATGTCCTATCTTGTGGATAGCCTTAAGGAACGTCTTAATGTTTACGGACTAAGTGATATTGTTGTCACTGAAGCTGCTGATCTCCCGTCTTATCTCGGCGGCACTGGCAAGCAATTTATAGTCGTGGAAATCGCTGGTGCTACAAAACAAGAAGTACTGGATCTCTTGGGCAAACAAGGGAAATTCGAAGCAAAGATTGGCAACCAAACAGTCTTTATCGGGGGGAGGGACATTACCATGGTTGCGAGAAGCGCTGCCCAAGCAGGGATAGACCCTTCTGCAGGATGCCGTCTTTCTGGTTCTTCAGGAAGTGACTGGACATGCAGGTTCCGCTTTGCAATCACATTGACACCGGGAGCAGCACAGAGGCAGGCGGATATTACAAAGAATATAGATATAGTCTCTGATAGAGGCCAAGAATATTTATCAGAGAAATTGGTGCTTTATCTTGATGATGCACAAGTCGATGAACTGAGCATAGGCGCTGAACTTCGTGGGAGAGCTATCACAGATATAGCCATTTCTGGTTCAGGCTCTGGAAGAACACGACAGGAAGCGACTAATACTGCATTAGCAAATATGCGCAGATTACAGACTATCTTACAGACCGGAAGCTTACCAATCAAGCTTAATGTCGTGACTCTTGAAACAATATCCCCTACGTTAGGAAAAGAATTTGTAAATAATGCCTTAGTAGTGGGATTGCTCTCAGCACTTGTCATCTCTTTTATTGTGTACGTGAAATACAGACGCCTTATCATCTCTATACCAATTGCACTGACGTCGCTCTCCGAGGTCGTTCTCCTGCTGGGTTTTGCAGCACTTATTAATTGGAATCTTGATTTGGCAGCAATAGCCGGTATCATCCTCTCTATTGGCACTGGATTTAATCATCAGATCATTATCACAGATGAGATACTTTATGGCGGCTCCAAACAGCAATTCGTTGACTGGAAAACGCGCGTCAAACGTGGCATCCTCATCATTATGACCTCATATGTAACAACAACTGCTGCAATGGTCCCATTATGGTTTGCCGGCGCTGGCTTGCTGCGTGGTTTTGCAATCACAACCATTTTTGGTTTTACATTTGGTGTCTTTATCTCAAGACCAGCATATGCTGCAATGGCGGAAATACTCCTGAAGGAATAGACGCCGTTGAAAAGTCCCTCAGCTAACGCTTCGATGCAAAGAAATCTCTTTTGAGATTTCTTGCACAAGAACCAAAAAATGCTTTTGCATTTTTTGGTCCAAGAAATTCTTCACGAGTTTCTTTGGAATGCCACTGCATTTCTTTGTGCTCATCTGGCTCGCATTCTACAGTACTCCTAAAGGCAAAAATTCCCCTCTGAATCTCCTTTTTTCTCGCTTTGGACAAAACAAATGCTCGCATGAATGATGACTACTTCGACCTTTTCAATGGCGCCAAGGAATAATAAAGCCTATAAAAAAACACTCGTTGATTTTTGTGAGGAATATCCTCATTTCATTCTCCTCAGCGTCCCATCAAAAATAAATATGTCGCTGCGTTTTTTTTGTGCATCATATATCGCCAACTCGATGTCGTGCTTCCATATAAGGTGAACTTGTTGCATATAGAGCGGTAACTTTACATCTACCTCCAGCTTCTTCCCTTCTCGCTCATGATATGCCAGAAGAAGGCGAGATGAGCCAAGTCGTTTCTCGATGCCTTCAACAATGAGAGATGGTATGTTCTGGTATTTCTTTTCTTCCAGAATCTCATTAATGACCACACCCACATCAGTAATTATATTCTCACCGAATTTGACCCCTAGCTTCAGCTTATTCACCAGCTTCTGCGTTAAGAACTCTCCCACTATAGCGATATCATCATAATAAGCACGTACCTCTAGGCACTTTTCAAAACCATGCTGCTTCTTGATGGAAGAAAAAATAACCTGCCCTATCTGATACGGTCCTGGCCTTGCGGAACATGACTTTGCAAAGTCTATCCATTGATTAGGGGAAAGATAATTTCCCAACAGCTCGAGCTCCATAAACTGCGCCCACCCCTCATTGAGGTACTGGGTGCGGAAGACAACATCAAAATATTCTGATTCTTCACGGACTATGTCAAAAAGCTGCTTTTCGTGGCTCTCCGTTGGAGCGACATCATAGAGCTGGTAAAAGAGTGACCGTTTCTTCTTCGCAGGAAACTGAAATGTGTTCATCGATGCCTTGGCTATGCTCATCAGAGCAGTAAGATAATCATCTATCGTTTTCTTTGAATGTTTTCTCTTAAGATCCTCTATCTGGGAGACATTATCTGCTGCCTTGTGAACCATCTGCTTGTTTGTTTTCTTGTACTCTTTGTTATTATGAAAAACATCAGCATGACCAAAGACATGGGCCATAACCATGATATTCTCCTGCTGTGAGTTTTTTCTTGAGAGGCTTGCTATGACAGGCACTGAATTCAACACAAGCTCATAGATGTGCATCTGCCCGCTTTTTTCCATGATATCAAGATTTTTGTACTGTGCACCGAAAACCCAGTGAAGATACCGATTCGGCAACCCAAAGGCAGCTATTTCCCTAATTTCATCAGGCGTAGCTATCTTGAATAGCACATCATCAAATGACAAGCCCAATGCTTCAGCATCCCGAAGGAGTCTTTCCTCATATTTTTTTAACTCTGTCATCTTTCGTTAGTAGATTGATAATAGCCTCTCGTATTCCCGTTTCACTATGAAGAACTGTGTAAGAAATATGCGAATGTTTTTCTGCAACTTCTTTGGTTATTGTAGAAAAGGGGGTTGTATCTGCACTTTTTGGGCTGCAGATATTAGTCATACACATATAGGTAAATGACTCAGCGATAGTATAAAGAGTTTTTTTTGCCAGCTCATCATCTGAACTAGCATTTTCAAAATCAGAAAAGAAAAACAAATATTTATCATAATCATTATATCCCTCTGCTAATTCAAGGGCCTTTTTTAATCCACTTGACACATGTGTACCACCTTTTGATTCTGTTGAAAAGAACTCATCCCTGCTCTTGACGTCTGCATTATCCTGAAAAACGATGTATTTCCTCTCGTTTTTTGTATATTTATGGTCAAGATAATAATAAAGACAGAATATCATCTTCCTGACAAGACCGAGCACAGAACTCGTCACTGAGCCGGATACGTCCATAACGTATATTTCGAGGCTTTTATACTGTATCTCTTGGGTTGGCTTTTCTTCCCAGTACCAGCCATCAATTCGCGGGTCTGCTGTCACTACCTTCTTCTCACGAAAAGCACGCTCATACGCCTGCTCAATTGTCATGTCTAGATCAAGATCGCATCGCATGCCATCACGGGAGAAATCATTAAGTTCAAACTCATCATGAAAATCATGACCTTGCCGTTTCTTTTTCATGTACGGCAGATCCAAATCATTCAGAAGAAGTTTTTGATAGTACTTTATGAACTCATCAAAGTCCATGTTGCGCATTTCGTACTCTGCGTGCTCATCTCCCCCTTTTGAACCACCCAAAACTTCGAGAATTTTTGTTCCTTGCCCCTTAGCCCCCTGCCCTGAAATACCTCTTACCAGTGTTGGTTGCTCTTCTCCGTACACGGGGGTAGGCAACTTGAGCATCTTAACACGCATGGTGACCTTGCCATCTCTCACCATTTTCGCTTCCTCTACAATCTTATCAAGCTCTCCTTTTGAATGTTCCAGAAGTTTGTCATGCTCATCAAGAGCAATCTTCCCCCGATTAATTTTCATATGTTTTCCCCAAGAAAACATAAAAGCTCATGTGCACATTTTTTGCAACCTGAGTGACTTGAAAAGACATTTGCCATATCCTCGACAAATGTCTTTTCTGCTTCGCTGCACATATCAGCTTTATATGCATAGTTCTTCAAAATTGTCTTGATATGCTCAGATACAAACTCGTTTATGGCTGGCTTAAGCTTATCCATCTGTGTATAATGCAATTTTTTGTACTCCTCAAGGCGTTCGGCTATTATACGCTCGAAGGAATCATGGTCGTGCACATTTGGAAGTAATTGCGCAACATTGGCAGAGAACTCTGCCTCCCGCTCGGAAATTTTCATATCCATCTGCTTTTTTTCAATGATAGAGAGATACTCCAGATATTTGCTTTGGCCAAAACGCTTGAACTCATCACTGGATGTGCAGGAAATATCTTTGATAAACTCCCAAAGCGAGAGCTTAAGTTTTTCCTTTACCTTTTCATCAATAGCTGTATCAAGCCCCATACGGTTGTTCAGGTCTGGATTTTTTTTGTCTTCTGAAGAAAGGATGGTATTATAACTCTCACGGTAGCGATCAATAGAAATACACGTCTCTTTATGTGCAGATGCGTTCATATAGGCATTAGAGAATATGTCCAGCGTAACACGAGGAGGCAAACCTTCTTTACCCTTTGATTCTTTACGGGAGGTAACAATAAGTTCTGAAAGATATCCTTCCAGAATAAGTTCATTTATGCAGGTAACTGTATTCTCTCCTTTAAATCTGCTATAGTCCTGCATCTGCTTAGCGCGAAGTTTTACTATTTCTGTTTCCTCATGGGGGTCAAGAGAGTAAAGGAACTCTACCACAAAAGCTCGGCCGAAAAGCGGTTCCAGCAAATCATCCTTAAGTGCTTGTTTATATTCACCCCAGTTGGTTGCGCCAATGATGACTGTATCGACATGAAGCTTGGGAAATTTGGGGTATGCTACTGTTTTATTTTGCGTGAGCATCAGCAATGGTGTCAGCAGCTGTCTTCTTGATTTGAGTATCTCATCCCAATCGAGGATGCCTCGGTTAGCCCAGACGAATTTCCCTGCCCAGTCATAAGCTTCGGGATTGGCTTTTGATCCTTTAACTTTCTGGACCATGGAATAGTCAATGTCTCCCAGGAATTCAGTTATGTCTTCACGCCGTGCATCAGATGCTGTATGTTCCGCTAATCCATACCTTGGTTTGTACCAGAAACGAGAGACGGGAATCATTTTCCACCTGTTCTCATTCTTTTGGAGATTGACTTCACACACAGGACACGGCGCAGAGTCCTGATACCATATAATACCATGGTTTTCACGTTCTTCAGGTGGGATAAGGTCAAAGGGGTGCTGGTTGAACGGGCAATCGGTTATTGCATATGCAATGCCTGATTCTGTTTTAGAATATTTTATCAGCCCTTGCTTAATGTCATTGCACATAGTTGTTTTACCAGTGCCATTAGGACCAAGCAAGAGGAGAAGTCTTTCAGATAATGAACCTCTATCAGCTGCACCGAGAAAATACTGGCTCATCTGGGCAATCTGTTCATTGTTACCCTTGATACTGGGAAAGAGTTCATCACGTGTATAGAAACGGAACATGTCTGCAATATACGTATGCGTTGTCCTCTTCAATTGCGGAGTTGATAGTGTAGCCTCCACATAGTCTCCCAACGTTTTCAGCGTCACAACCACACCTCTTTTTCAAAAAGACGACAGTAATTCTCTTTATTACCTTGGAAAGCTACTATATAAACATTCCTGACGGAATATTTATTAACGTGATATCTTCTTATCATGCATGCGATACCTATACCATCACTGTAAGGAAGCAGTCAGGGGGATTCACCTTTACGCTTCCGGAATTTTGCACCATCTCTATCACTGGGTTTTGTCCTGGGCAAACAGTAAATATGGAACGTATGCATTGTTTGGCATTTCATTTGCGGAGTCCTCTTTTTTCCCTATCCCACCAGATGTTCTGCAAATAGCACTCACAGTCTCAAAACCACAGCGTGCTTTCTGGTATGCATTTTTGTCAACAATAGCTTCAGTGCTTGGCGGAATAGCAGGTTACCTTATTGGTTACTTTTTTTTTGATGCTGTTGGAAAAATGATAATCACCACGCTTGGATACCAACAGTATTTTACTGCAGTGGGAAAGTTATATGCAGATCACATTTTCTGGGCAGTGTTTGGAGCTGCTTTCACACCTATCCCCTACAAGGTCTTTACCATAGCAGCCGGCGTATGGAAAGTTGCATTCTTTCCCTTTTTCATGGCTTCCGTGCTTGGCCGTGCAGGAAGATTTTTCCTTGTGGCGACACTCCTTTCTCTGTTCGGCCCGAGAATCAAAGAATTCCTTGATAAATACTTCAATGTGCTGTCTCTCATGCTATTCCTTTTGGTTGTTGGGGGGTTTGTGGTTTTAAAATACTTCATGTAGAGTTATGATCTGGCTGCTCTGTGAAAGAAATGGACGCCACCTCTATACGTTTTTCAGTGATGAAATTTGCACTAATTACTAATTAATTTTGGAGGAAGTGTTGTTTCTCCGTTGTTGGGTGGATGACTTTTCACGTTCATTACCTTATCCATAGTGATTGTGGTTTCTGCACTCTCTAATGTGATGGCTTTTATTGTGTTGCAGATAAAATTTAAGAAAGACTGATACTTTAGGTGGAAATGAATGTAATGAAACTGAAATGTCCACGTTGCAAATCAGAACATGTTGATGGTGTTTTAGAAGAGAAAGTATATATTTGCTTATCATGTGGCCATGAATGGTTTATGAGAAAAAGAGGTACAAAATGATATTGGTTGAATTGTTTAGGAACGTTATCGGGATGCTGTTAACGATAAGCGGCACAATGAAACTTTTTGATTTGAAAGGCTTTAGAAATATTATTGCTTTCTATGGTATTCTTCCGTCATGGATGCTTATGCCGAGTGCATATGCACTTCCTTTTGCTGAAGCTGGCGCTGGACTTGCGCTGCTCTTTAGCTTCTTCACGAAATATGCCAGCGTTGCAGCAGAACTACTGCTGGCTAGTGCTATTACATTCTTAATCATAGGATTAGTGAAAAAGAAAAAGATGCAGAACTGTGGCTGTTTCGGAACATTCATCAAAATTCCATTATCCTGGTGGGAAGTAGCTGAAGATCTTTTTTGGCTTGCACTTAACACAGTAGTGCTTGTATCATATCTTTAATCATTGAAACGTTTTGAGCCATAGATAATTGAGTGTATCAATGTCTGCGCTACTACACAAGGTAAACTTTTCTCTTCATATTTTTTTAGGATCTCTAACCACTGAGGCAACTGCTGCCCGTATGCATAATTACAGGTAAAGTGGAGATAATGCACTTTCTTCTGAATGTCCATTAGAGAAGTCTTGCCAGCTTCATACAGCTCTATACTATGAAGTAAAGTGTTTTTTGCCGAGATTTTGGTATTTTGCAGCGTCTGCTTAAACTCATCCACTTTTCCCTCACTGCTTAAACGATCCAACGTCTTCCACATACTAATTTCTCTCTTTGCTTCATCTAGAAATGCGTATGCTCCACCTATCTCTCTTCCCGCTTCCCACGCATCTCCAAAGGCTTTGCCAAATCTATACACGGTACCAGTTATGCCTACAACCAGTATGATATTCTCCAGTGATTTTTTTATTGCCATCAAAATCCACGAATAAGCAACAAAATATAAATGTTGTGCAAACCTTTATATCGTCGAAAAAACACCCCTTCTTCTATGCCATTCCGCGAGATGCAGGCTTTGGCAAACGTCTTACTGGAACCGTTTGTACCAGATTCACACCAATTCCTGCAAAAAATCTCAGATCCACCGTTCCTTTCTGTTTTCAGTGCAGCGCTTGGGCTTGACTGGAGAAGTTCTGGGCATACGCAGCATGCCTTAGAGTTGATAAAAAACGCTGATTGTGGTGTATCAATAATCAACGGTAAAATCAAGAATGCTCCAACAAAGAAAAAAACACACACCAATACACCTATTCTAAAAGCATTACGTATGACGGAGAAAGTAGATACTTGTGCAATACAAGAAGGACCGGGACAGTTAGCACTCCATTATATCGTCTTCGATGAACACGGACATTGGGTGGTTATAGCACAGAAATTGACTGGACAAGATGCCAGAAGATATCACTGGGCACTCGAAAAAAAAAGTTTTGTTGAATCACCACATGCCGGTATAATTGGGGAGAGATCACAAACGGTGCTTGACTTAACTGCGCCAACATCTTCCCAAGCAAGAAGGACTATGACTGATTTGGCGCATGAACCTGTCAATAGGCTGAATAAGCAATTGAAAAATCTCAAAGTAGGACAACGTTCATTCTTTAATGCGCATTTCCCAACCATGCCTTTGCCGAAGCGCTTCTTTCCGGATTATATGGCAACTGTAAGAGAAACAAAACCAAAGAATTTCGAGGAGTTGTTATCGCTGGCAGGTATTGGCCCAGCAACTATACGCGGTCTTGCGGCAATCTCAACACAGTTTTATGGAGCGACGCCTTGCTTTGATGATCCTAGGACACATGACTGGAATTGTAGTGCATTACGGGCTGGTAATGTGTCACGTGAACATTACGTCACATTGTTCTTGGATGCTGCGAAACACGCTCGAGTTGGGAGACGTCAAAAATTTGAGCTTATAGAAAGGCTTTCTCCGCTACCAGAGAAAAGCTTATAATAATGGAAGAATCACGTTCTGAGATGGATACGGGAACACCACCAGAACTTTCCAAACACGACCAAAAACAACAAAAACGAGATGTACGTGAAGATGTACGTGATAAACAAATTGCAGAAACGCGCGAACAACTTTTAGGGGAACAACGCAGAAAACTTTTTGTGTACTGGGGTTTATTTCTTGCGATGGTAATTGGATTTAGCTACTGGACTTACGCATATTACAGTCATGCACCTGATTTTAGAGGGGGAAATGTACACTGGCATACGCAACTTGAGATGGAACTCTGCGGGAAGAAGGTTGATTTGCCACGCATTGGTGCTGGAGCGCATCACAGGGGACTACCACTTCTTCATACACATGATGATGATGTTCTCCATATTGAGGGATATGTTTCTCACCCAAATGATGTAACCCTCGGACGATTCATGGACGCGGTTGGTGTGAAATTTTCTGACAAAACATTTTTCGACAAGAAAGAAGGAGACCTGTGCGAAGGCAGACCGGGAAAAGTCAGGATGTGGATCAATAAGCAGGAGAGCATACTGTTCAGGGATTATTCTGCTAGAGATGGAGATGTTGTGACGATAAAGTTTGAACCGTGATTTTTAATAATCTATACTAATGGCAGTAAGTAATCTATATCCATTTCCGCTATTATATTTGAAGGAACAAACAATTTCGAATGCCTATTTTTGAATGCCTATAGATATCCAAGACGTCCGGGTTGCAGCCACCGTATTATCACTGGACGAGAGGCTCATAACCCTAACGGTAAGTCATTTCTCCCACATCAAAGAGACTGAAACTGGAATCCTGTTAATCATCCAAAACTTTTTCCGCATCCGCAACTATGGCCTGCATTGGGATTCGAAATCTTAAACCCACTACCATGCAACCCATCAAGATAATCAACTGTTGCTCCTGACAGCATCTGCATGCTTTCTGGATTAATGTACACAGTAATGCCTTTTTGTTCAATCACGTTATCTTCGGGCTGTGATTTTTCTACAAAGTCAAGTGCATACTGGTATCCAGAACAACCTCCTGGGACAACCTGTATTCTCAGTCCAGTAGCTTTTTCCTCATGCAACAGCGCTTTCAACTTTGCCGCTGCTTTATCAGTCAATATTATGCTTCCATTGCTGTTCTGTCCTCCATGAACATGTTCTCTCTTGACGGAGGATTTACTTGCGACATCATTCAGTTTCATAACAACTTCGGTAATTTCCTTCTCACCCATCCCGTGACCCATTAATCCCTCTTCCAGCGTTTCGAAGACAGATACACCGCAACCGACACAGTGGACGCCGAAGCCCAGCAACGTGTCTACGACTTCAGGATGCTGTTCAACGACTTCACCAATTGTCATATCCTTTGTAATAGCTTGTTCCATTTTTACCTCCGTAGCCCGTATTCGCTAACCAGCGCATTTACAACTTCCCAATCGATCAAACCCATAAACGTCTCAACGTATTTTTTGCGTGCTGTTGCATAATCAAGGAAATATGCATGCTCGTACACGTCAAGAATCAAGAGGGGAACAGAACCCCAGACACCGCCTTGATTGTGAACATCACATACATAATTATATAATTTCTTGTCGTAAAGGTCAAATGCGAGCACAACCCACCCCCGCGCGCATAACCCTTCTGCCTTGAATTCCTCTACCCATTTCTCAAATGAGCCAAAATCTTCTTCTATCCACTTTACGATAGTGCCATTTGGCTTGCCACCTTGGCCACCCATAGTACTAAAATATCCCTCGTGGAGCCGCACGCCGTTTACCGCGAATGTTTCCTCAACTTTCAATTCGCGTAAGTCACTGTATGTGCCATTTGCGCTGGCGAGATCGACCTTTGCCAATTTCTCTCGTATCTCATTACTTTTCTTGACATATCCTGCGTAGAGGACGCCATGATGTTCAGAGAGCTGTTTCTCTGACAATCCGGGCAACGACTTATATTTCAGCGGTTTTACTTCATATGGCATTACATTCACCTTCCTTCTGCTCACTTTTTCATGCTAATCCCAATTGGAGTTTTAGCTCTTCACTTGGTTCCCATGCTGGCTCAAAAGTAAGATTTACCTTTACATTCTTAACACTAGGAATTGCTTTGACTTTATGCTCTACTTCCTCTAGTATCTGTGGGCCATAGGGACACATGGGAGAAGTTAACGTCATTGTTACATCTACATTATTTCCTCCCACCGTAACATCATACACCAAACCTATTGTCCAAATATCTAGGGCTATCTCTGGGTCAAAAACAGTTTTTAATGCTTCTACGACAACGTCTTTGTTTATTTCATTCATCTTCGCATTCATCTCCGTCCCTTTTTTCACCGAGATAGGAATATAACCCTACTTTGAGGACTTTGAAACCGAGCAACGCGCATTTCAACCTCATTGGAGAGATAGGGATACTTAATAAATCTAACACCTCTTGCTTAGCGATTTTTGCTGCTTTTTCCAGCGAGACTCCTTGTACGTGTTCGGTAAGCATAGACGTCGCTGCTTGAGAAATAGCACATCCTTTGCCATGGAACATAATTTGCGCTATTTTCCCTTCTTTAACTGCAATCTGTATTTCCACTTCATCACCACAGGAGATATTCACATCCTTTGCTTTGATATCTGGTTTCTCTAGCGTCCCAAAATTCTGTGGATGCCTATAGTAATCCAGGATTATCTCTTCATACATTGCTTCGGCACTCATAGTCGAAATATCCTCCGGGCTTTTTCCAATGCTACAAGGAATACGTCAATGTCTTTTTTTGTTGTATAAACAGAGACGCTTATCCGGGCAGTTGCTGACACACCTAAGGTCTGCATCAAGGGCTGCGCACAATGATGCCCTGAGCGGATAGCAATTCCCTCATCGTCCAGAACACTAGCAAGATCATGTGGATGTATATCTCCCAGATTGAATGCGATGACGCCTGAACGAATGAGGGGATCATAGAGAGGACCATACATAGTCACACCAGCAACGCACTTCATCTTTTCCAGCGCGTACTGCAGCAATTCCTGCTCATGCTTCTGGATATTCTCCATACCAAGAGACTGTAAGTAATCGACTGCTGTTCCCAGACCAATAGCTCCCGCTATATTCGGGGTGCCTGCCTCAAATTTCCATGGAAGCTCATTCCACGTGCTCCCTTCCAAAGCCACTTCCTTTATCATGTCTCCTCCTGTGAGAAAAGGGTCCATTTTTTCGAGCAATGCTTTTTTGCCATACAAAACTCCAATACCCGTAGGACCCAGCATCTTATGGCCAGAGAAAACGTAAAAATCTGCATCGAGCTCTTTGACATTCACATGTATGTGAGGAACAGCCTGCGCACCATCCACAAGCACGAGAGCTCCATACTTATGTGCCAGAGCAACAAGTTCCTTTACGGGATTTATGGTACCAAGGACATTAGAAACATGAGTGAATGCAACAAGGAGTGGTTTTTTTGCAAATAAAACATTTGTTTTTTTCATATCAAGAAGACCTTCTTTCGTAAGAGGGATAAAAGCCAGTAATGCTCCTGTCTGCTGTGCCACCTGCTGCCATGGCACAATATTACTGTGATGCTCCATGACGGTAGAAACAATCATGTCTCCTCTCTTTGGGTGCAAGGTATGTGCAACAAGATTTATTGCTTCTGTTGCATTCCGTACAAAGATAATTTCTTTTTCATTGGCACCGATGAATGTAGCTATCTTTTTCCTTGCTCCTTCATAGAGATCAGTCGCTTGTCCAGAAAGCGTATGCAGGCCACGATGGATATTTGCATTTGTTGTTTTATAGTAGGTATCGATTGCAGTGATCACTGAAAGTGGTTTTTGTGAGGTGGCAGCACTGTCTAAGTAGATAAGAGGTTTTCCTCTGATCTTTGTTTGCAGGATGGGAAAATCTTTACTGACAGCTATCTCTTTACTGCCTTGCCTCTCTTTACCGAGTGGCATTTCTTCACTGACCTGTATATAACTGGCTTGCATTTTATTCACCCATTTTACGGGTTAGCATGTCCTGAATATTCGGGATAGATTCGCTTACTGCTGAAAGAAAGCCAAATACAATCATTTTCCGTGCTTCATCGAGCGGAATCCCACGAGCCATAGCATAAAAAAGCTGGTTCTCATCTAAATGGCTAACAGAAGCTGAATGTCTCGCTTGCACGTCAAGTGCTTCTATCTCCATACTCGGAATGGCATCTGCTTTCGCTCCTTTATTGAGTAAGAGTACATGTTCAGAAAGGTTTGAGGATGTCTGTTTCGTATCTTTGTCTATTCTTACAATGCCTCTTGCTTTGCATGATGCTGCATCTTTAGCTACCCCTTTGATGACTGCATTAGAAACAGTGTAACTTGCTTTGTGATGTATTATAGTGTCGAACACATATTGTTGAGTTTTGCTGCACAAAAAGAGTTCCTTATCATCAACCTGAGCATATTCACCTGCCAATGTAATGGTGGAATGTACTTTGAGGTTCTCCCCTTCGACGTGGGCTACGACGCGATGTAATGACGCGTGCGCATCAAGCACAATATTCTCTACGATATTTGTTTTTTCATTGCGGGCATAAAGGAGATGGAAAATAGTTATCGTAGCATGTTCTTTGCCTATAACGGTGATTGCACTGCATCGTGCTGTCTTCTGACCAGCTGCTTGAACCTCATGAAGCAACTTAAGTGAGCTGTTTTTTTCGACAACAATAATGTTTTTGTCTGCGGTTAGCGCATTTGCATAGGATATTATTTTAGCTTCCACCTCTACATTAGGCGGGACCAATAGAAAAAAACCTGTTGTGGAGAGAATTGTATTTGTTACTGCTTCTGTCACTGCTTCTCTGCTTTGCTCTTTTAGGTATGACTTCACATACTCTTCTGCCTTTGCCAACGGTACACAGATAACCCCCTTTTTTGCTAAAACTGATGGAATGAAGCACTGCACGTCTTCGCTGATTGAGATGACAACTTTATCTTTTTCTGGAAAGACTACTGGCACGAGATATTTCTCTACAGAGAGTTCGCTGAAGGGATTTTTAGGAGAAATAGGTCGTGCATGTTCCTGATATCTTTCCGTCCGTGTGTCCATTATCCTGCACACCCCTCCATTTCCATCCGGATAAGCTTGTTCAGTTCAATGGCATATTCCATTGGCAGTTCTTTTGTGAACTCGGCAATGAATCCAAGGACAATCATGGCCATTGCTTCCTGCTCAGAAAGCCCACGAGACATGAGATAGAATAGTTGCTCTTCGCCTATCTTACCAACGTATGCTTCATGTCCTATTGTAGACTGCTCTTCTTCAATCTGCATTGTAGGATAGGTATCAGAACGTGCCTTTTCATCGAGCAAAAGAGCGTCGCATCGCACAGTGGATGTTGCATTAATAGCACCCTTCGCTATACGCACAAGTCCGCGATAACTGGCCCTCCCACTACCACTGCTTACTGATTTTGAGATAATCCGTGACGTTGTATTAGGTGCCAGATGTACTGCTTTTCCACCAGCATCCTGATGCTGCCCATTACCAGCATATGCAACGCTAAGGATATCTGCTTTCGCATTTTCCCCCACAAGATAGACACTTGGGTACTTCATCGTAAGCTTGCTCCCTAAATTCCCATCAATCCACTCAATAACTGCATTCTCATGGGCGACTGCACGTTTGGTGACAAGGTTATAGACATTACTTGACCAATTTTGAATAGTTGTGTAGCGGATCTTTGCATTTTTCTCTGCTATCACTTCAACGACTGCTGCATGCAAAGAGTTGGTTGAGTATGTTGGGGCGGTGCACCCCTCGATGTATGATACTTCTGCACCTTCATCTGCAATAATGAGTGTTCGCTCAAACTGACCAACATTCTGCGCATTGATACGGAAGTATGCTTGCAAAGGCATTGTCACCTTGACTCCTTTTGGAATGTAGATGAAAGAGCCACCGCTCCATACTGCAGTGTTTAGTGCTGCAAACTTATTGTCCCCCATTGGTACAACAGTCCCGAAGTATTTTTTAACGAGGTCTGGATACTTCTTTACAGCTTCACTCATATCAGTGAATATCACTCCTTGCGCTTCCAAGTCCTCGCGCAGCTTGTGGTAGACACTTTCGCTCTCATATTGAGCACCTACACCCCCCAAAAACTTCTTCTCAGCTTCAGGAATCCCCAAGCGTTCAAACGTCTTTCTGATATTATCTGGCACATCTTCCCAATTATTCCTCATCTTGTCTGATGGTTTGATATAATAAGTGATCTTACTAAAATCAATCTGACTGAGGTCTCCGCCCCATTGTGGCATTGGCTTACTCAGGAATACCTGCAACGCCTTCAATCTTATCTGACGCATATACTCAGGCTCATCTTTTATCTGGCACATCTCGTTTATGATTTCCACAGATATGCCTATTTCTGTGCGAGTGACATATTGCTCTGGGTCACGGAAGCCATATTTCTCTTCATAATCAGTATTCAAAAATTGCAACTCCGCTTTGTCTACTTTGTCCATTTTTGGTAACCTCCTTTCATGACTTCATGAGCAAGTTGCACATCTCCGGATGCGACTACTTTACCACTTGCCAAGATATGCACATAATCCGGCTTCAAAAACTCAAGAACGGTGGGATAATGTGTAATGACGATAGCGCTGAATTCTTTGCTACGAAGAGAATTAACTGCTTTGGCAACAAGCTTCAGAGAATCAACATCCAAACCTGAATCTGTTTCGTCCAGAACAGCGAGTGTCGGTTTGAGCATAAGCAATTGAAGGACTTCTGCACGTTTCTTCTCCCCGCCAGAGAAACCTACATTAAGCTGTCTGTCAAGGAAGGTTATATCATAACCAAGAGCCTCCATACATGGCTGTAGTAACTGCTTGAACTGGGCAGGACTACTGTTTTTCTGTTGTTTGCATATAGTATAAAGGAAGTGACGTAGAGTAACACCCGGAACTTCTACGGGATATTGGAATGCCAAGAAAAACCCCTCTGCTGCACGTTGCTGCGGAGATAACGCACCAAAATCCTTTCCGTTATAGGTGATTTTGCCTTTGTCAACAGCATATTTAGGGTGCCCTGATAAAACATAAGATAATGTGCTCTTTCCAGAACCATTGGGACCCATGACTGCATGGATTTCTCCAGGCTTGATGGTAAGGGAGACTCCTTTCAGAATAGATTTCCCTTGCACAGAAACATACAAATCATCTATCTGGAGAAGGGTATCCTGTTTCACGTCCTGTTCCACATTCTGTTTCATTTTATTCTCCAAAGTATTTACTCTCCCCAAGTACCCATCACATTTTTGCGGGGGGGGGTATCTTCATCATAATCTTCTAACATTTTGAGTATCTTCTGTATTGGGTCGTTAGTCCTGGTGGAATCGTTAGTCTTTTTTGGGTTTTCAGTGGTTTTACTTTCACTAGTCTTAGTTTGTAGCTCTTTCATGGAAAATAACTCCGTGTTGGAAGCAAGCAACACATTCTTTTGGAGCATCGGTAACTTCTGTGCACACTTTGCAGGTGAACCTACTCTCTTTAAGGACGTGCAGTAAATGTGCTGTTTCCTCTACCAACGGTCGATTATTTTGCACAAGCCTTTCAGCACTTTTGTTGATTTCATCTTTTTCTACGCCAGAAAAGATTACCTTCGTTGCTCTCTTTGCTTTCACATAGTGACTGACAGATGGCTCAGATATTTTGAGCAGCTGTGCAATCTCTCCATGCCCCAGACCACGTTCCTTAAGAAAAAGTGCAAGCTGACGCCGTATGGCTGGTAATAAGTAATGCACTTCAACTTCTTCAGGATAGACTAGTTTTTGCATTGGTTCACCTCATACATATATTACCATAACTACGGTAAATGGTAATAACATGATAATCATGGTTAACTATAGTTAATTAACTATAGTTAATTGAGGTTATTTATATAGTTTTGGGCGTGAAACAAAAACTACTTAAAGACGGGAAAGTATTCTCTTACCCATGCAAGTCGTGTCGCCAACCCAATTCTTGAAGCAAGCGCGGAAGCCTGTTGTGGTACCTGTACCTTACTTTGAACAAGAAACAGAGTTTACATGTGGGCCAGCTGTTCTGAAAATGATTATGCACTACTTTGGTGAAAACATTGCGGAAAGACGCCTGCGCAAACATACGAAATCCTCCCCTCTTGGTGGAACCAATCATGAAAAACTAATAAGTACTGTACAAACGCTAGGATATCATTGTTTTGTTAAGCAGAATGCCCAACCACGGCATCTCAAATCATTCATCAACCGGGGTTATCCCATCATCATAAATTGGCAGGAACCTGATACAAAAGATGGACACTACTCTGTTATTTTTGGGTATTTGTCAGAATATTTCTTCATGCATGATCCCTATAAGCCAACCCGTAAAGTGCTGCCAACACAGACATTACTCCCATTGTGGCATGATGGAGGGCAACAGCATTGGTTTATGGTAACGAGCAAGGATAAAATCAGGACTTCTTTGAAAGGAAAGTGTTATTTGCCAAGATAAGTTCTTTGGTCTAAGTACAATTACGCTACATATGGCTACTGAAAAATATATTAATTGGCCATATAGAAAATATAACCTCACTGATTATTTAAGAAGTGTTACAAAGAGATCTCTGCAGAGATTTCTTGTATAAGAACCAAAAAAATGCTTTTGCATTTTTTTGGTCCAAGAAATTCGTGACGAATTTCTTTGGAATGCTATGCATTTCTTCGTACCCCACGAGAAGCCCTAAGGTTAAAGTATATGTTCATATTATACCAACCATCGTTGATGCCGCGACTGACTGGCCACAAAACATTCTCTGGTAGAAGCCCCACCCATGCATTCTGTCTAACCTCTTCTGGCAGTATTGCGTAATGACGAGACCAGAGCTTCTCGACCAAAGCGGGATTTATTTCGTTCACGTCTTTAATGGGAATATACCCATGCAATGAACCAATTGAATACACTTCTTCTCCAGCGTGTTTTAGTTTTCCTCCTTGCACGAAATACATTTTCCCATCCCACACGAGATTCTCCGGGTCGAGATAGCAGTGCAACAGATTTCCTTCCCGCATCATCGCCATACTCAGCCATTCACCATAATTATAGCTTGTCATATCATTAGCGATTGCTTTCTGTTCTGGTGATAACCTCCCTTCCAGACCATTATAAATCAGTTCAAACGCTTCCGCAGGACGGGGGTGGCGCTCGTAGCCGCGTTCTCGTAGTGCTCGCAGACTTTCATCGAATGTGTAGAGTTTTCTTACTTTCCCTTCATACATCACTTTCGGTTCGAAAACAATCTCCGATAGAGCTGGCTTTACTGTAATCTCCTTTTTCTCATCGGGTTTTCCTATACCGAGATAGGAATCAATGTTCATTTTTGACGTACCCCGCGAGATGCCCAATGGTTAATATAAGGGAGGATAAAAAATTTGTTGTAGTCTCCGCGACTAACAGGCCATAAGACGTTTTCTGATGGAAGCCAAATCCACGCATTCTGTTTAACTTCTTCCGACAATATCGCATAGTGACGAGACCAGAGCTTCTCGACCAAAGCAGGATTTATTTCGTTCACGTCTTTAATGGAAACACATCCACACAATGAACCAATGGAATACACTTCCTCTCCCGCGTGTTTCAATTTTCCTTCATGCGTAACATACTTCCACGCTTTCTCATCCCATTTGAGATTCTCTGGGTCAAGATAACAATGTAACAGATTTCCTTTCTGCAGCACCGCTATGCTCAGCCATTCACCATAATTATAGCTTGTCATATCATCAGCGATTGCTTTCTGTTCTGGTGATAACCTCCCTTCCAGACCATTATAAATCAGTTCAAACGCTTCTGCTGGCCGGGGGTGGCGCTCGTAGCCGCGTTCTCTTAGCGCTAGCAGGCTTTCATCGAATGTGTAGAGTATTTTCTTTTTCCCAACATAAACTGCTTTCTCTTCGAAAACAATGTCTGCGAATGCTTGCTTTACTGTAATCTCCCTTTTCTCATCGGGTTTGCAGAGGCCAATATAAAAATCAATGCCCATAACACAAGTGAGTTAGAAAATCATTAAAAATGTTCCTTTTTAGAGACAAACGTCTTTGGTTTACCATCCCACATTGCCTAAGATGATAGGTAAGATATCTTCTTGCTTTTCCACTTCGTGAAAGGATATTGTCTTGCCATAGTGCTTCTTCATGGCAGTAAAATTTTTATCTCCTTCTGCAAAATTATCTTTAAGCCGTATAAAAGTCACACGATTTATGTTCTTAATGCCATCCACGTACTTGACTACTTCTTCAAAATTAGATATACCTGCATCAGTTACAAAGGTAATATCTATTTTGTCACTAGAGGTTGCAACCACTTTTTCCAAGTCGGGAATGTGGAGTGTGGTCCCGCCACTTTGGTAAGAAGCCAGCATTTCATATATTTTTACTGTATCTTCTGTGAAAGGGACGCTCAGATTAGTATTAGAGAAATTAACTACACCAACTTTAGAGCCATTCATGAGGTAAGCATTGGCTGCACAGAAGCAAGCAAGGACAGCATAGCTAAGTGTCTCTGAAGGATTGGGCATAGAACCTGAGGAGTCTAAAATCAGGAGCGCATTGGGAACCTTTTCCTTACTTCCAAAGCTAGTGAAATCGTCGTACACCCATTTCTTTGGGTCTGGAGCGAGCTTGCCATAACTATTGAAAGGGTCATAGGAAGCAACATCATCATCAAACTCAAATTGCCTTAACTCTGTCGGGAACATGCCACCTCCTTTTAGATGGAGAAACTTCTTTATGCTGAGCGTATATTTCTGGGCAAGAGACTCATAATAAAATATATTTGCTTTCTGGAGCTTAATGAGGAACTCCTTTCTGCCTTCACCAACTGCTTTCTGGTTTTTGTTTAGTTCTTTTTCTACCATTTTGAGCAGCTTCCTGAAATCTTCCTGCGAGATGTCGTGCTCTTTAGCAACTTGTTTAATTGCGTGCTCTAAATCCTGTACATCCATTTCTGAAATCTCATATTCTGCCATCGGTGGGGGATCCATATCTTTTATGTCGTGAACAATGAATGCGAAGCGGAGGATATTTGCCTTCATGTGACTGGTGTCTAGGAAATCGATGCGCTTAAGCTGCATCACCTTTTCCTGCAGATTTTGAGGAAGATTTTTCTTTTCAACACCAAAATGGCATCCCGTCACTTCTTGATAATACACCATCATCAGCTGCATCATCTGACTATTACGGTGGTCCATATGTTGATAAAGCTGAGGAATACTGACATCTCCTTTGTTTACAATAAGATCAAGATTATCTATGACATCGTCATAATGCAGACGAATCGCATTTTTCTTCTCACCATATTTGTCAAGCCAAAGCATCTCCTTAAGTATTGTTTTACAGTCATATGGGTGCTTGCTGTAATGGTTTACCTCATGCTTAAGGATGCCTTCAAGTGCTGTATCAAGAAGGAGACCCTTCTTGACAAGCTCTTCTAAGAAAGGAGTGCTGATTTCTATCTCATGGTAATCCTTGTCAAAAGATATACAGGCTGTTCCCTTGCTATCCACGAAGACAGGAAGACGTAGTGGAGGGTATCCAAGGGCTTTTCTTACTTTCTGAAAAGCTACTTTCAGTTCAGCGTACCCGTTTACCATTACAATCGTAATGATTTTGTTTTCTTTAAATGTTTCTGCTACTTCTCTTTTTCCAAAGTGTCAAGCTCATGGAACATGGGCTTTGCATGCTCGCATCTGGATTCGTATTTAGGCAATTTGTTGTCTTTGTCTTCTATAGAGTATCTGCTTTGCCCGAAATCATACGTGATGCGATATGGCTCTTTCTCAAGGAATAAGCTGTCTGGTCCTGCTACATCCACCAGACCAGTACGGCTGATAGTCATCCTTTGCCCATCGACAATAACGTTCTCGATGTGTGATCGATATTCCGGCTTAATTTTATAGTATGCGACTACTCTGCCGACAACATCCTCAGACATACTATTCGGAATCCTATATCTCCTTGCTGTCCATGAAAATTCCTTGTCATCGTCCTTCAACGATTTCACCTTATATGCCACTGTGTAGTTTTTTCCATCCTTTTGCATATACTCGAATGGCACAGAAAACCCATCGATGAGGTTTTGTTCGCATGGCTCATCCTTTAGCTCACCAACACGTACGATGGTGATGTTCATCTCCTTCTCCTGTGGACGCACCCTGCTCTGTTTTTTCCGCTCCTGAAAAAGTTTTTCAAGGTGGTTCCGTCCATTATCAAACAGTTCTATGGCTCTAGTGAAGTTTGACACATTTATCACTTCATCAGGAATGCCGTATCCCCTCTCACCTTCACGATCATAATCAATGACTGCTACGTCCAGTGCATTTGAAGATGCGGAATGGAATATTTTCATAGCTGGCTGTTTCTCATTCCCGCGAAAGACTTCCATATAATCTGTTTTATGATCAATAGGTGAGTCGACATCATAACTCACTATTCTGAGGAGCACCTGCTTTGTTTGCCAGACTGTTTGATGTGTTTTGTCAACCTCGGGATATGCTGGATTGGGTATTTCAACATTATACTTATAACCGAGAAGTAAATCATCAACTACTGTCAGCTGGTTTGTTTTCCTTGCTTCGGTTACATATTTTGCCTCAAATTTTAGCTGTTCTTCCAGCGGAGCTAAGGGATAAATCAGCATCGCCTCATCCACTTTTTGCGCCTCTTCTTCGTTTAATCCCATAAGCTTCCCGAATTGTTGGTATAATGAAACCAAATTCAGTTTGTTTAGATTAAAGAGGATGGCTTTTTCGTCTTGCTCAAGCTGTTCCCTAATCTGGAATTCTTCCACAAGTTGCGTGTTTTCTTTATTCTTAAAGCTAAGGATCATGTCTAAATCTTCAGCCATTTGTTTGTGCTGCTTAATCCTTTGATCTATAGTAACAGACTCATAATTAGGCTGCCATTTGTCTTTCCCAGCCTTTTCCTCATGCGTTCCGTACTTCGGACGCAGACCGCCTACAACGCCTACCTCTGATTCTTCAGGAGTCATACTATATTCCTTTTGTAAAATATCTCTTAATTCAGTTTCATATGTTCTTGGTCCGCAACCGGCGAGCAAGGTGCTCCCCAGAACTAATGCTACAAGGGTTTTTTTCATGAGTATCACCTTTTTAGATAACCTGCATCAAACAATTTTTTATAGAGGTCGTACAACACTTGTGGATCTTCTATTTTTATCCCTGCATGGCGGAGGTCCTGCATCATGCTTTCGAGCTTCTGTGAATCGCGTGCTCCAGTTCCCTGTATGGATGGTTTTACTTTAATAGCTTCGATCGCTTTTCGCGAAGCCTCTTCTATGACCAGTTTGTTCCTTTCCATCCACTTGAGCGTTGCTTCCGGGCCACCAAGCAGCGTTGGCTCAAATGTAAGGTACATATAAATCTTAAAAGCTGCATTTTTGTCCTTCAGCTCATCGTTAACTGTTGACCAGAAAGAAAAATGCGCATAATACTCTGTCATGAAATCGTTCACTGCAGTGTCTTGAATCACTTTGCTAATCTGTTTTATGTTTGCGATATAACGGTGCAGCTTCTCCTTGTTTATTTGCAAACCACCAGCAGTATCAAAGAAGCTCTTATCCCATGCTTGTTGGCTGTCAAAACTAAACAGAACCTTTGAGATATGCCTGACATCCTCATAATAAGGGTGAAGTAAAAATTCTATTGAATCGCTTCTCTCCAAAATGGGAAGGGATGCCCATGTTTCAGCATCAAAAGCCTCTGCATATGGCAAACGTTGGAATTGCCTGTTGTTGTGTTCACATTCGTGAATGAGCACGTTTGGCATACCATCGATATAGTCAAGAACCCTGGCTTTCGGATCATAATAAATCCAGCCTGAATTAAGATAGGCCATACCTAACGCAGGTATTGGACCAAATATATGGCGTTTGGGCACGAAGTCGGTAATCTGTATTCGTGGGAGATACAAGGCAGATGCCACAGTGACACCAGGGGCTACATATTTGTCCAGCTTATCAGCAAGCTTCTCATTTTCTTTTAGGACTTTGTTTTTTTTGAACAACTTCTCCTGTGCAGCAACGATAGTTTTTTCTGTGTTCTTATGCCGTTCATATGCTTGTAATGAAGCAGTGCATTGCGTTGCGATAATATCATTTTTCACAAGCTCGAATTGATCAAGACTCAGCTCCTCCCTCCCTTGTCGTGTATAATGTGCAACAACTGGTTTGGATGGATTTGCATTGGAGACTTCCTGTCGATAATTCTTAAAAATAAATTCTACTTTTTTCCCGTGCACATCTGTTGTTACACTTATAGAACCGTTAAAGAAATCTTTTGCAGGCCTGCTTGGATATTTTCCCTCAAGAGAATTATACGCTACAAACTTGGCTGTTAACCAGTCTACTTCATCAGTATATTTTGTTGGCACGCCTTTTAGGTAGTGTGGCACGTCACGCTGTTGCGTTTCACCATACACAGGAAAGGTAATTGCCGATGCAGCAATAATACTCAACAGTGTTTTGTTTACCATGCTTTATCCCTCCTTTGCCGCATCGTTGACACATTGGTACTACATAAATACAACATATTTATGATATATGTGGCATATGGTAAGAGATGTTGTATATAATGATAAAAAATAATGTTGAGGAACAAAAAAGACCAAGAAAGAGAGTTATTCCTGTTGCTTACTCTGATTCTGTTACAGAACCAGTTCTATCACGAAAGTATAAAGGCAGGTTCTCATCAGTAAGGAGTGGTTTTACGTAGTTTATTCTCGTGGATCCATGAAGGCCCTCGCTATTGGTGATTCTCCAGCTCAGGATACCCACTAACTCAGGTTGGCCATCGCGTATTGCATACGCTGGACCGCCGCTGTTACCGGGGTTGCTGGTAGCATTGGTGTAAAAATTAGTATCGTCCCAAGACCTATCAGGATTGCCCGGAGATAAAACAATGCCGTTACTTAACATTTTGCCAACATTGTGCGGAAAACCAATGAGATAGATGATGTGACCAGTCATAAGTTCATCGGAATTTCCTATTTTGGGAGATGTCTTAAAGCGGGCAAATTCTTTTTTATCAGGAACTTCAACTTCTGCAAGAGTAATGTCGGCGGAATTAGATGCAACAAGGACTTTCATTGGTAATCCAACGTTTACTAAAGGTAACTCTGTATCTGCTGTGACAAAAACGATGTTTTGAGTAATTAGCTTGGACGTTAAAACAATTCTCCCTTTGTCATCATGGGTGTCTACTGGCAGTTTTGGTTGGTTGAGCACGTGACTAGCAGTGAGTACCAAGAGTTTCTGTTCTTTTTCTGCTTTCTTTATGACAACCCCAGAACCAAACAATATCATACGGTGGGCCACCTTTCCTTCTGTTGCTTTACCACTGGCATCATACACATAATTTATGCGTTCGTACAGTATTTCATTAGTTATTTTATAGACAGGATCATTCATAGCCGAAACATTTTCCGGAGTGAGAATCGGAACATAATCATACTTGCCATTTGTTGCGTCTACAATAATCTTTTCCAGACCATTAAGTCTTTTTTCTTCTCTTTTGTGTGTTAGTATAGAATAAGTAACCCTGTCGATAAACGTTTCATTGCGGACCTGTACTAAAGGAGCATTTTCCATTGTGTTTACCTGTACCTGTAACATATAGGTTGGCTGTAGCTGTAATTGAGCAGGAGAATACCTGTAATACCAACCTAAAGCGAGAGAACTAAGCACCAGAGCACACATGGTCTTTCTCATGGGTCACTTTTTTTTTACGGCTATCGATAAAACGGAATGATATCCCACTGCAGATCACTAAGGCAGCCTTCCTTGTTTACATTAATCTCGAGTATAAGGCCACCGCAATCAGAAGAATGACGCTTGGTCATCATCGTTGCAGTAGGGTCTGCAGTAGATCCCACAAGGAATGCTTCAATGCCTCTCCGCTCTAGATTATAGAATGCGTGGTAACCTCCTACGAGGAGGATATTTGGTTTCCAGCCACCTTTATAGCATTCAATAAGTTTCTGGAGGGGATAAGAAATGGTGTATGCACCACGATTAAGATTACGTGGATGATTTAATTCAACAATAACATTGTCAAAGCGCACACGGGCATGATTCATACCTAAATAGTGGAGGTCTGTACGGCGTTCTGCTACATCTGCGCATATATCCCGCTTAAGTGATGTGAGGTATGTACGGTCATCATTGCCACCTATGAAGTATGTTGGTACGCCACGGGTTGGATATTCTTCTACTATAAATTTCACTATGTCTTCGTAGCTGTGGTATCGCACCTCAGATACGTGCCCCTCATATCTTCGATGGCCATCAGTAAAATCACCTGGGTGAAGCACTGCCTGCGCACCTTCCTCCTTGAAAAGCTGATACAATGTATGGAGATAATCTAACCTGCTACCCACGCTATTCAGCTGCGTGTCACCAACTACACCTACGCGCACTTTTCCCTTCTTGACAAGTAAAGAAAGATCGACAGGAGCGCCTTGGGAACGAATTCCTGGATACTTGATTTCGTCTATGAGATCTTTAACTTGTCGAGGGTCAAGCTGCTTGTCCTCAATCAGTTTGACAAGACGGTCCAGCGTTATTTTGCCTGGCATTTTAGCTGCTCCCAGGAAATTTTGCGGTTGTGAATCCTGTCAACCTCTCCTGAAGGTTTTGTGTACACATCGATTAGCCAGCAGCTAAGATCTGCTGCCAGATTCTTTGTGCGCATCCAACCACTCTGATTCTGCATTGTACCAGCCTGATAAGCATGGACATTATGATAAAAAAGGTAGTCAAACTTGTGGTAATGACCAATGACTAATATATTTGGTTTGACTTCATCTTTGTTCACGAAGTAATTTACCAATTCCTGAATTTGGTAGGATTGGCCTTTAGCAGTGCCTTTGGAGGGATGCCAAATTTTCACTTTACAGGTAATTGCATCGCGTGGAAGATCTCCTTCATTCATCCCAAGATAAACCATATCAGACCGTTTAGAAGCGACATATTCACAAATATCTATTCCCGCATGCTTAAAATATGCTTCGTCGTGATTTCCCGCAATAAAGTATGTCATCAGGCCAACTTTGGGATAAGTCTCTACTACGTGTTTTACAACGCGATCTATACCCTGGTGGAGCAGAGAAAATTTCTGATCTCTCCTCATTTCTTCACCCTCAGTGAGGTCGCCTGTTTGAATAACGAAATCAGCATCCTGCTTTTTAAACCAGTCGTAAGCAGCGTGCAAGAACTCTACATTGCACACATCGCTGTTAAGATGAGTATCGCCAACTATACCAAACCTGCGCCGAGAATTTGAGAAAGGATAGAGTTTATGCTTATGGGGAACATACGGTTGGCCAATTTTTCGCGCGAGTTCCTTTATGTCTTCTGGAGAAAGATCTGCTGCTGTAATGATACGCTCAATACCTTGACGTTTAGTAGCCATAAATACCTCACATACTTTTACTATTTCTGTATTGATTGATGTATTGAAAAACCTTCCATCCATAAAGTATATGTCAAATATAACCTTTGTCTTTTTTCATTGGAGCTAGGAACCGTGCGTTTTAAACAGTATCTATTTTAAATTCTTTATTCACTTGTTTATACATTAGCTACCACTTGTCTTCTTACGCTCAGGAGGGAAAGCGCCTGTTGCCATACCTTATCAGCGAGAGTTAGTTTTTCTCGTGCTTGCTCGCGTGTAAATGTTTTTCTGTCATATGTCACAAGGCCACTCTTGCTTCTTGAAATCATAGAAGGTTGAAGGTCTTTGACAATAGTCATTGACTCAACACGGCCATCGTGATCGTAATCACGCATATATAACACCCAGCGATAGTTCTTCAGGTAACAGGAAACAAGCTCAACAGGCTTATTATTCTTAGACACAACTTCATAAGTGAGTTCGCATGGACCTATCCAGGAAGAACATGAAAAACCTATTTTTTCCACAATTGCGCTTGAGTAGAGTGTCATATAGCCAAACAATTCTCATTATTGCAACCTTATTGTTTTGTGCCTTTGTGAGACCGTTCCAGATCACGTTCAATTATTTGTCGCAAGTGCGTCAAAATGTACTCTGGCCTGCTACGATAACTGCTCCCCTGATCAGCGATGATCTGGTCTATCTTGTCTACAAACGGTTTCGGCAGTGGCACGTTTGTATATATCATCGTACCCCTCTTTTTTTCATACCCTTTTAACTACCAAGGAGAGATGACTATAAATAGGTTGTGAATATACAGAATATAGAATAATAAAATAATAACTATACGGTCATCCTGCTTACGCTCTCGCCCAGAATTTACTCGACAATCTTAGCTATATCCTCTGCTATTTTCCTTAAGCGATTACATAGTGTATCTACTACCTCTTTTTCTAAATTATATTCCTCTTCAAAGACTTTTACCCAGTTAATCACGTCACGAATCTCACTCTGCGCAAGACGCAATTTTTCAAGATGTGTCATTTGTATCACAAACAATATTAGTATTACACGTATCACAAACACGTATCATAACCATATCACAAAACAAGAATGGTAACAAATGAAAGACATATTTATACTTTTTGTATTTTGTGGAGTATTTCCATTATCCTTCTGGCGTCTGCCCGAAGCTTAAGCGAACCGATGATTTTTCCCACGACTACTTTGGATGGAACATCCTTCATTGAGACGAGGAGCTCCTTTATTTTGGTTTTGAGCTCGTCTTCGGATAATACACTAAACTCTTCAATATGATTTCTGACAGGAAGCCCTGTATGGAAAAGGTCCACTATTGCATCTTTTGTTATCCTTCCTTTTGCCAGCGCTGCAAATAGGAAATGATAGTCTTCTGCTGTAGGATTAATGGTAATATTGTATTTTCTCAGAAGTATCTTCGGAATTGAAACAATTGTCTCAGCGATAAAGCTGGACGTAACTGGTTGATATTTTTTGATGCAATCCAAAAGCAAATCTGCATGCCCTTCAGATACAATTGTCTGCGCCAAATCACTGCCTAAGCCGATTTCCTGAAGACGCTTCGCTTTTTCTGTCCACAACTCAGGCAGAGCGACCTTCTCGGGATGAGGACTAATGGGACGCACATCAGTTTCAGGATAGAGTCTCGCTGATCCGGGCATGGGTCTCATGTACGATGTTGTACCATCTGGATGTGCGCGCCGTACCTCCTTTATCACTCTATTAGGCAGAGCGAGAAGACGTGCCACGACTGCTTCCATTGCCCTTTTTACTTTCATAGGCTCATCAACTATGAGAATAAAATTATCATCCGCTGCACAGGAGAGGAACTCCCTGACACGCTTCACTTCCTCTTCGGTTATACCATATTTAGGTAGCTCATCCCCGTGAAAAAGACCACCTACTCCACTGTGCACCTTTGCGTAATCGGATAACTCAGTTCCTAGTCTTCTTCCTGGCTGTAGTTCTTTTCCGAGATATCCACGCATTTTACCAATGCGAATACCCAAAACAATGCCACCCTCATGGAGAGCATCAGCTATAACTTTAGATGCTGAAGAAAGAAAGAGAGATGTTGTGTCAGTTATCTGGCCAATCAAGATTTTTTTGAATGTAGTTGAGAGCTCCAGCAGATTTTTTTGCCGGAGAGCTTCATATTCTACTAAGAGTGGTAATAATTTGAGGTCTTGCGCACCCTTGATTTCGATGCGCTGCCCGTCAGTGATACTGACATTAAGATCCTGACGGATAGTGCCAAGGCCGCGCTTTACTTTCTCCGTGCTCCGCAAAAGCATCCCAATATATGCAGCAACGTCCATCGCTTGTTGAGGATCTGTTATATCAGGACCAGTAGCTATTTCTATGAGGGGTATTCCCAGACGGTCCAAACGATAGGTGACTTTATTGTCTTCCTGAGAGATTTCTTTTGCAGCGTCTTCTTCGAGCATGATGGTAGGTATAGTCACTGTGCCGAAGGGCCCTTCTATTCTCCCATCTATGCCGATAAGCGCTGTGCGTTGAAAGCCTGAAATGACACTGCCATTGACAATAGTCTTGCGCATGACTTCAATTTCAGAAACGATGGTTGCATTGACTAACTTCGCCACTTGCAAAGCTATGGTAAGTGATTCAGGATTTAACGGATGTGGTGGCTCCTCGTCTAACTCGACGAGACATGTAGTATCCCGATACCCTTCGTAGATGAACGTACGTTCCCTCAGTTGCTCTACCTGAGCTGCGATGTCTACCTTTCCTGCTTCTCCTGCAACTGCACGAAGCTTTCTCGTAACTGAAAAATGAGGTTGGTCATCACGCAATACAGCAGGGCATGAACAGAAGAGTTTAGCTGTATCAAGTTGCTGGTGGATTTCTAAACCAACCTTAAGACCAAGTGCTTTGTCCATTTTTTTCATGTCATCCATTTTCACGTTATTTCATTCAGTGCGCTTATCGGTGTAATTTCACCAACAAGATTCAGAGAAAATAACCGCTTTGCTTCTTTCTTGGGATAATGTGATAGCAACCACGCAAGTTTGATAAAAGCTGTTTCCCATGGCATGTCGTGAAGATTACCAATAACTCCTGCATCAATGAGCATCCTCCCGGGGCTGTAGACATCCATATTAATTCTTCCATGTCCTGTCTGGGAAGCTATGGCAACGACGCTTTTTTTTGCGAGGGACTTAATGCTATTTAAGATGGCGTTGTGCTCCTTTGTGTGAGCATCAAACGTTATAATCGGACAGTGCCCAAGACCAGTACCGAGTAATAACAATCCATCAAATCCTTTATACGTGAGGAATTCACTTGCATACATATTGGTGTGCATCGGGAGAACACCAACGCGAATCTTTTCATCAAATGGACGGAAATTTTGTTCCCATACAGAATTTCTTTTTGGGATATCTTTGTTTGCCTTGATGTTTCCGCCGATAACGATTTCTGCCAAAGGAGAAGAATCAACTGCCTGGAATGCATCCCTCCGGGAAGTATGTACTTTTCGTGTTCGTAAAGCGGGGAGGATGACACAGGCGTTATCTTCAATGGTTTTATGCATGCAGATTCCAAGTACTGCATAATCTGTCTGTGTGATGAATTGCACAGCGGCAAGCAGATTCTGTGCAGCATCAGTGCTCCCCCTATCGGAACTACGCTGTGCACCAACAAGCAACACTGAAACGGGAACCCGCGGCAAGAGAAATGACAATGCTGCTGCTGTGAAGTGCATCGTGTCTGTCCCATGAGTGATGATGATGCCGGTTGCGCCTGCTTTCCATTCGGCAATTACTTCTTTAGCTAAAATATTGTAATGTGCAAAACGCATATTCTCTGACATCATATTGGCAACAAGACGGGAACGAAGCGTAGCACATTTTGCCAATTCGGGAAATTGGACCAATAAGTCTTCAGGGGTGAACTGCGCAACCACACCACCTGTTTCATAGCTGACTCTGGATGCTATTGTACCACCCGTATGGAGGATTGCAATGATCGGTTGGCCTTCTGATTGTGGAAGAATATGTTTCTTTGGTGTAGGCACATATTTTTTTAGCACTGTTATCTTTTTGATTTCATCACGCTTGAAGCCTGCATTGTACCCACTAGAAAGTTTGATAACTACTATCTTCGGATTAAGCGATGGCATAAAAAATCCATCATAGGTTTTCTGCTGCGTAGCAATTTTGACTCTATCCCCGGGCTGTGGCATGCTCCTCTGGGAAGGAGAAGGATATATAATTCTTTTCGTGAAGAATTACGATAAAATGATATTCACACCAGTCGTTGCCAGTGCACCGGTGTAAATGCCATTGTATGATTTTCTCTCTTTGCCGAGAGAGATTGCCTTCTGGAGAGCATCAAACATCTTACCAGAAAGCATAAAACCGGTAACTGGCACTTTCTCCCCATCTTTCAGGATATATGCCCTCTCCACAGTGACTGAGAAATCAGTTGCAACTTCATCAGCAGTGTGAGCACCGATGACTGAGTCTATGACAAGAGCCTTGTCCACTTCCTGATACTCCCCTTCAACCACAACGTTAGTAAAATCGATAGATGAAAAGCCTCCATTGCCAGTGGATGCTTTTCCTGTATGCAGTGCTGTGTTGTAATCATAAATGAAATTTTTCAGAACTCCTCTGCTGAATAAAGGTGTACGTTGTGAGGGGGATCCTTCCAAGTCACATGCGCGGGAACTGATGCCGAAAGGGAGCAATGCATCATCATAGATGCTTATTTTTTGGGAAATCACTTGTGTATCTGTTTTTCCAGTCAGACATGATTTTCCTTTTTCATTGTTTTTGCCATTGAGATTAGGCAGAAAAGCGTGCTCTAGCAGATCTGCAAAAGGTTCTGGCTTCACTATCACTATACCCATTTTTTCCTTAAGCTGTTTACTGTCCAGAAAAAAAGTTGCTTTTTCTTGCAGAGCTGAAGTGAACGGTGTCAAAGGGGAAAGCTGCCGCTCCTGCCTGTAATCCCATGCAGATTTAATCATTCCATTCTTTCGCGCGATACATTCTGCAACAATGGCTAATGCAGTTGATTGCTCTACCTGTTGGATACCCTCACTGGTGAAAATTATATCTTGAGACACTTGTTTCGTGACAGAGCCAGCAGATAATGTCACTGTTTCATCTGCTATTCCTACAATCATTTCATCTGCAATATCTATCAGACCATCTTCTGTCAATGCAGTGATACGCTTGTCGAAAATTTGGAGCTTGTGCAATTGCTGCTTTAGGGGCAGACCATAGAAATACTCGCTTGGCGAAGACGCCTTTGCTAGCGCAATCGCACGCTCAACTACAGCAGGTGAAAACGTGTTTGATACAGAAGTGCCAGAACGGCCATTGACGTACACGAGTACGGCGTAGCTCACATGTTCAGTAGAAGTAAATGAATCTGTCTTATTCGATAGTAGCTCGAGTTTTTGCTGGAGTGGAGCGGAAATGTGTACCTGTACATAATTCGCTTCGCGTTCAGCTAGTCTGAGAAGAGCTTCACCTTGCTCATAGAGATTTTTCACGAGCCACCTACTGTTGCTTTGGTGATGGATATGCTGGGATTATTACCTTGTACTGGCACGGACTGATCATTTTTACCGCAGTGGCCAGAAAAACCATCTTCGTATTTCTCCTGAACAAGAGAAATATTTTTCACAATAGCAAGCGTATTACCAGCAAGTGAAACTGCCCTAAGATAACCAGCGAGCTCACCATTCTTTATGGAGAATCCATCCTGGGCAGAGAACTGAAAATTTCCTGTAATTGGGTCAACTTGCCCACCTTTGCTGCCACGTAGATAAATGCCATTCTTCACTTCAGCTACCATCTCATCAAAATCAGCATCTCCCGGTTGGATGTATGTATTACTCATCCGCACAAGAGGAAGGTATGCACTGCTTTGCGCACGCGCATTGCCAGTCAACTGGTTTTTTGTCAGCGCTGCTGTTTCCCGAGAGTGAAGATAAGAGGAAAATACTCCTTTATCCATTATCTTTGTCTTGTGGGCTGGAACACCCTCATCATCGTAGAAGAATGACCCCCATGAATCAGGAACAGTGCCATCGTCAAAAACAGTTACATCTTCACTGCCTACCTGTTTGTTTTCGTTGCCTGCCAGACACGTGCTGTTGCTCAGAAGATTATCTGCTTCTGTAGCGTGACCGAGTGCTTCGTGAACGAAAACACTCGTGAGTGTGCCATCGATGATGACGGGATATGTGCCTCCCTTCGGAACTGATGCACTTAAAAGATTGCGCGCAATAGTGCATGCTTCTGTAACAGTGTCCATAAGGCCGTCTGTAATCTCGTAGCCACGTAAAGCGCCATGTGCCTTATATGCTGATTCCATCCTGTCACCTACTGCGGCAGTAGCCTCAGCACCATAATAGGTATAACAAAGCTTTTGTATAATCTCTGATCCTTCGGAGTTTGTATACATTTTTTTTTTAATATTGTCTGTATAAACGACACGCAGATTATTTATTTTTTCAGGTAGCTTACTTGCCTTGAGAACTAAGTCTCGTTTTTCTTCAAGTGACACTGTGTTTGGATGCTTGGTGTAGTTGCTCTCAACTTTTTTTTTCAGTGTTTTAGTGAATGCAACATCTTTCTTTTGACCATAGCGATCCATTGCCTTTGCCAGAGTAACTGCTTGTTGCACAAGTTTTTGCGCATCTGGACATGAAGAGTGTGCAAAACCCCACCCATTGCCACACAGAATACGAAGACTCGCACCTTCCTTAGCGCCACTACTCATATCCTTAATAGTGCCATTCCATGCAGTTGTCGATGTCGTGACAACTTCCTCTTGGCGGAATTCCCAGTAACGGATATCTTGTTTCTCTAGGAGCTGCCTGATTTTATCTAGCATGGATGTTTAGAAAAGGATGCGCTATAAATAGCTTTGCGCTCAGCTTTTTTGTGATCTCGCCTTCGCTAATGCTCTGCTCGACACAAAAAACCTGGGAAAATGAGGAGACCTGCGACTGCGATTTAGAACTCTTCTGTGTCGCTTTTCCAAGGATGTGTATATGCTCTCCATTAAGAGTGGCAAATGAAATTTTTGAACGCTACTATATCATTCAAAACCTATGCCAGTCCAGTTGCGCCAGTCTTCTGATGGTGCATACGGCTCTACAACATAAGAAGGGGAAATCATATTACCATGATATTGATTTCTAATTTGGCCGAACAATACCGGATTGTTATAGGGGATGCGGGTTCCAGCAGCATAGATAGGGCTCCCGAGCTCAGCCAATGCCTCTGGCCAGATGCGTTCGAAGTTGGTTGATCCTGGTTCAACGATGATATCTGTCACACCTGCTTTTTTTGCCATATCGAGAAACTCTGTAATCGGAGCAGTGCCCTTGCCTATTTCGAGATGCTCATCATGAAAGCCGAAATTATCACCAACGTGAATATGACCAATAACATCAGACTTGACAAGATCCTGCACTTTGTCCAAAAGCCATTTTTTAAATTCTTTTTCATTATCTTCAAGAGATTTTTTTGGGTCGTCTGCCCAGTACTTGCGCCAGATGTTCATATGACCTATGTCAAATGTTGCCTTGATATGATTACGGGCTTTATCCCAAGCAGCATCCTTATCAACGCCATTCTGCATCAGCTGCTCCTGCATCTTCTTGCGTGAATCATGAATGAGGGTCTTTAGTTCATCTGGGTGACTCCCATAAGTCTCAGGAAATAAGTTTTCAGGAGAAACGAAAATGGGTTTAATCGTGTCCTCTTTTTTCGCAAGTAGTCTTCTGTTGGCTTCCTCTGTGCGCTTCATCGCATAGATGCCAGCTTCTGCTACGGACTCTGCAGCTTTCTTTACACCAACGTTCTCAATGGTGTCATAATTCTTCTGCTGCTCCCTGATTTCCAGTACTTTTTGGTAATGACTTGTAATTATATCTTCTCTTGCTTTTATGCCCAACTGTAATTCACGAACATTTTCTTCGGGAAGCTTTCTGAGCTCGTCTATGGGCTTGCGATATGCCTGCTCACCAAAGACACCTGCGAAAAAGCGGCGCCACTCGTCTTTCTTGCTTTCCTCTGTAAGTGAATAATTCTTGTCCACAAAATTCTTGACTTTTTCAAGCTCGGTGAGCTGTTCTTTCATCTGGCGCAATTCAGAGACACGGCGCAAAGCTTCTCCTTCTTCCATGGCAAGCTGCTGATCATAAAAGTGGCTTAAGAATAATTCGTGCTCTTTTTTGTCTTTATTTTTAGGGTCTTCCCGTTCCTTTGCGATAATTTGGTCGTAGGTCATCGGTGTCAAATGTGGCTGTTTTGTTTGTTGATCTAGCCTGAGATGGCCTGCTTCGTCTTTTTCAGCAATATAAAATGTCTGGTCCTTAGGGATAGAAATTATCTTTCCCGTCTTGGTGTCTGCTAGATAGACAGGTATCTTTGTTTTTTCCTTGAGTACACGCTTGCCGTCTTTCCATTCATATGCCTCACCAGGATACATCTCAAAAGGGCCTTTCTCTGAAACAGGACGAGGAAACTCAGCAGTATGGAATGCTATGGCACCTCCACTTGTTGCATCTGCCGAAAAATCAATCGCTCGTTTGATTTCGTGAATCGCCTGTTCCCGTGCAATATCATCGAACTTGCCTTCACTTAAGCCGGATACACCTGCAAGACCCACTGCTGCATGCACGCTGGTTTCTACTTTATTGAGACGTGCGAGCTGTCGCATGGCTTCGCGTTCTTCTTTTGTGAATGACTCAGGAGTAAGCGCTTCTCTATGTCCTTTGCCTGTGCCGAGGAATGCGAGTTCGACTTTGCTTGCACCATGAAAGATTCTGGATTGAAGGCTTTGAGCTCCGGATTCACGCATCAAGACAGAAGTGCCAATATCTTTGGGACCAAGACCAAGCTTCACTACTTCTGGTCCTTCTCCCAACAGAGGTGCACCTACATTTTTATCTGGGAAAGTTGGTATAGAGTTAATCACCTCGTACTCCCTGTCCATTGGCGTGTAGTACCCTTGGTTGAATATCATTGTCTCACATCTAGCAGTAAGGTATTCTATCGTCGGGAGAGTATTTAAGCATTATGTTCAGCGAATGGCTGGCAGTGAGACAAAAAAAACAATGAGGATGTTTTTCTGTTACTTTGTCAAACCTATTGCAAACTAATTTTGCAAACGCTTTTCCGCTTACCAGGCAAGCATGCCGTGAGATTTTTTATAGAACTCGATGCTCTTCCACAATGGAGTGAACAATGCTTCTTGCACCTTTTTCTTCTCATCTTCCTGAGCAAGAATATCCCTCTTTGAAGGACTACTTGATTTTTTTTCTCCGGGCATATACCCAACAAGTTCATCAAAACCAGCTGCAAGATCTCTGAATGGCTGAAATACGCTGAATGCTGGCTTTGTTATCGGTTTCGGCTCTTCTTTTTTTCCTTCGGGAAACTCTTCGCCCAAATCAGTAAGATAATCCTTAAGGTCTTCCCGGAAAATGTCCATGGCCTCTGCTATAGATTTATTAATTGTTCCCAGAAGCTCGAAATCCTCTTCCTGGCGATACTGCTTATATTTGTTTACCATCTCATCGTCCCAGACGTAACCGCGAACTGTCACTTCAACACGGCCAACATGTATAGGACCACGATGCTGGTACTCCTGATGAAATTCCATTGCTGGACGGGTACGGTAATAAAAATGAAGCAGAATAACAGGAAAATATTTTTTTTCCTTTTTGCCTTTTGCGAGTATTTCTATGTCGACTATGGAACCTTCGAATGCGGATATCAGGTCAGGCATTGACAACCGAGAGAGGTCCATACCCATCCTCTTAACGTGGAAAAGATATGGACGTACCCAATTCATGTAGAGTTTAATAATGTCATAATGCTGCTTGACATACGTGCGCATAAACTTCTCACGCTGGCGCAGCTCCTTTTCTGTATTGATTTTCCAGACAATGAACTGGTGGAGTTTACGCATGAGCATACGTTTGATCTCTTCATTGTACGTCATGTTTTTTGTGGTGTTCTCAACGTTCTCCACTTTGTCCACAAACGTACCGAAGAAAAGCGGAGGCAAGATAGTGAAACCTACTTCGCGAGCTAGTCCGAGTACAGAGGCCGGGTTCTTTGTGCCACCCTCCACTAAATCAACCCAGATGCTTTTCAACGCTTGATCTGCTGCTCTATCCCCTTTATTGAAACGGTCATACATGTCGAGGCGCATGCGCAGGATGCGCTGTTCACGCACCATTTTGAACAAATCATTTACAAATTTTCCAATGAGAGAAAGATAATTAGCTGCCCTATCTTGGTGTATCCCCATTTTAGAATATGACGCTCCGAAGAATGAACTGCTTTCTGCTGCGGTGAAAATATCCCGCATCTTCTCAATCTGGCTGAAACCCCATGCCTCCCTGAGATGGTCAAGCATCCAGAAATATGGCTCTTCTATGCTCAACCCAAATGTTTCCCATGAGACTTTGAAGCGTTTTATGGGCTTTGGAAATCCGGGTTGGTCAGGATCAATAGTATCTTCATCAAAACCAAATTTCTTCAACTTCTCTGCAGCACTCTCGGACATACTGGTATTGAGGTTTTGGATTTATATAAGGTTTTGCTTGTGGATTGCTCCATTCAAAAAATCGCTTCGCTTAGGCTAGCAGCTTCAAAGTTTTTATTGTCTTTACATGAAAGCTGGCACAAAGGAGAACCACTGTTCTCCTTGTGCAAGAAGCCTATGGCTTCTTTGCATTTCCCGAATGGAGATCCCTCTTTGTCAGCGTAAAGAAGGAGTAATGGGAATTTGATCTTAGGCTGCGAATGCCTATTTTTGAATGGAGCCCTTGTAAATATTTTATGTTAACGGTGTCACTGCTGGCTTACTGAAAAAGTTACGCGCAAAAGCAATATACCTTGGCTCGTACAACAGCATCTTAAAGAAGAATGAAAAAAGATTATCACGATTATGTGTGCCAAGTATCTCTTTGATTTTTGGCGTGTTTGTGTACGCAATGAGCTTATTGTAGTCTTCGGGAGAAAATCTATCCATAATCTCCCTAATTTTGAGATGCAGCCATAACTCCCTGCCTAATGCTTTCTTTGTTAAGGTAGTATAGCTTTCGCCAGTTTCAATAGATTGCGCCAAGCATTTTGCTGCTGTGAGGCTTTGTATAATGCCACCTGCTGTCGTTGCCTTTACCTGCGTTGCTGCATCACCGATAAGATAAACATTATCTTGCTCAATTGGTAAAGTTGGATCATAGACGGGAATTAACCCCCCCTGGTATTCAAGAATTGGTTTGTTGGGGCAGCGTGTATGTAAAAAGTTCTGGAGAATATAACTTGCATTATGATAGACGCCAACACCAACTCTGTACAGATTATTTCCCTCTGGGACAGACCAGAAAATGCCCTCAGGGGTGGGATAAAAATCAATAGACTCAGCATCAGTCATTTTTACGGTTGCCTGTGCGCCTAGAAAGAATGAACGCTTGCCATAAAATCCATATGACTTTGCAACATGGGAGCTGGGACCATCTGCACCAATAACAATCTCGGGAGTATACTGTTTTAGTTCATTCTTTGCAATATCTTTTACATGTATTGTCTTTTCATTATGACTAATAAAACGATGCGACAAGAGCAACTCAGCTCCTGCATCCTGTGCTTTTTGTGCAAGGAACTGGTCGAAACTTGCACGACAGAGAATAATATTGGGTTTCATCTTAATTTCAACATAAGTGTTATCAGGTGCAAAAATACGGGCGCGTGCAAGATGGGCCTTAATGACGGATTGTGGTAGCTTGACGAGTTCTTCTATTGCTGGTGTTACGATGCCAGTACATTGAACGGGAATGCCCACTTGCGGATGATCTTCCAAAAGAGTAACATTATGACCTTGCTTTGCCAAAAGATAAGCTATATAGGAACCTGCCGGTCCTGCACCCACTACTACGGCTTTCATAGCGCTGAAAAAAAGACATTTATTTATAAAGACATCCCAGAGAACTGAGTTCATGCTCCTCAAATATAAGCCAGAAGACTTTATCGTACGGGAGAAAGCGAATTTCACCTTAACAGAGAGAGGACTGTACAGTTATTGGCTGCTAAGGAAAAGCAACATGACAACATTAGCCGCTATCTACTGCCTTACACGTCACCTGCATATCCCGGAGAAAAGCATCGGCTTCAGCGGCACAAAAGACAAAGTAGCAATGACTGAACAGTTCATTAGTGTGAAAGAGACTGAACAAGAAAACAATTATGGAAAGGAAATTGGTTTTTCTAATCCTCATTGTACAGTGACTTTCGTTGGTTACGGTGACAAGCCGCTCCTTTTGGGTGATTTGCAAGGGAACTCTTTCGTCATCACTGTCAGAGATATTGATTCTGAACAGCTACAATCGTTTGAGACGAGGATACAGGGTAAAAATACATATCAGTTCACCAATTTTTTTGGAGAACAACGTTTTTCGCACAAGAATGTCGTTGTGGGGAAACTTATTCTCAAGAGAAAATACAAAGAAGCAGTAGATGAGATAATTACTGCGCAGGGGGATTACGAACACCGAGTACGAGAATACAGAGAGCTACACCAGAATGATCACGTCGGCGCGTTGAAAACTATCCCGAGGCTAGTCCTCCTTTTCTTTATGCACGCATACCAATCTGCTCTATGGAATGAATATGTGGTACTTATTGATCAGGAGACAGTACAGCTGATAGGCTTTGGGACAGAGCTGAATGCGCAGGAGTACAGTGTCATTATGCCAATCATGGAACGAGAACAAATTACCTTCAGGGACTTTGTCAATAATTCTTTTCCTGAATTGAGTGTGGAGGGAAGTAGGAGATACAAAATGTGCACTGCGACATCATTATCGTATGATGTAACAGAAGACGATATATTCCCCGGAAAGAAGAAGGTTGTAATTGCGTTCTTCCTGCCAAAAGGGTGTTATGCAACAACATTGTGCAAGGCGTTATTTTCCTAAAGCCTTCTTTATTTTCTGGAACAGCTTGTCTGGAGAATCATTCCCGTTGTCAGTAACTGTTACTATATTATTTTGGTAGTATGCAATAAGCGGCTGTGTCTGATTTTCATAGACAATAATACGCTGCTTGACAATATCTTCTTTATCATCTGGCCGCTGGACGAGCTGTTGGTTACACGTGTCACAGAGAGTATCTTTTTTTGGCGGATTGAAATAGATATTGTAATCTTTCGCACATTGTGAACAGTTTCTTCTGCCAGCTATGCGCTGTATGCAGAGACTATCGGGCGTTTCTATGTAGAGAACATGATCTATAGTGTTATTCTTGTCAAGTGCCTTAGCCTGAACAAGTGTCCTGGGAAATCCGTCAAGGATGAAGCCTTTTTTGCAATCACCTTTGGCAAGGCGTTCCTCAACAAGTTTGAGGGTAATATCATCTGGGACAAGGTGGCCTTTTCCCCAATATTTATCATGAGCCAAAACACCGAGTTCGGTTTTACCTGCATAAGCCTGCCGAAACATCTCTCCTGTCGAGATATGGGGAATATTGTAATAGTCTGCTATCTTTTTTGCCTGCGTTCCTTTTCCTGCGCCAGGCTTACCGAGTAAAATGAGTTTCATTGCAAAAGCAAGGAATTATGTTATTATAAAGATTACCCCACCAGAAAGACCGCAACAAAAGGGTAATGGTCGGATGCTCTTTCTGCAGCCTCTGTTTTGATACCGTACGCTTCAAGCGATTTTATATCCGCAGAATGAAAAAGATAATCAATACGGATAGCTCCTTTCTTATCTTTTTTAATGATATCGGTAGGATACGTGTATTCGAATTTACCGAGGGAGTCATGGAGATTATATTTTTTGACTGTTTTTATGGCACCGCATGTTAGCCAATTATCTGCCACAGTGACGCCTTGCAAACCGTAGAATGTCAGGAAGTCGGGAAGGACATCTTGTCTTTTGTAATGGTCATCGGGAGAAAGTGAATTGAAATCACCACCTACAATGTATGAGGATGTGTCTTTGAGGAGAATCATCTCTAACTGTTGCGATTTCTCTTTTTCGGAGATAAACGGACTAAGATGGAAAACATCAATTGTTAATGGTTCACGTGCACAGACTTCCAGCTGCACACGGAGTGCTGTTCTTTGGCCAAGAGGAAGCACTTGCTTGTTTACAACAGGATATTTTGACAAGATGACATTGCCCTGAAAATCACCATACGTACCAATAGCAACAAATGGATAGTTTAATTCTTTTTGGTAATCGAGAAGCAAACCTGTTGCATTTTTTGTGGCGTAGAAGGCTTCTTCCAAAAGAAGAATATCGGGGTCTTCTGCCGCGATGATTTTTTTTGCGTTCTCAAGACGATACTTTTCAAGCATTTGATTGGGATAGGTATGAAATCCCAAAAGGACATTATAAGTCATCACTTTGACAGGGAATGATTCTGCGTAAACTGGAATTACCATTGTACCAGAGAGAATTGTAGCCAGCACCAACCCTTTTGCCATAAAAACATCTAGGACGAGGTGGCTTTTAAGATTTTCCTCGAAAGCAGATTTTCATTGCTAAAGCCTCCGGCGAGAGTTGCACTCGCGACCTCGGGATTACCTGATATAATTACTGAAATAATTACAAGTCCCGCGCAATAGCTACTATGCTACGGAGGCAAATTATGCACTAAAAAAGAAGACGTTATAAAAAAGTATCGAAGAATTGGGAAAAATAAAAAAAATAATTACGCTTCCTCCGCAAGCTGCCAGATTGCTTTCAATGCAACAATCAACACTGCGAAAACAACAAATGTGTTTATATTGAGGAGTATTGCACTGATGTAGTGTCCAACCTGTGGAATCTTTTCAACAGCACCCGAAGGGACAACAACCAGAGATAATGCTACACCTGCAACAAGAAATTCTGTAAACTCTCCTGTGGTAATATTTAGCATTCCAACAACTAAGCCCAAGACCATTAGCAACAACGGCACTATTGATGGGTCAAGCATTTTTATAAAAATACCTGTAAGAACAGCTATTACAAGACCAGCCAAAAACGCGTAATGACCAACTTTTTTACTAGAATTTTTTTTAGTACTGACCATACGAACACCTCTTTTTTACTCTCTGTACAGCACAGAGTATAAAAATTTTTATTACTATTATTTAGTGCTCACTTTACTGAATCGAGCACGCTGTGTGCATTGAGCAAGCGCATCCCTGCCACTATATAGGACCATGATTTGCCTGCGAGACACTCGAAAAGAGACGATAAATAATCCACTTCATCGTGAGAAACCCTTGCGAATTTGTCTACGAGCATAAGGCCATACGGATAGCCGGGAAATACCAAGTCGCGAGCAGTGAAAGCCAGCTTAGGGAGTAAAGCTGTATCACCTTCGTATCGAAAGATTGTATATCCATTGGAGTGAAGCCGACAAAAATTCCCATGGTGCTCAGTCCACCACATCCCGGGTTGCTGCGCTAAGCAGACGTCTGCCTGCTCAGTAGTTTTCGCCAGTCCGAGCAGGGGGATTTGGCTTACAAGCTTATTGAGTAATCCGTCCTTTACCAAAAAAGACAGCGGAAGCTTTCCTGCCCATGTTACAATGGCTTGCTCAAAGCATTCTCTTACCTGATTACCAGCATCTGCACAAGAATGGTTTAATGCGCTGGGACATTGAAAAAAAGCAGGTGCACCAAAAGTAGTGATTGTGCATCCATTTTCTCCCCGCTTCGCGACAATGAAGAATTCCCACCTGGTAAACGAAGAGAGACGAGCGCCTTGCAGAACACAGCATGCGCCACGGATTATCTGGACACTATACCAAGGAGTCTGGATAATGCACGCGTTGCCACCATCGACATATCCACTCACCCCATCAAAAACAGACTGATGGAAAAAGTGAAAGAGTGGCTTCTCAATGGGAGATACCTCAGAGATAGCCGCAATGACATCTGTTATATACTGCATGTGATTGGACTTCTGTGGATTCTTTTATTTCTTCCGTTTTTTTGCTGGTTTTTCTTGTTTTTGCTTTGCGAGCAGAGACCTTATTTTTGCCAACTGGAATTCGCATTGCTCGACAACACGCAGTGCTTTGTTCCTTAATGTCCTTTCCAATCGTGTCTTATCTTTATTGGCCTCGGTTTTCACCCTGCGTCCAAATGCTTTTGCTTCGTCGCTTTGAAGAACTTCGTTCACACGGCTTCTCGCAGCTTCCAGCACATCAATACAGATGAGGAGGCCTTTTTGCAGTTTACTCATGTTTTCACCTCTTATGGAATCTATAGACTGTGTGTTTTAATAACCATATGCCAAAAATCATTGCAGCTGTATACCCTGCTACAGCTATTTTCTGATATGCCGGATACTGAAATAAGATTGTTGCACTGATCACTAATGCAGCAACGATAAGTCCAATAGAGATATTACCAGAAGTATGCTCCAGCTGGCCTGTAACCTCACGAAGGTCCCCCGTCTCAAGATCCATAGTTATCTTGCCTGTACGCAGCCTGTCTGTAATGTCTCTTGCATAGCGAGGCAGATCTTCTAAGAGGTCATATAATTGCATGGTGGACGTTTTCATGCGCCGATAGAACTCCTTTGCAGAAAAGCGTTTTTTCATTAGTTCCTCCATAGTAGCCCCAATAACGCTTACCAGTGAGAAATCAGGATCATATCTCAAGGCGATACCTTCCATGGTCACGATGGTCTTGCCAAACAGGATGAAGTCCACAGGTATAGCGATGCCATGTGCAGCGCATGCCTCGAACATGTTTTTCAACGCATCTGTTATCTTCAGTTCACGCAGCGATGTATACTGCAGAGGATACATTATCTGCTTGATTTTTCTGTCGAATTCATCTCTTTCCTTTACAACGCCATTCGTACTGATTGCATACAGAGCACTAAGTGCCATATCGGGATTGCTACTGGTTATGCCCCAGAGCAATTCAAGCGCTCTGCGCTTCAGGCGCTCATCAAACTGCCCAATAATCCCGAAGTCGACAAATGCTATCGTGCCATCTTTCCTAACGATGATGTTTCCGGGATGTGGATCTGCATGAAAGAACCCCTTATCGAACACCTGCACGACCAATGCACGACAACCTCTCTCAAGCACGCGCCTTACATTATATTTCTTTTTTTTCAAAGCAACGATGTCGTGAAGAATTATGCCGTCAATATATTCAGCAACAAAAACATCATCTGTGCAGTATTTATCATACACTTTTGGAATATAGAAAAGTCTTGTTTCATGTGCGTGTTCTGTGAATATTTTCGCATTGATCAACTCGTTGCGAAAATCGATCTCCTTTTCTGTCCACTGCATGAATTCCTGTACTATCTTGGGAAAATTATATGGGTTGGGAAAATGTTTTTGCAGGGCCTTCGCGATAAACTCCATTACCTCAAGGTCAACTTCCATTTGTTGC
Source organism: Candidatus Woesearchaeota archaeon (assembly GCA_023264635.1). Lineage (GTDB taxonomy): Archaea > Nanobdellota > Nanobdellia > Woesearchaeales > JAGVYF01 > JACQSS01. Next base: position 1,802 of record JAHFLT010000004.1, on the reverse strand, counting down.
TTAATGTGCGGTCTGCGCACCTTGACAGCAACCCATTCTTTTGATTTCAACTGCGCTTTATGCACCTGCGCTAATGATGCTGACGCTATTGGCTCTTCTGAAAAATGGTGGAAAATGATTGTAAGTGGTGCACCAAGAGATTGTTCGATAGTCTCCTTTATTATAGGGAATGGAACTTTTGGGCATTCGTCCTGCATCTTCTCGAACTCCTGAATGAATGAGTAAGGGACTAAATCAGGACGTATGCTGAGCAGCTGGCCGAGCTTGATGAACGTCGGACCCAGCTCTTCAAAAGCAAGCCGCACACGCATCGGCAATGGTATGTGAATTCTTTTCCTGATACGCGCTTTTACTCGTTTTGTTAATGGGAGATAACGAAGTAAATTGGTCTCATCCAGCAGATAATCAAAGCCATAATGCAGCAAAACGCCAAGAATCTCCTCTAGTCTTTTCAGGCTCTCTTTTTTCACCATAATGTCTTTTAAAGCTGCAAGATTTTTAAAGCCATCGGGATTTAGAGGAAAAATGGGCTACACGCTTATCATAACAGAGAAGCCTAAAGCTGCGCAGAAGATAGCTGAATCTCTGGCAGATACGAAGCTGAAAAAAGAGTCTCTCAACACAGTTCCTTATTATCGTATAACGCATGAGAGAAAGGAACTTGTTGTGGCGTGCGCAGTAGGTCACCTTTATACCCTTACGCAGAAAAAGGGACAAAAGTGGACATACCCCGTCTTTGAAGTGGAATGGAAACCTATTGCTGATGTGACAAAAGCTACGTACACAAAGAAATACATCAAAACACTTTCAACACTAGCTGAGAAGGCTACTGGATTTGTGGTCGCAACTGATTACGATATAGAAGGAGAAGTTATTGGGCTGAACTGTATACGATTTGCGTGCAAGAAGAAAGATGCGCAGAGGATGAAATTCTCTACGCTGACAAAACCAGACTTAGTCAGGGCATTTGGGAAAGTAACACCTACCTTAGACTGGCCACAAGCAAATGCTGGTGAAACGCGGCATGTCCTTGACTGGTTTTACGGTATCAACATCTCTAGAGCTCTTACAGATGCTATAAAAACAATGGGGACATTCAAAATAATGTCTGCCGGGCGCGTGCAGGGGCCTGCACTGAAACTTGTTGTGACCAAAGAGAAGGAAATAAAAGCATTTATCCCAAAACCATTCTGGCAACTTGAACTGTATGCAACAAAACAAGATCAACCCATTCTTGCGACGCATATTATCGATCCTTTTTGGGATAAGAAAGACGCTGAAGCTGCCTATGCAAAAGTGCGCGGACAAAAAAAAGCCATAGTGATAAGCATTAAGAGAACACAATTCCAGCAATCACCACCTACTCCGTTTGATTTGACGTCATTGCAAGTTGAAGTTTATCGCGTGCACGGCATTAGTCCAAAGGATACACTTGCGCTTGCACAGGAACTGTACATCAATGGTTATATCTCATATCCCCGTACCTCCTCGCAAAAACTCCCAAAAGAAATTGAATATGACAAGATACTCAAGGACCTTGCACTGCAATCAGCGTACAAAGACTGTGCAAAGATGTTACTTGCAAAAAATGAGCTTATACCACATGAAGGAAAAAAGGAAGATCCCGCACACCCGGCAATCTACCCGACGGGTATTCCGCCCAAGGCACTGGAAGAAAAAGAGCTGAAAGTGTATGATGTTATTACTAGGCGTTTTCTAGCCACATTCGGAGATCCTGCAACTCGGGAAGTTGTTGACGCATTACTTACTTGCAATGGAGAGCAATTCACAGCAAAAGGTAT
>JAHFLT010000046.1 GCA_023264635.1 Candidatus Woesearchaeota archaeon | reverse complement strand
CTTCGTGGCGTAGCGTAGCGTCTTCGTGGCGTAGCGTCTTCGTGGCGTAGCGTTTCCGGGGCGTAGCGTCTCCACATGAAGTAATTCATGTATTTAACCTTCTTGTTTCTTTGGCTTATTTCATTCTTACTCTTCCTTCAGTTCCTCATTTCCTATAGCCATACTGAATGAAACTTCATTTTTTCCGATAGTGCAACTACACATGCACAAAAGACAATTCTGTGCGAGATGGCGATACTAGACAAAGCACTAGTGACCCTGTCTAAACTAAACTAAACTTTGGAAATTATATTTATTATTATTGTATTTTGATTATGTAATGATTGGCCGTCGGACTTAGTTTTTTGTGCCCGCTTTGCTTCTTTCCATACTCAAGCCTCTCGTCTTACCTTCTTCTTCTGTTTCTGTATCTTATTCATTCTTGTTGTTGCCATGCACAGTGTTTTGGGCACTCGTGCATGCGTTCCACATTTCCTATAGCCATACTGAATGGTATACTTGCTCTCTTCGCTCAGAGATCTGGTAGCAGATTCGGGTGCTGTTAAACTAAACTCTGAACTAAACTTATATCGACTGTTCCGAACTTTAATACGTATTTTAATGTACACAAAAGTAAGCTAGTTTTTCAATGATAGTTGCCGCCATCAGGCATCTTCGATATCGGAGTTGCATTGTCACCTCAAAGTGGCCGGTCATTCAAAAGTGACACAAACACAGCAATACGGAAGTGTGAAACTCTTCTACGTAAGCTGCAGGAATTAAAGCATGGGAATCTTTATTCACACTTATTATGCAGCCACATATTTTGTTTCTCTATTAGCAATTTTTTTATTGCTTTGACATTATCGTCCTTGCAATATATTGTGACAATTCTTCTGTTTTTTTATGAGACTTATTATTTGTACTTGTTGTACTCTGTTAGTATTTTCATTATCATCGAAATTATGTTATTTTTATTTCGTCTTTTTATTTCTATACACAAGTGAACACAGCAACATAGTGTGTTAATTTATGCTATCAACCCACAGATAAGATAAAATAAAGATAAGCTCGTTGTAATAAGACACTTTAATATTATTTTCATCGTAGTATTCGTATGACTAGCAACACGAGCGAACTGAGGTGGCTGTGGTTTCCTCTAGCTGGTTCTTTGCACGTTTCTACAATGCCATTTAGTTTCCTTGCTTGAATGCAACCCCTGTGTAATAAATAATATCATTGCATTGAAAGTCTTGCATCATCAAGAGTATGGTCTTTTGTGATTATTGCGTCACCGAGTAAAAATTAAATTGAAATCCAAGATACTTTTCAAACTCTTCACACGGAATATTCTCATTACTTTAAAATTGGCAATTTATTGAATTTTCGTAATGATTCAAAGAACCGATCCTAGAGAAAGTGATTCTGTTAAGGAAAAATTGATCACACCGTCGACGCATGATGGGCTTACGAATACATTTGACACGACTCGTCAGTCAACGAGACGGCAGTCGACGGGGCAGCGTCAGTCTTGTTGTCGCCGTTGTTGTTGTTGCAATACAGTCTGTGCTGCCATTTGGCTGTGCATTTGTGTAACTCTTGGGTCAATTTTATTTTATTCGACTTTTCTGGAAGATGGTATCCATAATTTTGCCGTCAGTCAGACTACGCTGGCTGAAGGTTCCGAAAGAGCTGACATGTGGATCAATGGCCAACTTCCGTTGAAGTACACGTTTTACGTTTTTAATTTGACAAATCGTGATGATTTTTTACAAGGATCTCGACCAATACTAGATGAAGTTGGACCTTTTGTATACAGTGTGCTTGAAACGAAACAAGAAGCTAGATACGAAGGTGGAGGAACATTCATATATTTTCGTTCTATGCCCATTTTCAAATTCGAACCTGAATTGTCAGTAAAGGGTGGAGAAGATTTAGTGGTATTTACATTGAACATTCCTTTAGTGAATTCGGGTGACATAGCGAGAGGCATTTTATTGGAAACTGGTTTAAAGATCATTAGAGAATTGCACCAGTTTGACAGTATTGAAGCTTTGACTATCAAACAGCTTCTCTGGGGATACAAATCGAAAGTTATTACATGGGCTCAACGAATGATGATCAAAATACCTTATCCTTATGACTATTTTGCTCTACTTGCTGGAAGAAACAACACATTGCAACCGTTGACTTCAGTCAATTCAGGAGTTGCAGATGTGCATCAGACCAGCCAAGTTCTCTCGTTTGCCGGACCAGGGCCCCAGACTGGATGCAACGCAGTGCGAGGCAGTGAGGGATCAGGTTTTGGACCTGAGATACAAAAATCAGATGTTCTTTTCATATACAATGGTCAGTTTTGTCGTTCTCTTCCACTAATTTACAATGAAACTGTCAATTCTCAGGGTATCACTGCTTATCGTTTTGTGTTGCCGCTTGATGTGTTTGCTTATTCCGAGGAAAAAACAAGAAACCAAAGACCACAAAAAGAAAATTCTCAAAAAAGTTCATTCAACGGAAATGCACAATTCAATAGTCGAAGGAACCCTTTGCCATTTTATGTAAATTCTCAAGAAGAAGCCGAAGAATTTCCCTCTGATTCTTGGAAAGAGTACTATGGAGGCGACAACAAATGTTTCTGTTACGATCGTAAATGTCTTCCTGACGGACTCCTGGATATGAAGCCTTGTCTCTTCGGAGCTCCTGTTGCCTTCTCCTTCCCACATTTCTTGAATGCCGACCCTGTTCTACTTCACATGGCCAGGGGGCTTCGGTAAGCCGCAGAGCCCAGTTGTAACGGAGGATATTTTGTTAAATGTTATTTGCCAGCTAATTTTGGGACATGTTTTTAAATGTCTAATGCTTATTGATTTGTCGTTTCTTGATTATATATAAAACATCATTACTATGTGCATGATACACCCAGTGGGCAGTGGATGAATTATAGGTGTAGGGGTTACGCTTTGTTCGTTCTGTAATTCATCCACTGCTTCATGGAGTAGCTACTCCGATTAGGAAGACGGTAGGCCCGAGCTACAGCTAGACCATCGGGGCATCTTTTTTTTCCTGCCCTCTGTACTTTTTTCCACATTCAGTCTTTGATGATTTCCTGTATATGTATTTTTAACTTTTCCATTCTTCTTGTTCCCATTCGCAAATGTTGTATACAACACTCGTGTATAAGTTCCCAATTTTCTATAGCCATATTGAATGTAACTTGCTCAATTGGAGCTGCTATGTTATAATTGGTAGTGAAAAGGTCCAGAAGCGTAGTGCTGTTACAGCTAAATCCTATTGACTAGTGTAACCTGTGCATGGTAACCATCATTTGGCATGATCGATAACCACCATTTGGCATGGTAACCATCATTTGGCATGATAACCACCATTTGGCATGATAACCACCATTTGGCATGGTAACCATCATTTGGCATGGTAACCATCATTTGGCATGGTAACC
>JAHFLT010000036.1 GCA_023264635.1 Candidatus Woesearchaeota archaeon | reverse complement strand
AAAAAGAGCTGGATGATCTTCACAACCTTCTCAAACAGGCAAAAGGAAAATTTGGCATACGCGGTATCGTGGTGGGTGCGCTTGCTTCTGAATATCAACGTATGCGAATCAACACGGTCTGCAATACCTTGGAACTCAAGGTGTTCTCCCCGCTGTGGCATAAGAAGCCAGAAGAATACCTGCATGACATCACGCGTGCTGGCTACACTTTCTTGCTCACTCATGTCGCTGCTGACGGTTTGACAGCTGACTTACTAGGTAAGCAGATTGACAAGGACTCAGTTGCATGGTTCATAGAGCATTGCAGAAAATACCGTATTCATCCTGCTGGCGAAGGAGGAGAGTATGAATCCTATGTTATTGACGGTCCATTATTTGCAGAAAGACTACATGTAACAAAAGCAGAGAAGCACTGGGATGGAGTCCGTGGAACATTATCGCTCCATACTATCCGACGAGAAAAAAAACAGTAAGAAACATTTATATAATTTATACTTCTTGGCGGAATGACAAAAAGGTGATCCTGATGGGTTATATAGAAGATATCCGAAAGATAAACGCGCTTGCGAAAGAATTATTGCTGCACAACATCGTACAAAGTCAGGACGAAGCTGTCGTGAAAGCTCGCGAAATGTTGGTGAAGAAGGATTCTGCCTCGTCTGGAAGTGATTATATAGACCTCTCAAAGAATGCCATCCCTCAACAAGAGGGGGAAAAAACAGAAAGAAGAGAGGAATGGAAGGATGCCATGGCGAAAAATAATGAGTACATTATTGCTGAGCTTAGGAAATGTAAAAGTGACATTGACTCATTTGCAAACCAGCTTTCTGCACTGAGGAGTGAACTTGTACAAGTGAGAGCTCGTGCTGCACAACTCTCAAAGAAGGAAGAACCAGTTCAGAATGTACAGGATATACAAAGAATACGGAGTGCTCCGACTGAAACAGCTACAACAACCGCTACAACCGAAGAAAAAAGGGATTATGTTAACCACCCACGCTCAGGCAATTATAAGCCAAATGATGTAGCCATTGAGAAGTTTTTCTACTATGGCAACAAGCGGTAAGTATAAAAACTCTTTTTCTTTTTATGTCTAAGAAAGAGGCATGAAAAAGGTTATCTTCTTTGATCTGGACGATACGCTCTATCCCTATAATGATTCCAATGCCCGAATTCAGTCAGAATATGAGGCAATTAATCATTTCTGCAAACGCTATCCTCACTGCAATTTTTTGGAAGCGTTTGCATTGTATAATGATGCAAAACGTGCTATAAAGAAGCGTCTTGCCTGTTTTCCTGCACAGGATAATAGAGAACTATGGTTTATTGAATTTATGCAAAAAGAGGGTATTTTGGACAGGAAGCTTCTTCAAGAGATGGAAGAAATTTATTGGCAATACGTGATTAAAAATGTTGTTCCTTATTACGATGCCACACTGATTCTTCCATACCTTGCAAAGAAATACACGATGGGGATAATCACTAATGGATTCAAATCAATTCAGGAAAAGAAGCTTAATGCTTTGGGGATATCCTCTTACTTTTCAGTTATTGCCACATCTTCGGAAGCTGGATTTAACAAGCCGCACAGCGATGTTTTCAGACTTGCACTGCGACGTGCAGGTATGCGGGCAATGAATGCGGTCATGATAGGTGACAATCCCTATTTTGACATGTTCCCTGCAAACAAACTGAAGATAACATCTATCTGGCTTAGGCGAGGGCAACGGTATTATTATCCTGCGATCGGAAAGATGAAGCCTATACACACGATAACGAATTTTCTAGAATTGAAGAAGTGGCTGTAGGACAGTTACTCTTGCCTATCTTTCCTTTTTTTGGGCTACATCAAAAAAGCGATCAGCAGCCTAAGGTTGAGCCTTATCAGTAGCCCATTTTGCGCTGACAAATGGGAAGCAAAGAAATGCTTGGAGCATTTCTTGCGCAAGAAATCATTTGACAATGATTTCTTTGCGCTCCCTACGGGAAATGCAAAGAAGCAATGGGCTTCTTGCACAAAGAGAACAGCGATTCTCTTTTGTATCAGCTATCATGTGAACTACCGCGGATTTCGTCCTCTGATGACTCAACCCGCGGCGTCCCGGAAATAGATGTAGGTAATGTTGTTAAGAATTCTCTAAACGCGGCGGCTAATCATGCTTTCATCCTCGGGTTTCTTTAGGGACAACCCGAGGGATTCAGCAGGAGCCGTGCACTAAAAATGCAAAGGCGGGAAGTTGCTGAGCTGGGCGAGAGCGAGAATTTTTGGATGAAAACTTTTTTGAGTGAAAAGTCCCCGCCCCCGGATTTGAACCAGGAACCTCACGGTACCGGCTGGCTATTGGTCATTCACAGCACAATGCTCTGTCGAACAGCAACTACAGCCGTGCGCTCTAGCCGTTGAGCTAGGCGGGGTAAGGAGAATGAAAAGTAAAGACTTTATAAAATTTACTTTGATGCGTTGCAAGATGCTACAAATTAACCAGAATTCCAAATGCTACACCAAGAAGGATAAGGCCAATAAAAAGATGAAAATGCTTGTTCAAAGCACTAACGAAAAGCCCAACGCTCAACAAAGTAGGACCGATGATACGTGCAAGAAGAAGTTCGTTCATAGATTATCACCTATCGCCATTAATATTCCACCAACACCCAAAAGAATCGCACCTGACACATTGTATTGAAAGACAATGAAGAAAAGTCCTAGTGCCCCCAGCGTTGCACCGAGCAGTCTAGTCCCAAGGGGGAGACTAAATTTTCCTTGTCTCATCCAATTAGAAAATAGAAACTCCCTAATAAAGATAATCTTAATTAACTGAAAAGCTTTCGTTATGAATGTGGAGAACCGAGAAAATTGACAGGAAGCTTTAAATACTACCCCAAAATTCCATAAGAGAAATGCTATCCTTCTATAGCCCTCATGCAATATAAACCAACAGCGAGAGCTATGGGAGGAAAAAAGAGAGTTAAAAAAGCCCTGGTAGTGTAGCGGCCTATCATGAAGCCCTGTCGACGACAAGGCAGTAAGGCTTCGACCCGGGTTCAAAAAACGAGTGATGAGTGATGAATCACTTGGTGGAAAGTCCCGGCCAGGGCGTATGGGGCGGTAGCTTAGCCTGGATACCAAGAGCCCATGGCTTTGGTGCAGAACCTTGCACCTCGGGAGGGCAATAGAGCACCTGACTTTTAATCAGGTGGTCGCGAGTTCGAAATGGTCTGAGGTTGGAAGTTTGGGGTTTGAGTTCCTCAAGCCACGAGCCATAAACCAAGACCACTGAAGGTCTCGTCCGCCCCATCATAGTCAAGCATTAAGCGGTGACAAATATGAAAAAATTCGATCCCCTCAAGCATGAACTTGTGCCCAAGCACACCCTCCTTTCTGACAAAGAAAAAGAAGAGCTCTTCACAAGATACAAAATAAATAGTATCGTAGACCTGCCGCGCATATCAAAAACAGATGCCGCTATTAAGCATTTGAATGCAAAGCAAGGAGATATCATTAAGATTGTCCGCAGAAGTAGATCTGCAGGAGAAGCTGTCTACTATAGGGGTATCTAAATGGATAAAACAAAACAAATCCTCTTTCGGCGTTTTATTGAAGCTGAACCAATCTCTAATGCTAATATAGAGTCGTATAATCATTTTATTGAGCATGAATTACAGAATATCATAGAGGAGAACAAAGAGATTGAACCAACAATCATCCCACATGATATAGAAGAGTTCAAAATAAGATTCAATAAAATCTGGGTAGAGATGCCAGATAAGACAAAGGAACCAAAAGGTCCAACAATAACTGAAGCTGATGGTTCAAAACGAAAAATCTTCCCACTTGAAGCGCGCCTGCGTAAAATTACGTATGCTGCCCCAATTTGGCTAGAAGTTTCAGCTCATATAAACGGTGTGCAGAAAGAATCTTTTGTCACGCAGATAGGGAGTCTTCCTGTCATGCTCAAGAGCAAATTCTGCCACCTTAACGGCCTTTCAAAGGAAGAGCTTATTGAGCTGAGCGAAGACCCTGACGACCCCGGCGGATATTTCATCGTCAACGGCACAGAGAAGGTAATCATCAGCATAGAGGACTTAACGTCCAATAAACTCCTGATGAGTCCAGAAAACATAGGACCCTCTAAATTTGTAGGGAGATTGTTTTCAGAGAAAGGTTCATTCAAGATTCCACACCAAATAGAGAAAGGAAGCGACGGCCTATTCTACCTTACATTTACCAGAGTAAAAAAGATCCCAGTCATTGTTGTTATCAAAGCGTTAGGGCTTCTCAGTGATGAGGATATTGCAAACCACATTGCTCCTGGAAAACACTATGATGATGTTTTTATCAATCTGTATGAATTCGTTTCTATCAAGAATGAGGAAGATGCATTGGACTACATTGCGAAAAAGATAGGGATCACACAAGCTAAAGAGATTCGTGTCGAGCGCATGAAGGAAGTCCTCAACAAATACCTGCTGCCACATATCGGTATAGATGAGAAAGACAAATTTTCAAAGGCAGTAAATCTTTGCAAGCTTTTGAAGCACTTTATCCACGTTTCAAATGGTGAGATGCCATTGGATGATAAGGACCATTACATGAACAAACGCATTAAGCTAGCTGGTGATTTGTTAGCGGATGCCGTGCGTTTCAATTTCAAGGTCCTTGTCAATGACCTGCTCTATAACTTCCAGCGTATTGTCAAGCGCGGTAAGTTCCCCTCAATTAAAGTAATCATTAGGGAAAAATTGCTTACCTCACGTATCTATTCAGCAATGGCGACGGGAGTCTGGGTAGGGGGACGCAAGGGTATAAGTCAACGTATTGAGAGACTGAATTTCTTGCAAACATTGTCACACTTACAACGAATCGTCTCTCCATTGTCTGCTACGCAGGAGAATTTTGAGGCGAGAGAACTCCATGCTACCCATTTTGGAAGATTATGTCCTGTTGAAACACCAGAAGGGACAAATATCGGGCTGCGCAAGAACATGGCCCTCCTCTGCAAGGTATCGCATGGTGCGGATGAAGAAAAAGTGCTTGTTGTACTTAAAGAGCTGGGAGTTGAAAATGGTTCACACCCAGATGCGACAGAAGTATACCTTAACAACAAATTTGTTGGCGTTGTGCAAAACCCGGTGCCATTTGTACAAAAGGTTATTGAATCACGCCGCAAGAATAATGTAGCTAAAGAAGTAAACATTGCTTATTATGAAAAGCCTAATGAGATTTATGTTGACTGCACCAAAGGCCGTGCACGTCGTGCATTGATTATTGTTAAAGATGGAAAATCCCTTCTTACCGAGAGTGTGGTAAAACAGCTTGACAAGAATGAGCTTACATGGAAAGATTTGGTTGATCAGAGCATTGTCGAATACATAGATGCGCTTGAGGAGGAGAGCATGCTTATCGCGGTGTATCCAAAAGATATCACCTCGGAACATACCCACGTAGAGGTTGACCCATTAGGCATGTTCGGTCTCTGCGGGGCGTTGGTGCCCTATGCAAACTACAGCCCGGGTGCGCGTATTTGTATGGGTGCGAAAAACCAGAAACAGGCAATTGGTATTTATGCATCAAATTACCACCTACGCATAGACACTGACGTCAATATCCTTCACTACTCACAGGCACCCATAGTTGATACAGTGATGAACAACATTATTGATTTTAATAAACATCCTGCTGGTCAGAACATCGTGGTGGCAATCATGAGCTATGGTGGTTATAACATGGAAGATGCTGTTATCCTTAATCGCGCATCCATCGAACGTGGTATGGGCAGGAGCACCTATTTCCGACAAGGTGTAACAGAGGAACTGCGTTATGCTGGAGGACTAGTAGACAAAGTATGTATTCCTGACAAGGATGTAAAAGGCTACAAAGCAGAACATGATTATAGATTATTGGAAGATGATGGTGTCATTTCTCCAGAAGCAAAAGTAGCTGAAGGAGATGTCATTATTGGAAAGACAAGCCCTCCACGCTTCCTTTCCGGTGCTGATGAATATAACCTTACGTCAAATACTAGACGTGAAAGTTCAGTTGCCATGATGCACGGAGAAGAGGGCATTGTGGATTTCATTCTGCTTACAGAGAATGGTGAAGGAAACAAAATGGTTCGCATCAGACTGCGTGATCAGCGTATTCCCGAGATTGGTGATAAGTTTACATCACGATACGGTCAGAAAGGTGTTGTAGGAACAATTCTCGAAGCAGCTGATATGCCATTCAGCACTTCTGGAATAGTGCCTGACCTTATTTTCTCTCCGCATAGCGTCCCATCACGTATGACTATCTCTCACCTAATTGAAATGTTGGGTGGCAAAGTGGGGGCATTGGCAGGCAGATTTGTAGACGGCACAACATTTGGGGCAGAAAGTAAGGATTCATTGCGACAAGAGCTCCTAAGACTGGGCTTTCGGGAGAATGGAACAGAAACACTCTACAATGGTGTCACAGGAGAACAAATCCGCGCGAAAATTTACATTGGTAATATGTATTATCTCAAACTAAAACATATGGTCGCCAACAGGATACAGTCACGCGCGCGCGGGCCTGTGCAGCTACTGACAAGACAGCCAACCGAAGGGCGTGCAAAAGAAGGTGGTTTGCGGCTTGGTGAAATGGAAAAAGATACATTCGTTGCGCACGGCGCATCGCTCTTGCTCAAGGAACGCTTTGATTCAGATAAGACGCTCATTCCGGTATGCGAAGGGTGCGGGCTTATTGCAGTGTATGATGAATACAAAAATAGGGCATACTGCCAAGTCTGTGGAGAAGGTGTAGCCATAAGCTCTGTAGAAGTCGCATATGCATTCAAGCTCATGCTTGATGAATTGAAAAGCCTTGGAGTCTATCCACGACTGAAACTTCGAAACAAATATTGAGAGGAACTATCATGACAGACGAGCTATTTGTCCATAAGCAGGTTGATTCGATTGTTTTTGGTTTGCTGCCAGTGACAATCCTCAAAAAGATGGCTTCTGCGAAGATAGTAACACCAGAGTTATACGATAAGGAGGGTTATCCTGTTGATGGTGGCTTGATGGATATTCGTTTGGGTGTCATTGATCCAGGCTTGCGCTGCAAGACCTGCGGTGGTAAGCTCAAGGAATGCATTGGTCATTTCGGCTATATCGAAATGGCACGTCCCATCATCCATTTCAAATTTGTAGATATTGTCTATAACTTACTAAGGGCGACGTGCCTGGAATGCGGCCGTGCACTTATGGCTGCTGATGAAATAGAGAAGAAGGTTGCACGACTGCATAAGATTGAACAGGAACTAGGGATAGACACAAGGCGAAGTGAGACAAAAGAGATTCTCACTGAGCTGAAGAAAGCAACAAAATGTCCGCACTGCAAAGCTGCGCAACCAAAAATCACTCTTGAAAAACCAACAACCTTCCTTGAAAATGAAAAACGCATCTCGCCTATAGAAATCAGGACGAGAATGGAAAAAATTCCTGAAGTGGATCTTGATTTGCTTGGCATGAAGCAGGCTCATGTCCGCCCAGAATGGATGATCATCACTGTGCTGCCGATTCCTCCAGTGACAATGCGACCATCTATTACACTGGAAACCGGAGAACGTTCTGAAGATGACCTTACACATAAGCTAGGCGATATTGTGCGAATAAACCAGAGACTATTTGAGAACATAAATGCTGGTGCACCTGAAATTATCATAGAAGATTTATGGGATTTACTGCAATATCACGTGACAACATTCTTTGATAATGAGGTAGCGCAACTGCCGCCAGCACGCCATCGTTCTGGCCAGCCGCTGAAGACCATCACTGCCCGTATCAAAAGCAAGGAAGGGCGCATAAGACATAATCTTGCCGGCAAACGCACAAACTTCTCTGCACGCACAGTTATTAGTCCTGACCCAATGATCAAATTAGACGAAGTAGGCGTTCCTAAAGTGATTGCTACAAAGCTCACTGTCCCGGAGAGAGTAGCTAATTGGAACAAGGAATATTTACTGGAATATGTTAAACGTGGTCCGGGGCAATATCCTGGCGCGAACTACATTGTACGGCCTGATGGCAAGAAAAAGAAAATAACTAATGAGACAAAAGAGCAGCTGCTGGAAGAAATCCAACCAGGATACATCATTGAGAGACATCTTATTGACGGAGATGTGGCAGTATTCAATAGACAGCCAAGTCTGCACAAAATGTCCATGATGGGTCACCGTGTAAAAGTGCTGCCGGGCAAGACATTCAGATTGAACCCTGCAGTTTGTCACCCATACAACGCAGACTTTGACGGAGATGAAATGAACCTGCATATTCCACAGACAGAAGAAGCAAGAGCCGAAGTGGAAGTGTTAATGATGGTTCAGACACAGCTTATCAGCCCGCGTTATGGTCTTTCGATTATCGGATGCACTCAAGACGCTGTCTCAGGAAATTACCTTCTTACTAAGTATGCAGAATATCCCCGACAGGAAGCTATTGACTTATTGTACAGTATTGGTGCTGAGGAAAGCATGCTGGCAAGACTTCCAAACAAGAAGATAATAAATGGAAAGGAGATAATTTCTGCACTGTTACCGCCAGATTTTACCTATCAGGGAGCTGCACTTGACGGCACAAAAGTAGAGATTGGTAATGGACAGCTTGTTTCTGGCCATATGGATTTAGCAAGTCTTGGCGGGGAAGGTAAAGGGCTTATGCTTCGTAAGTTCAACAAAGAATATGGAGAAGACGCTGCATTAAAATTAATTGGTATGTTAATGAAACTGGGAATATATTCATTGCAAAAAGAGGGACTTACCACTGCAGTATCAGACCTCGATTTGCCAAAAGATGCTCTGGAAAGGACCAGAGAGATTATAACAAAAGCATATGAGGTTGTTGATGAATACATCGCAAAATATCAGAAGGGGGAACTTGAACCATTACCAGGCAGAAACACAAAAGATACTGTAGAGCTTGAGATTCTCAAGACGCTCAACAAAGCACGTAATGAGTGCGGTAAGATTGTTGCTAAGCATGCCAATGAAAAAGCGGGAGTAGTCGTCATGGTTAACTCAGGTGCACGTGGTAAATCCATTAATCTTGCTATGACATCATCATGTGTTGGGCAGCAAGCATTACGTGGTAAGCGAATTGAGCGTGGATACATTGATCGCACTTTACCATCATTCAAGAGAGGAGATTTAGGTACTGAAGCGCATGGATTTGTCAAGGAAGGTTTTGCACAAGGCATGACACCCCAGGAATTTTTCTTTATGGCAATGACGGGTAGGGATGCACTTATGGATACTGCATTACGTACGCCAAAATCCGGTTATCTTTACAGACGCCTTGCGAATGCTTTACAGGACCTGCGTGTAGAATATGATAACACAGTAAGAGATGCTTCTGGTAGGATTGTGGAGTTCCTCTATGGAGATGATGGTATTGATGTCTCAAAATCAGAGAAGGGAAAACTCCATGTTACCAAGATATTGGAGACGGTGAGATAATGGACAAAATTTTTGATGAATACAAAGGGAAGCTTCCTAAACTTGTTATCGATGATATGAAAGCTGCTGTGCCTGCCAAGACGAGCGAGACAAAAGTACGCAAAATGCTTGACGCTGCTGTTGGTGAATACGAGAATTCTATGGTAGAACCCGGCACATGTGTGGGTCTTGTAACTGCTGAATCTATTGGTGAACCGGGAACTCAGATGACGTTAAACACATTTCACTTGGCAGGTGTATCAGAAATGAATGTCACCACCGGCCTGCCCAGAATTATTGAAATTCTTGATGGAAAAAAAGATATCTCTACGCCAATGATGGAG
>JAHFLT010000035.1 GCA_023264635.1 Candidatus Woesearchaeota archaeon | reverse complement strand
TCAGAGTTATAGGAAATTTGAAGAACTTGTGGAACCTTCAATGAAGACGTTGTTTGGAAAGGAAAGTGTTCCCGATTCATCGACGATGTGGAGAGCGTGGAGACGCATTCCACCAGCCGTTTTGCATCAACTTACTCAGCTAAGTGGCAAGGGAGGAAGAGATAAAGTAGGAGCTCTTGACCCAACTCATTTCCAAATAAAAGCATTTCCTCAGAATTCCGTCAACTTTTTGTCCTTTTGCCGTACAATTGTCGTATTCCCGCCAGAACCAGTCACTTTCTCAACATCAATGAAGCTGGCTTCAGCGAGGGCATTGATTTTGCGCTGGAATGATTTGTATGCTCGTAACCCGCCCTTTTCCTTGTACACGTCATAGAGCTCCCCTATTTTTTTACCGGAATGTTCATTGACGAGAGATAGAATAAACTTCACATCGCCCTCAAGCTCCTGTGTCTGCTTAATGGTAAATTCCTGCATCTTCCCCACAGCTTTCTGTACATGTTCCATAGTAATCTTCTTAGATGAAGCTTCCTCTGCACAAATGCCGGATTCTTTTAGCAAATATAGACCCGCACGAACGTCTTCATAGTGTGCTGTTTGCTGAATAACATGTGATAATGCATCATCCTGCCACACACTGGACACGAAAGCGTACTGCAGTCGCTGCTTCAGGATTTCACTTATCTCATTATCATTATACGGACGGAATTCAAGCAATTCTGGCGTCAGCCTGCTTTTGATCCGCTCATCAAGAGCAGCCAGCCAGTTTTTATAATTAGTAATCAACACTAACGAGGTACGATATATATCTTCCAGAATGAAGTAAAGAAAATCAGAATCTTCTAACTTGTCAACCTCATCAAAACAGAACACAACAGAGTACTTGTTCACCTTTTCCTTTACCACCGCAAAAAGGTCTGTTGTTGTTTTGTTGTGCGTGAATTTGTATCCAATAAGGTCACATATCTCTAACAGTATTTTGTAGGACGTATTTTTCTTCCAGCAATTGATATAGAGGGGGATAACATCTTCGGTATGTTCTTCTATCTCATTGAGCACATGCCTGATTGCAACTGTTTTACCCACACCAGGCAACCCATAAACTAAAATGTTCCTGCCTCCCTGACGGGAAAAGAGCGGTTTGATGCATGCTGCTACGCGTTTCTGTTCATTTTCACGAAAAGGGACAAGCTTAGGAAGATAGTCATATGAAAGCGCAACGGGGTCACGGAAGACAGACTCGTTTTCCCGTAAAACATCATCCCACACTCCCATACCAAAGAAAGAAATGAACTACTTTAAATCTGTTTGCTTCATAAAAATGTCCTCTCCAATGAGATAAACGAAATCGGTCTGTGTTATGGGCAACACGAGTTGCCTTGTGTCGCTTGCTCTATAGTAATGCATGTCTAATCCAATCTGATAGGGATGATGTTTTGCCATTACCTGCATAAAAAGAAACCATAACTTGCTTCCATCATCGTTTGCAAGTCCTTCCTTTATATGGACAAGGTCATCCAGCACAATGATTTTCTGCTCTTTTGCGAGACCCCCTTTGGTTTCCATTTCTTTTATATCTGTAATATCATGTTTGAACACGTAGGAAAGACCATACAATGGTTCTGTTCCCTTAAGGAATGCCTCTTTTCGCTCGAGGTCAGTAAGGATTATAACAAGCTGAGCATGTTTATGGACAATTTCTTTTACAGTGGTACAGAGACTGAAAAAAGTATCTTTGCCCAGCCATGTGCACCCTTCCTTAGTGTAGGATTCAAAAATTAACTTTCCCATTGAGGTCTGTTTTCCTGTTCTTTTCCTTATTTTCTTAATATGGTATTTCTAAGGCAAAACAAATATATAAAAGCTTTGCATCATGGGTGCAGCATGTATCTAGAAAAATTGGTAGAGAGCGCAAAGCGAACCAAGAGCATTCTTTGTTTCTGTCTTGACCCATTACCAGAACATATTCCGCTTATTGGTTTTCTTGAACACAGGATTACTGAGTATTATATCGCTATATTCAATGCGATGGATAAGGCACAATGTTACCCTGCTGCATTGAAGTTCAATGAGGCATATTTCCTGGCGCTGGATGACCCGTTCACCACGTGCCATGGCAGTAATGCTTTACGTGAGCTCGTGCTCAAGATACGCAGCCATCCAACACTCTCAATATTACCGATGATCATGGACTGTAAACGATGCGACATTGGAAAGAGTGCAGAACGCTATGCAAAATATTATTTTGAGAAGTGGAAAGTTGATGCCATCACCGTCTCTCCTTATACGGGAGAAGAGGGACTGGCGCCGTTTGAAAAGTATGAAAAGAAAGGTGTTTACGTCTTGGCAAAAACATCTAACAATGCGAGCGTGCAGGACATGGCTATTAATGAACACGGTGCTCTGTCCAGGTGGATGTGCCAATGGATTTCTGCGGGGAATGAAAAATGCCCGTCTCTTGGCGCAGTTGTGAGTGGACGAGATACAAATGATGTGGCACAACACCTTTCTTATCTTTCTCCGACAGTGCCCCTTCTCATTCCCGGCATAGGCACACAAGGAGGCAATGCAAAAGAAATAACTGCAATCATTGCTAAAACGCAGAATCCATTATATCATCGCATTGCAATTGGCTCATCAATTGCTTATGCGTGGACAAAGAAAAACGATCCAACGTGTTTTGCCGAGCGTGCGTTGGAAGCGCTCAAGACTGAAAACGAAACTATCCTGGGTGAACTCAATGGAATCATATAAGAGAGATTTTGTCCTGTTCCTTGCAAACAACAACTGCATCCTGCGTAACAAAGTGCTGAAAAGTGGCAGGATAACTCCAATCTACTTTAATTTCGGCGGGGAAATATACACGGGAAAAAATATCTGCCAGCTGTCTGAGTATTATGCGCACGCTCTGCACTCCTTATTTATTGTAGATGACAAGACAGTGCTCTTCGGTCCAGCAATGAAAGGCATTCCCTTAGTTACAGAAACTGCAAGCGCATATTGCAGATTATATGCTCAGGATATTCGTTTTGCCTACAATCGTGAAACTGAAAAAGACCATGGAGAAGGTGGATTGCTTTGTGGCAGAGTGACTGAAAAAGACAAGATAATCATCCTTGACGATGTGTTTACAACAGGAGATACAAAAAAAGATATTAATGCCCTGCTGACAGCGCATGTCCCGGGAGTTACGGTTGCTGGCGTTTTAATAGGAGTTGATAGGAAAGAGATGAATGCAGATGGCCACAACACTGTGGAGATCTTTTCACATGAAACTGGGATTCATGTTCATTCAGTTCTCACTATAGACGATGTGCTTACTGTTCTCCAGGCAGAGAACCTACTGCCAGCAGACTGGAAAGAGGATATACTAAAGGAACGCACAGAGCACGGCTGCTAACTCTTATGCCCGCAATGTATACAGTAATTGGCGTGCACAGGCAGTAAGGTTGTACATGACGAGCATACTTTCACAGGCAGAAGCGGGTATTTTTCTCTATGCATAGCCAATCTAAGATGGTGTTCTTCTTTATCAAATTTTTCAGAAATTTTGTCTCGGAGAATAAACAATTTCACACTTCCATAACAAAACAGTGCAATGCCAATAAGAAAAAAAAACATGAATTTATTTCCGATAAAATAGGAAACGATGCTAACAACTCCTCCTGTAAGAATAATACCTATCCCGGGCAATCCCTTTTTTTTCATCTTGTGTACTAATAGTCTAATGATTTATAATATTTATGGATCAGTGTTTTCAAGATAAGACAGAGGAAGTATTATAAACAGAGTCATGTGTTTTTTTTGTCTATGTACAGAATAGGGAGACCCGGTGCATTTGGCTGCAGGAAAGAAGAGATTTGTCAGAACTATGATAAGGTATATGGTGATGGCAACTGGCGCGTTATCTGGGATGTGAATGGTTATTCTGCAGAGTTGCCAGCGGCACTGGCATTATACGAAGATGCCTACTTTGAGTATTTTAAGCAGTATCCAGATGAGCTACAGTGGATTGCAGAGAAGTATGCAAATGTTTATGATAATAATCCATCAAATGTAAACAGTGGATGCAATTATGCACTACAGGAATTTGGAGGAAATCACTACCAGGATATTGCTATCCGGAGATGCCTCATTAGAAATGGACTGTGGTTTAGTGGGCATGGACTATTGGAGATAAGGACCATGGGAATCGGTAAAAAATGGGGTCCTGGAGAGATTCCCTTTCATATGCCAAAACTTATTCCAAAAAATAAAATTCCCGGATGGTGGAAACCCGATTCAATCGAGAGCTGGTATCAATCTACAAAATATCTCGAAACAACAACCCCTCTAGAATTATCAGGAGGATTGTATTTCGTGACATCCAATCGCGGGAAAGTTATATCTGCACAAATAGCTCTTGGCAATCTTGTTTCTCTCGTGCAAAAAGAGCTTGACATTGATGAAGAACAAAAAAGTGTGGAGGAAGTTGCAATACACAAAGCCCGTGTAGCATATGCAGTTTTCTGTCGTCCAGTTATATGTGATGACTCGGGTTTCGTTATTCCTGAAAAAAATGGGTACCCCGGTATACGAGTAGGGCGGGAGCTGAAAGAAAAAGGTCTCGACTACTTTGTAATGATGGCAAAAGAAAAGCCGCTTGATGCCTATTGGATACAGGTGCTTAGTTATTTTGATGATGCACTCTCTGAACCAAAGCTGTTCACTTCCAAGGTAGAGGGACAGCTTATTGGTGAAGCGCGTGGAGACCAAACAAAACCATTCCTCAAATCGAAGCTAGTGAGTGCATTCATCATAAAAGGTATGTCCAAAACAATAGCAGAACTGACTGAAGAGGAATACAAAAAGGCTGCTTCCAGCAGCAGATGGCAAGCGTTTAGTACATTTCTAAAACAGAGAATTACTTTGCTTTCTCAATCTTTTTGAACTGGGTATACTTCTGTAAGGCTTTCGGAACAGCAATAGAACCATCTTTCTGCTGATGATTTTCAAGAATTGCGACCATCGCACGTGACGTTGCCACCATAGTATTATTTAGAATATGCACATAATGGCGCTCACCACTCTCTTCGTATTTTATCTCCAAGCGGCGTGCCTGATAATCAGTGCAGTTTCCAGCAGAGGTAACTTCTCGATATTCCTTCTGCCGCGGAAAATATGCCTCAATATCATATTGTTTCGCGAACTTGCCACCAAGATCTCCAGAACATATCTCAACCACCCTAAAAGGTATCTTCAATGAGGTGAAAAACTTCTCTGTCAATTTTTGCATATACTCAAGAAGCATAAATGAGTTTTCTGGCTTTGCAAAAATAACCTGTTCCACCTTATTGAACTGGTGCATTCTAAAAAGCCCTTTCATATCCACACCGTGCCCACCAATCTCTTTCCGGAAACATGGTGTTACAGCACACACCTTAATCGGCATTTTCTTTACATCGATTATTTTATCCCTCATCATTGAGACAAGCGGGTGTTCTGCAGTGCCCGCAAGATACAAATCTTCCTGGTCTATTTTGTATATAACTTCCCCAAATGCAGCAATATCAACAGCGCCACTGAGCGTCTGGCGGTTCAGCAATAATGGGGGAACAACTACAGTAAATCCATTCTTGAGCAAAAAATCAAGACCATACCTTTGCAATGCCAAATCAAGAAGTGCGAGCTTTCCAAAGATATAATTAAATCCTTGGCCAGCAACCTTTCTCCCTGCATCAAAATCAGCTACGCCAAGTTGCTCAGTAAGTTCTACATGATTCTGCAATTCGAAACCAAAGCTTGGAATTTTTCCCATGCTCTTAATGACTTTATTTTCTGACGCATCCTTCCCGATGGGAACTGATGGATGCAGGATATTCGGAATCATGAAACGCAAATGGTTGTTCTTTGAAGATAAAGCATCCATCTGTGTTTCTACTTCCTTGATTTTTCCTGGTATCACTTTTATTTCTTTTACTTTTGAAGAAAAATCTTTCTTCTGCTTCTGCAGCAGGTTTATCTCTTCTGAAATGACATTCCGCTTATGCCGCAGCTCTTCTGCCTGCCTCTTTAATGCGAGCCACTCATCATAATGATCAACAACCTCATCAACCCATGGAATCATCTCTGTCTTGCCACGTTTAGTGAGATTCTCTTTTACAAACTCAACATTATCACGGATGAATTTGATATCCAACATAGTACACTTCCGAATCAGCCATTATTTAAGTAGTTTGCCGAACAAAATGATAAACTTTTTTAATTAGTGGCTTATACTACTTACATGCTCACCAAAGATTCCATCCGTAAATTGCCAAAAATAGATTTACACCGCCATCTTGATGGCGATGTAAAACCGCACGTTCTGTTCGAGTTGGCTGAGAAGAATAAAATGAATCCAATAAATGTGCCAGCAGATTCTCCAGAGACATTGGATCATTATTTCTGGAAACTGAGACAAGAAGGAGTTGTTGCACTGCTGCAGAAAGGATTCGGTCTTGTAACTGCATTACTGCAAACAGAAGAAAACCTCTATAGAGTTGCTTTTGAAGAAGTGAGAAATTTGGCAGAGGATGGTATCATCTATGCAGAAGTGCGTTTTGCACCACAATACCACACGGGTGAATCGGTATACTATGGTCATGCGAAGAGAAACAGATTATCCTATCAAGACATTATCGCTGCGGTTTCCAATGGATTACGAGATGGAGAAAAAGTATTTAGTGTAAAGACTGGGCTGATTGTGTGTATAGGTAGGGAAGCTGAGACTGAGAAAGGAGTTGCTATAGCACGATGCCTTGATGAGAAAGTGGTTGCCATAGACCTCGCATGTGATGAGGCTTCCTATCCACCAGAAAGGCACATTTCCGCATATGCTGAAACGTTTACCACAAAAATCAAAAGGACAGTCCATGCAGGTGAGTTTGGAAATCAGCCCTACCACAATATAGTAACCTCCATCAATGAATTGAAAGCAGACCGACTTGGCCACGCTATTCCTCTTGCAAAATATCCCGAGTTGGTTGACGTAGTTTCCTCTGGAAGGATAGGTATCGAAATGTGTCCAAAATCAAACAAATACTGCGGTTTTATACAGTCATATGAAGATTTACAAATACCGCAGTTAATGTCGCATGGAGTGCTGATCAGTATTAATTCTGATGATCCCGCAATGTTTGGATACACATTGACAGATACGCTTTACGAGTTAGTAAATGAAGGCTATTTGACAATGGAGGAAGCAGTAGCGACACAGCGCAATGCAGCAGAGAGTGCCTTTTTATCGGAACATGAGAAAGCAAAGCTTATTTCTAAAGTAACAATGCCCTAAAAAAAAATATTATCTTTTCCCACCAACTCAAAAGGTGACATGGTATCTTGATGTTCTGCTTTATCTTCATTGTTTCACCACGCACATTAATTGCAGTGATAGTAAGGGGAATAGTGATTATCCCTCATTACACAAAAAACAGGATGGAAAAAGATGTTTGACGATGATTTCTCTATCTCCTGCTAATGAAGGGTACGAAAGCACATGGGGTCCTAATTAAACAGTCACATTAAGTGGGAAAGCTGCCTCTTTCTGCAGAACAAAAGACACGGTAAATTGCTCACCATCCGCAACAAGTAATGGGACAGTAATGTTCGTTACGTTCACAATATGCAATGGGATCGTTGGTTCAGCTGCAGTTTTTTCCGTTTTCTTGTTTTCTGTTTTCTCCTCTTGAATAGTATACCGAGATCCATCACGCATTGCTGCAAACTGCAACAGGACTGGCTTTTGTCTCATGGTAAAAACAGACGCAGGAAAAGTGTATTTGTATTGCGAAGAGAGTTCCGGTACATGCACTACCCATGAGACTTTCTTTGTTTCATCCGGTGCAAGGAAAAGGTGATATGTTTCATTGGTAATGAGGTGCAGCTCATTGGGTACAGTAAGATGGACGTCCTCAGCAATAAAAAATAGCTGTGTGTTAGTAACAGTAGCAATAATTCTGTTATCGCTTCCAAAACCTACTGTATCCCTCTCCACACGTACAGTCAAACTTACTAGTTGTGACTCCCCATAGTCACTCTCTCCATATTCACTCATTACAGTGGCATCAAGTGCAATATCTCCCGAGATAAGCTCATAGTTCTCCCCTTTCCAAGTATAAGAGAATGAAAAGTGAAAAAAGAGAAATAAAAAGAAGAGCTGTTTTCGTGTATAAACAAAACATGCATAAACCAAAGAATGCAGCTATATAAACCATAATCTTTAAAACACCCCTTCACTCCCAAAAGAGAATGGAAGACAGACTGATACAGGAACGCATGGAAAAGCGTGATGCGCTTAGACAGCTAAGTATCAACCCTTATGCACATCGTTATGAACCAACCCATCGGGCAGCTGAACTGCAGCTGAAATATGCCACGCTGAAGCAGGAGGAAAAAACAAAGGATGTTGTCTCTGTCGCAGGGCGCATCATCAGCCTGAGGCGGATGGGAAAAGTGACATTTGCTCACCTTCTCGATGAAAGCAGTAAGATGCAACTCTATTTCCGGGAGGATGACGTAGGCGTAAAACAATATGCTATCCTCAAACTGTGTGATGTGGGCGACATCATCGGGGCTGAAGGCACGATATTCAAAACCAAAACCGGCGAAGTGACTGTCTCTGTTGAGAAGTTCGCATTCCTCACCAAGGCACTGCGTCCGCTCCCAGAGAAATTCCATGGACTTCAGGACACAGAGTTAAGGTATCGTATGAGGTATGTTGATTTGATTGTTAACCCGCATATCCGCTCCCTTTTCATCACGCGCGTGAAGATTATCCAAACTATGCGCGAGATATTCGAGAGACATGGTTTCCTTGAGGTGGAGACACCCATACTACAGCCAATCTATGGTGGAGGACACGCAAAGCCATTCACAACCCATCATAATGAACTTAACATGAAAATGTATTTGCGCATCTCAAATGAACTCTACTTAAAGCGCCTCATCATTGGTGGTTTTGAGCGTGTGTATGAATTTTCAAAAGATTTTCGCAATGAAGGCGTTAGCACTCGCCACAATCCGGAATTTCTGTTAGTGGAGACGATGGCAGCTTACTGGGATTATCGCGACAGCTTAAAGATGGTTGAAACGCTTATTAGTGAGACAGCAAAACGCGTTTTGGGGAAGACAACAATAGAATACCAAGGCCAAGCAATAGACTTGACACCTCCATGGACACAAGTTACTATGATGGAAGCTGTCAAGAAATACGTAGGTGTTGATTTCACAAAGGTAAAGAACAGTAAGGATGCTCGCAAGCTTGCAGAGAAAGCAAAAGTAAAAACAGATGCAGCAATGGGTACGGGCAAGATTCTTAATACTATTTATGAGGAATGCGTTGAGCCAAAGCTCATACAGCCAACATTTGTCATGGATTACCCGGTTGAGGTTTCCCCATTGGCAAAGAAAAAAGAGGGTGATGGTGATTTCACCGAGCGTTTTGAGCTTGTCATCGGTGGAAGAGAATACGCAAATGTTTATTCAGAACTGAACGACCCACAAATATTACGTGAGAACTGGGAACATCAGAAAAAACTGTTCGATGCAGGAGATGAGGAAGCTCAGCCAATAGATGAAGATTTCCTACGGGCGCTTGAATATGGTATGCCACCAACATCCGGCTTAGGTATTGGCGTTGACAGGCTCGTTATGCTGTTAACAAACTCTGCTTCCATACGAGACGTGATTTTCTTCCCTATTCTGAAGCAGGAGGAGAACATATGAAAGTAGGCGCTCTTTTCTCTGGAGGGAAAGACTCAACTTTTGCAGTGCACTGGGCCCAGCTACAAGGATGGGACGTGCGTTGCTTGCTCACCATGAAATCACTACGCGATGATTCATGGATGTTTCATACTCCTAATATCGATTTTGTTAAGGTGCAGGCAGCTGCATTGGGATTTCCATTAGTAATGCACGAAACGTTAGGGGAAAAGGAAAAAGAGCTGGATGATCTTCACAACCTTCTCAAACAG
>JAHFLT010000020.1 GCA_023264635.1 Candidatus Woesearchaeota archaeon | reverse complement strand
TTTGTCGTGAGAGCTTGTCCTACTGGTAGGGAAGAAGTAAATGGTATTGACACGAAATTCCATCCGGCAAATGAGCTGCTACGGTCATATTTCAAAGGAATGATAAAATGCGTCTCACTTCTCTTTCCTGCTACTACATCCTGAGGAACTTCAAGACCAGTATATGCCTGACCTATAGGAAAACCGGGAATGTTTACCCTTTCATGAAAATAAAAGAAGAATGAACCTACTACCAGAACAGCAATTGCAGCTAATGACAGTGACTGTTGCCATAATACTGTTTTTTTTTGTCTCATCTTTTTTAGATTCACTAATGAAGGAAGAGTTATATAAATATTCTCACTCTAAAGTTTAAGGAATCGTATGATAAATGGGGATTTGTTTCTCATTATTGTTTTCATTGGCTTCCATAATCTTGTTCTCTGGGTCTACACGCACAAGCAGAAAGCTCTGCACCGGGGACATCCAGAAATCAGACATATCAAAAACCAGTTCTTTTTTTTCTCCGCTGACTAACGTAATGAGTTGTTCTTTTTTGTATGGCGTATCAGGTAAGAATACCTGCACAACAATACTACTCGCTGGTCCGCCTCTATTTTCCACTGTTACCGTAATATTTTGCGGAGAATTCATAATGAACTGTGATGGTTGTACTGAATTGATGACAAGGTCTGGGAGAGAACAACCAAGAAGAAAAAAGAGTGAAAGAATATATACTGCCCTTTTGTTCATTATTTATTCCTCGAAGCGTATTTTATGCTGTTTCTTTCCTAGTTCAAAGAGGAAGGCATCCATGAAAGTCAGGTGCTTGTATATTTCTTGTACATTATCATGCAAGCGGCGTATGTCTGCACTTTTGTGGTTGTGAATGTCATCTAGGTCTCTAAATGTTTCGTATCCTTGCTTTAGGAACATGGAACTTAGCAAAGGTAAATCCTCTATAATCTGCTTATACTTTTCTTTTTCAACATAAAGAGGAAGCATCAGTTCGCGATAATGGCGCTGCCGCAATGGCTGCTCTGGTGCTTCTATACTTGTTGGTAACATAACCGATGTGAATGGTGGTAGAATCTCTTCCATTGGTGCTAGCGCAGGTGCTGCTACAGGAAAGGGGGGAAGTTCTGATTTAAATGGTGGTACTGGCGGTAATTCTTCGGGTATTCTGTGTAGTTCATAATAATGGTACCCTGCAACTGCCAGAATAATCAGTAATATGCCTAGTAAAATGATCCACCAGAATGAGCTCAGGAAGGCAAGAAACAAGCCCCACCACGGCTTTACTTCACCAGGTATTTCGATAACATATTTTTTACTGCAGAAACTATCCTTGCACGTGAGCTCTTCCTTACAATCAGAATCTACAGCACAGCTCATGGCAAGAGCACATTTTTTTCCTTGAGCAATACAAGGACCGCCACAGTCAATATCTGTCTCTCCGCCATTCTTTATTCCATCTGTGCATGTTGACGGACATTGAGTGCATGGCCCACCACAATCAACACCGCTTTCTCCTTGGTTTTGTATTCTATCATTACATGTAGCTGCTACTGCACATGCTGGACATGGACCGCCACAATCGACCTGGATTTCTCCTTGATTAAGTATCTTATCCCAGCACGTGGGCTTTACTGTACACCTTCCTGTTGAGGGATCGCAATATTCCGAAAAACAATTTGTATCCTTTCCTGCACAAGTCTGGCCTATTTTACATTTTTGGTTTTGTGCAGTACATATACCACCACAGTCAACATCTGATTCATCCTGATTCTTTATGCTATCAAAGCATGACGCTGGCTCAAGACAAGGTTGGGAAACTGATGGTTTCTTGAACGTAGCTGTTTCACAATCATTTGGACATGTTCCAACATTAGTAATTGAGCGTGTCTGGATGCCACCAACGCACACGCTCCATGCGCCAACTGTCCAGTTAAAGACACATCTTGGAGGAGGACAATAAGCACTAGCGTTTCTGCCGCCTCGACCTCCGCCCCCACTACTTGGTGTTGCTGGCGTGGGTGGTGGAGTAGGTGTGCCCGGTGTTGGTGGTGCACTTGGTGTACAAGATTTATTGCAGACAGCACCGCAATCAACACTATCTTCATTAGCATCTTTTATTCCATTTGAACACGTTCCTGGAACTTGTTGTGATGCTGGTGTACCTGGAGGGCATGGAGCTGGACAAATGCCACCGCAATCAATACCCTCTTCCCGAGGATCCCACTTGCCATTCTGACATGAAACAGGTATATTTGGTGGGCAGGGTATTGGACATACACCACCACAATCTGTCCATTCCTCACCAGCATCCCACTTAGAATTCTGGCAAGAAGTAGGAGTTGGTGGTGGTTGGGGGATAAATGCAAAAGACGGGAAAGCAAATAGTAAGAAAACTAGAGAAAAGACTAATACACCTACTCTTTTTTTACGAACCATTACTTCTGAAAATAAGGGAGAGGTGCTTTATAAATTTTGGGGAAGTGAATACAGCGATGCGGGGTATGTATCTGACTTAGCTTTGTCAAATGTGATGCATTTGTACTCCACAAATACAGCTTCCGTGAGTGCTTCCATGCTGTGCAGAACCATAGGTGGAATGAATAGGTGGAATGAGAATCCTGTGCCCCTTCAACAATTGTTTCCAGTGAGTCTTTAGCATCTGCAAAGTGACATTTCACTTTACCAATCAAAGGAAAGCTGATACCAGTAACCATGGAGGAGCAATCAACGAATATATAGACGTTGAGAAACTTTTTACACGCCAAGTTAAGAGAATTAGATTAGGACACTACCGATTATTTAATTATTGTTGTTCTCAAAAAATGACTGAATAATGGGCCCATACATGCTAGTAACAGTGATCTCCCAGTCCGAAGGGAAAAATCGCCTGTGCTGCAGAAAGCGTTCATCGAGGAAGATAAGCACACTACGATCTTTCTCTGTTCTTATTGCACGGCCTGCGCTCTGTATACATTTGGAGAACGCGGGAAAAATGTATCCATAATCCCATCCTTTCCTGAACAACCGATCATAGTATGCGATGAGGTGTTTCATCTCAAGATTAGGTGGTTGTAATGGAAGACCAACAACAATCACGCATTTCAGCACGCCGGGCAAGTCAATGCCTTCTGCGAAATTGCCAGATGATATCGCGAGAAGCACTGCACTCTTGTACTCCCTAAATCTTTCAAGCAGTTCCTTTTTCTCTGATTTCTGCATTGTAGGCATTTCCGCAAAGATAGTTTTATTGCAAAGTGATGTGAAAACAGAAGCGACATTGTCACGGATAGCATAACTTGGGAAAAACAGCGCACAATTGCCAGGGATCTGATTGATTATAGAAACACAGGTGACAGCGATACGTTTGTACATCGATGGACTGCGCGTGCTGTACCGTGTTGACGTTTCTGGCACGACAATGACGCATCTGTTTTTTGAGGGAAATGAGCTGCTAAAAATATGCTCAGTTGTATGCTCAGGAAAACCAAGGAGTTCACGGTACATCGACGTTGGAGTCATTGTCCCTGACATCATGATGGTGCAATGCGAATCCCGTATTGGCTCACGCGTTACGAAAGAGGGGTCGAGACCCTTTTTAGACAGCGTGTAGACGATTTCTCCCATCTTGCTCTTCCACGTAGTGAGGATGCGAACAAATCCTTCATCACCAGAAGGCCAACCTTCTAAGAAAACGGCAATTGAACCCAAGGCGCTTGTTTTCTGCTCAACACGTACCGTTTCTGCAAAAGACTCCAGCAAATCAATCATCTCAGCACGATCCATTATACCATTCACTTTCTCGAGAAAGAGTTCTTTGGATATCACTATCTCTTCCTTATTCTCTCCCAAAGAAAACAACGTGTTGTGTAATTTTTCCAGCAATGGCAGCGCCTCAATGCACCGATATTTCTTTGCTTCCCGCATTGCCTTATGGATTGTTATGGTGGACAGTTTATGACTTTGCAGTTCACGCATGCGCATGGGGAGATTGTGAGCTTCGTCAACTATGATTATACAGTCCTTTAACTCATGCCGTATCTTTGCCAAAAACGCATTCCTTATTGGAGGATTGAATAGATAATTATAATCTGCCACAATCACAGTTGCCCTCGCGCTTTGTGCAATCGCTATCTCATACGGACAGACTTCTTCTTTCCTACACTCAGACATAACGTCATCTAAATGCAATGGTGTAGTCGCAAGCGCGTCAACAAGCGCTGCTGCCCCAGGTGTCAGCCGTTGACCATTGCGGGCAAACTCGTAGTAACGGCACTTTCTTTGCTCGCGGAGGGATTTGCAATAATCAAGAAAATCACCGCTACTGAGCGTGGTAACAGCCGACTGCAGACACATCCATTTCTTACCGATAATATCAGCTACGCTGAAGAGAGGATTATACTTTTGCTTTATTTCTTTGAGCGTATCTATAACAATATGGTGTTGGGTATGACGTGAGGTAAGGAAGAAGACAATCTTTTTGTGTTTCACTGCATATGCAAGCGCAGGTGCCAGCGTTGAAACCGTCTTTCCCATACCTGTGGGTGCATGGATGATGGCATGCTGTTTCTTTTCAAGGCAATTGGTGATGCACTCCACCATCTCGCGCTGAAAGGGTCTTACTGTCTCATAAGGAAAAAGAGAGTCATTCCCATTGGTCATACATGAAAGAAGAATCGATTCATTTATATAAGATAATACCATTTATTATAAGCTGTGACAGAGCTGTATGACAAGTGGAAAAAGAGTCTCAGCAAGGGATTAAGTAATGTTGGGGATGTGGAAAAGTTCAAGCCTGCAATTGCAATCAAACGCTGTCCGCAGTGCCATGAACTGTCATTAGAATTCGACCTTAGGCAAGGCAGAATATATTGTACACGCTGTGGGTTTGAAGAGCATATTCAGCAAATGAGGTAAAACAGATGACAAACGTACGCCATTCAGAACAACGGGTGCTTGTGCTGATTGATATATCAAATCTCTATTATTCTGCAAAACACTTATATAATTCAAAAGTCAATTTCCGTGAGCTGTTGAAGGAAGCTGTTGAGGGAAGACGGCTAATCCGCGCAATCGCATATGCTATTACTACTGAAATAAAAGAGGAAGAACTGTTTCACAAAGCCCTTGAGAATATAGGGATAGAGGTGAAGACGAAAGAAATCCAGATATTCTTCGGCGGCGCAAAGAAAGGGGATTGGGATATTGGTATTGCGATGGATGCAGTACGATTGTGCAATAAGGTTGACACTGTCGTGCTCGTCTCAGGAGATGGTGATTTTAAGGACCTCCTATTATATCTACAGTCCCACGGATGCAGGGCGGAAGTTATTGCGTTCAACAGAACAGCATCTGTTTTTCTTAAGGATAATGCAGACTTATTTATTGATCTTGAAAAAAACCCGCGCAGATTTCTCTTGCCTATGAAAAAAAAAGAGCCATCTGTTGTGCGGCACCATGATGAGGTAGAAGGAATTATCTAGTTACCACTATATAATAGAGAAATAATAGAAAGATTTAAGAGTTCTGGCATTCTTCCAGTGCCACTATGCTTGACCTTAGTGATTTAGAAATAGACCGGTACAAACGGAAGCAGCTTGAGGAATTCTTGACATTCAAGTTGACGCAGAAACAGCCTCTGAGCTTTACGGAAATGCAACGCAATATCGGGCTCTCCAGAAGGCAATGGGAGATATTCAGGAGCAATAACGCAGACAAACAAGTTCAGTGGAAGAATGAATAGATGCTAACTGGTTCTAAATCAGCGACATTTTTTACAAACTAAGTCTTTTCATCTTCCCGTCACTCAATCTCTTTGCAAAGTTCTGTACCTTTCTATTGCTTTTTGTTTTTGGAGTTTGAGTTGTTGTTGTTTGATTATTCTTACTGCTTGTCCCGAAGCAGAGGAAGGTTGGGATAATGGTTGAACACTAGTTACGGGTTGAGGGGTTGTGGGTTGGGACGATAAGGGGGTGACACGGATGTTGTCGATGCTAAAGGGGGCTACCCCTTTACCCCAATCAAATTGATGCGGTACTCCTGTTACCATAAAATAATCTGAAGTAGTTATACTGTTATCATTGCCTTTCCATAGGCCATCATCAACATAAAGAAGGAAATTTCCGTTACTCTCGCGTATTATTTTTACATGAGAAGTGTGGAATGATGGAGGAGGTGTGTCTCCTATCACAGATCTTGACTTTGTGTGTTTAGCTATTTCTGTAAGGGGGATTGAGATTTCCTGCTGCTGGTTTACAAATTTGTCAAGCTTTGCAACAAGCTTATTTTTGTTCTTTATTTCTCGAGTAATAGTAAAATAATAACCTTCTGTTTTAACTTTGGTTAACGAGACGATAAAATAAACTATGGGATTTCTTATAAATGCTTGTTGACTATCAAATAACACTTCAACAACATCAAATTCCCATGTTCCATAAGCAGTTGTGCTTTTTGTTGCTGCTAAAACGTTTCTTCCATGCAGATATCCCCTTCCAAATCCAATAGGAGTGCCACCGTGAGCATTAGTTGTTTCTCCTATAGTTGCATAATTCGGAGGGTTTCCATAATTGGTTACCTTCCACACCGGATTCTTCGTATAATCTCCATCTTCAAAATTATCAGACCAGCCACCTATTATTTTAGCTGTCTCAAACACCAACTCTCCCTCTTCCTTTGCATACAAGAGATAGCCTTTGCCAGGCTTCAGAGTAAATTCATAATTATCTATCTTGTTCCACTTCTGTTGTTTTCCATCAAATTCCCAAAAAGAGGTAATAACGTCGCTAAAAGATTTTTCTGTTCCTTTACTTTTGATTTTTCCATCTTTTATTTGTACATCAATAGATACACCAATCACATTCATCCCTTTAGTAAGGTGAATGCTCGATTGACTAGTAGCTATTGGTATCTTTATTTTTCCCCCCTGCACAAAATCAATAAAATAGCCCGTGTTTGGCTGAAATGTCTGTAGTGTAAAGCGTTCCCATTTACTATTTTTTAATTGATATATTGCTGGATGCAGATTCCCAAACGCCAAACTTATTGTTGTTGAGCTGGGAAACGAAATAAAATCCCATCCTGCAGGCACATCTATTTCTTTTGTTTGTTCTGCTGTTTGATATCCAGTTATCCGTGCTGTGACTAACATAGAGAGAAAAATAATAATTAAAAGAGCAACAACCCACTTTTTCATTTCACTTTCTTATTCTCAAGAACTATTTATACTTTCCGATTCAGTCAACCACTTCCAAAGAGCCACACTAGTGAGCCCCAAAAATGATACCATCAAGAGCATACTATCTTGCTGTTGCTGCTGTACTAGCTTATCTAGACATTTTAATTTCGCACTCGCCTGTTGACTCTATACAGATAGTATTTGTAGCACAGGAAATCTCAAGAACCTTTCCACCACTACATGTGAGTTGTTTGCCATTGTTGCATTTCTTTTCCATCCATCGTCCGTCCTGGCATACTTTTGGCTGTTGACCATCACATTTTTGCGTTTGTTCTTGGGAACATTGTTGTGGAAGAATAACACGAAAGCTCACTGTTGCAAAAACAGGGGGAGATAATGAATTACCGTTTGCTTCAACAATCTCTAATTTTCCAATACCACTAGAGAATAATACAGGGGTGGTATAACTTGTTGCAGATGCTTCTAGAAGTGTTGGTTGTACATTCTCATCAATAAACACTTTTATCTTCTTACCGGCAGCATTAGTTGTAGCAAACTGAATGTTGAACCTTGCTCCTGTAGTTGATGTTGTAGTAATTGTTCCTGCGCTTGGAGCAGTAATTCTAACAGTAGGTGATGCTGTTGGCGGAGGACCTGTTATCGCGATTATACAAGAAAAACCCTTTGGCCCTTGTTCCGTAGCAGTTAATGCCCCACTTTGTTTGATAGCAGAAAGTTTGACAGCAGTTGCTGTTGTTGGTTGTGTAAGAGTGTTATCCATTATACCTTTAATTTCAAAAGCACCAGAAGGGTTTGCTTCCCACAACCATTTTGTCTGTGTATCAACTGGGCACGCTGGTGTGCAAGTAACCCCATATTTTTGTAAAGATAGTAGTTTGATTTCACAGGAGGATTGCGGCAGTCTTGGAGCCCTTACCAATGAGGGTTGGTTCAGTGCCAAAACAAAAGGTGAAACAACAAGCAATATCACAATCAGTAAGAGTGTGAAACGTCCCATATCTTTTTCTAGCACGTGGTAATATGTAAAATAGAAAGGTTTTTTTCTAAAAATAAAACGTTATCGCAATAATCAGATACACTGTTATCAGTTGTGCCCCTTCCAACCAATTGCATCTTCCATCAGAACTTAGATAATTGACAATCATCACTGCAAAGAGCATGGTGATAAGTTTAAAGATGGGGAATACTAATGTGAAACTGGTATTGAGGAACTGACTGAAGAGGACAAGCAAAGGGGTAACAAACAGTGCTATCTGTATGGCAGAACTTGTGCCAATCTCTATGGATAAATCTATGTGATTCTTAATGGCCATTGTAATGGCTGCTATCTTCTCGGCTATATTTGTAATAATGGGGATGATAACGACACCAATAAATAATTTGCTCAGTCCTAATGTCACAGATGCGTGCTCAATGGAATTAACAAGCAGCTTTGATTCGAAAATGACAGCAAAAAGCGAGACAAGAAGGACGACAAGAGCTGTTTTTGCTGAATAATATATTTTAACATGATGACGATGAAACTCCTCAACAGGATCAAAAAGATGCTTATGGGTAGAAAAGGAAAATACAAGTCCGAGAATGTAAATCAGCGCGAGGATAACTGACACGATGTCGCTTAGGGGCTGGATAACAACATTCTCATGCGTAGCTGTATAAAGCGTTGGAATAGAAAGACCAACCACTGCAATAATCAGCATCGTTGAAGAGACACCAGCTGCCTGTGTATTGAAAATCTGCTCCTTAAACCGTAAGCCGCCAAAGAACATTGAAAGACCGATTAAGAGAAGCAAGTTAGAGATTATTGAGCCGATAATGGATGCTCTCACCACATCAATCAAACCCGCATTTATAGCAAAAAGTGCTATTATCAATTCGATAATATTTCCAAAAGTAGCATTAACAAAACCGCCCATTGTGGGATTAGTGAGAAGGGATATGCTTTCTGTTGCTTTGCCAATGAAATGTGCCAGAGGCATGAGAGAGATAATTGCTATAACAAAGAGGGCACTTTCACTTGCATCAACCAAGAAAAGAAAGACGGAAAGAGGGATAAAAAAAAGGAAACAAAAAAAAAGTCTATCCACATTAAGTTTTCGAGGCTGTCCAAAGTCCATTACCGTGGTGCGATTGCACCTTCTTTAAAAACATATTGCTATGGTTTTAAATAATACATTCTCCTCCACACCAATATGGAATCATCTTGGAATGTGACTGCTCTTTCACCATTACCCAAACTTGTTAATCCCATTCTCATTGAAGGAATGCCGGGAATAGGGAATGTTGCAAAGATTGCTGCTGATTTCCTGGCTCAGGAGCTTCATGCAAAGCCACTTTTTGATTTTTTTAGTTACTCTTTTCCATCGTCTGTGTTTGTCAATGAGAACTCCCTTATTGAGCTACCCACAATAACACTTTACTGCAAATCGTTTAATGACAAGAAGCAGAGAGATATCTTACTGCTTGTGGGAGATCTACAACCAACAGATGAGCAAAGCTCCTATACTTTTTGTGAAGTCGTCCTTGATGTCATACAAAAACTAAATTGCAAAGAAATCATCACACTAGGAGGAATCGGTCTACAGAAGATGCCGAAAAAACCTGCAGTCTACTGCAGCGGAAATGATGGGGAAAGCATTTCGCAGTACAAGAGGGAAATGGATATCAAGACAAATCTGTATGGTGTTGTTGGGCCTATCATGGGTGTTTCAGGAGTATTATTGGGTATGGCAGGCAAACGGAAAATCCCGGCTGTCTGTCTTCTCGCAGAGACATATGCACATCCGATGTACCTTGGAGTGAAAAGTGCACAGCAGCTTGTCTCGCTTCTTGCTAAAAAATTTAATTTAGGTGTAAAGGTAGAAAAACTAAACAGAGAAATAAAAGAAATAGAAGAAGAGTTGCTCAAGAGAACTGATGATATGCAGAAAGTAGCCTCATCAAAGATAGCAGGGGGCAGCAAGGAACTTGAATACATTGGGTAAGTATCATAGAGATGGAACATAGTACTTTACACCACACAGAGAGTATGCAAATAAGTCAAAAGATGTAAAAACAATTTGTTTTTTCTACAGCTAGTATGAAAATTGCTGTTGGTGGAGCTGGAATTTCTTGAATAAAGAATAAGCATTCTCCTGTGCATTAAAGCTTCACATTAAAGTCAATGATTTCCTGCCACCGAATTATTTAAATAGTCTAAAATGATAAGTAAAGTGATGAGAGGAAAAAGAGGAGTGTCCCCATTAGTTGCAACTATTCTTCTGATAGCATTTGCTGTAGCGCTTGGTGCAGTGATAATGCAGTTTGGGGAAGCTGCTGTTGCGGGAGTATGTGGGTCCGCAATCCAGCTTCAGGGAAGTGGCTCATGTACAGGTAACACCCTAAAATTTACCCTCCTCAATAAAGGAAGCGGGGAGATAGCTAAAATTAAAGCAGAGGCTCAGGGAGCAAGCTCAAGTATCTCCAGAGAGTACGAAATGAAAATACCCCAAAAAACAGGGAAGGAAGGAAGTATACAGTATTTTACAGAACTGGGAGAATTAAAGGGGTTGAAGCTTATTCCCGTCATAGGCTCAACAGTATGTGATGAGAATGCAGTTTACTTACCGAAAGTCCAGCTGCAGGGTTGTTAAGTAATTCTATTCACAAAGTTTTTTATAACTCTTTGGCATTTGAACACGTTATGCGCATAACACTAGATATCACTAAATCATTAGAAGAGAACGCAGCTACATATTATGAGATAGTGAAGAAACTGAAAAAAAAAAGTGAGCATGCCCGCGCAGTCGTAGAAGAAATAAAGAGACGGATGTTGCACCTGCGCCAACATGAAGAAAAACCAAAAAAAATTATCAGAAAGAAGGAATGGTATGAAAAATTCCACTGGTTCTTTACAAGCACTGGCTTTTTCGTCCTTGGCGGAAGAGATGCAACAACGAATGAGCTTATTATCAAGAAACATACAGAGAAGCACGACCTTGTCTTTCACACAGAGCTTTCCGGGAGCCCTTTTTTTGTGCTGAAAACAGAAGGGAAAACACCTGATGATGTATCTATAATGGAAGCTGCCACTGCAACTGCCTGCTACTCCCGAGCATGGAAGATGGGCAGGAGTATGGCAGAGGTTTTTTTTGTTATGCCAGAACAGGTGAGTAAAACAACTGAGACTGGTGAATACATAAGCAAAGGCAGTTTTGTCATTCGAGGCAGGAAAGAGCACAGGCTAATAACCGAATTCACAATAGCTCTTGGGAAAAAAGAGGGGTGTGTGGTTGGTGGACCTGTTCCATCCATAGCAGTTGCAACTAAAGAATTTATTACAGTACGACAAGGTAAAGAGAAGCAGAGTGATATTGCCAAGAAGATTGCCAAGCGCCTGGATGTGGATAGCAACGAGGTAGTACCATTTCTGCCGGCTGGCGGACTGTCCCTTAAGTAGATTTTTATAGTTACTTGTCATAGAGAGAACAATGGAATCTCTCTTTCAGCAGATTGGACTGATAATAATTGGTGCAACATTTGCTGGATTTCTTGCACGTTATGCCAACCAACCACTTATTCCTGCATATCTCCTTGCAGGCATCTTTCTTGGTCCGCTCTTTGGTATTGTGCAGAATTCAGAAGTTATAACCGGACTCTCTGAGCTAGGCATTGTGTTCCTGCTCTTCCTTGTAGGTCTTGAAATAGATCTAAGTAAGCTTAAGCCTGTATTGAATGTCGCGATCATCGGTGGCCTTGCCCAGATTATTTTTGTCGGGCTATTTGGATATTTCGTTGGAGAAGCTTTGGGATTTACCAGGATTGAATCACTCTATATCGGTTTAATCATTGCGATGAGCAGTACGATGGTTGTCGTGAAAATGCTTTCCGAGCGCAAGGAACTCGACACTGTCCATGGACGCCTTACCATTGGCATCCTGATTTTACAGGATATCGTAGCGATCGCAATACTA
Source organism: Candidatus Woesearchaeota archaeon (assembly GCA_023264635.1). Taxonomy (GTDB): domain Archaea; phylum Nanobdellota; class Nanobdellia; order Woesearchaeales; family JAGVYF01; genus JACQSS01. Next base: position 15,047 of record JAHFLT010000020.1, on the reverse strand, counting down.
GTCTTCTTGCAGAGCGCTGAAGGTGTCAACTCATTTCCGGGGATATTGCTTATCCTTAAAGTAACACTTGCATTTTCGGTTACTCTTCTGGTCTTGAAGTTCCTCGCTGCTCCACTTTTTGCTCTGGCAGCTCCTGTACAGGAATTGATTTTTTTCATTGCATTGAGCATCTGCTTTTTCTTTGCTCTCTTATTTCAGTGGGAGGGGTTCTCGCTGTCTATTGGTGCATTCGTTGCTGGAGTCACATTAGCGAATAGTCCGTTCCATTTGGAGATAGCCACGAAAGTGCGGGCACTACGCGATTTTTTTGCAGCTGTGTTTTTTGTATCGCTTGGACTGCAGGTGACTCTTATTTCTACCGATAGGCTGCTGTATCCTCTCCTTGTGCTTATTTTGCTTACTGTTGTACTGAAACCCATCATTACACTGGGCATATGCACTGCATTTGGATATAGCAAGAGGCCTGCGTTCATTTCCTCACTCTCATTAGCTCAGGTTAGCGAATTTTCTCTCATCATTGCTGCACAAGGACTCGCACTTGGGCAGCTGAATGGTGAATTTTTTACACTCACGATAATTCTTACAATGGTTACATTGACGCTTGCTTCGTATATGCTAAAATTTGAATCGCATATTTATAGAGTGGCATTGCCGTTCCTCATCCTCCTGGAAAAGTGTCACCTTGCACAACCACCATTCATGATGCTTCCCAAGAAAACAAAATGGGATATTGTACTCTGCGGATTTCACAGGATGGGGTATAATATCTATAAAGACCTCAATAGTAAACAAAAAATAGTTGTTGTTGACTATGACCCAGATATACTGCTTCGGGCGGGTGAAGAGAAAATACCGTTCATCTACGGAGACGCTACTGATCGCGAAGTTCTGGAATATGCTGGTATGCGCCATGCACGGTTGCTTATCTCAACTATCCCTGACATTTCCGCAAATATGACGATTCTTGCACTGGCGAGAAAGATAAATAAAAGAGTACAGATAATTGTAGCAGCACAGCAATATAAAGATGCTGCTACTCTCTATAGAGCTGGAGCAACGTTTGTCGTGTTGCCTCATCTTCTTGGTGGGAAATACACAAAAAAATTGATTACTACTGTCTTTACATCCCCTGCACGTATTGAGAAAGAAAAAGAGCGACAACTCAATGAATTGAGTGAGGTAAGAGAGTAAGGTCATTTTTAGAGAAACATATAGAAACATTTATCAAAAAAAACATTTTACGGGGTGTTATGAGACATCTTTGGCTACTCATTACCGTAAGTATGATAGCTAGTATTATCATCGCTGGCTGCATAAGGACGCTGGTCTGCCCAGAACCAACAATAATAGACCCGACTGGACAGGTGTGTTGTCCAGACACCAATAGGGATCATACATGTGATACTGAAAAGAAAACCGACTCAGAGATGAAAACAATGACAAACCCAACTGTAACCATAGAAACCGATAGTGGAAATATAGAAGCAGAACTTTTCAAAGACAAAGCTCCAAAGACAGTAGAGAATTTTATCTCGCTGGCGAAGAAAGGATTCTATAACGGACTGCTTTTCCATAGAGTGATCCCAAAATTTATGATACAAACTGGTGATCCTGCAGGTACTGGTACGGGTGGTCCGGGATATACCATCACAGATGAATTCCATCCTGATTTAAAGCATGAAGCAGGAGTCTTATCAATGGCTAACAGTGGGCCTAACACGGGTGCCAGCCAATTCTTCATCACAGAAGTGCCAACACCATGGTTGAACGGAAAGCATGCTGTTTTCGGGAAAGTAACAAAAGGAATGGATGTTGTGAGTAGAATTGCGCATGTTGACCGTGATGAGGCGGACAGGCCAAAGACACCGATACATATGAAAAAAGTTACTATCCATGAATAAGGCTGCATTGAGAGAGCAATCAAAAATACTACAGCCAGTTGTTCGCATTGGAAAGAATGGCCTTACACCCAACATTCTTGAAGAGATTTTAAGGCAGCTTAAGAAAAAGAAGCTTATCAAAGTGAAATTATTAAAGGCGTTTGTTGACACACATAAGAGAGATGATGCTGCTAAAGAGATAGCTGCGTCGTGTGCAGCAGAGACAGTGCAACTCGTGGGAAACGTCATGGTGTTGTATAAGAGATGAAATAAAACTTTGTGTGTGGGAAAACTTTCTGTGTGAGCGAAGCGAACCTGTAGTATTTTGTTGGAAAAAGATTTATAAACAAAACAACAGCTTCTGTAAAAATGGTTCAGGCATTACTTATTGCACCGTTAATCGTCAGTTTCCTGGTCACATTAATCTGTGTTCCCTATTGGATAAGACGGGCACGAATGGCACAGCTTGTGGGTATCGATATGCATAAGCTGGATAAAAGACGTGTTGCAGAGATAGGCGGCGTGCCTGTGCTCATCGGTTTTTTGGCGGGGGTATTTGTGTATATTGGAATAATAACATTTTACTTCCAAGTGGCAAAAGATAACTATCAAACACTTGCCATCCTCACGACGATACTAATAACTTCCATGATTGGACTTATAGATGATATACTTGGCTGGAAAATAGGGCTACGCCAGTGGCAGAAACCAGTGCTTACCTTTTTCGCTTCCATCCCCATGATAGTAATGAATGCCGGCTCAAGTGATGTGGGACTGCCGCTTTTCGGAATAGTTGATCTCTCTTATCTCTATACCTTTCTAATGGTGCCTCTTGGTATTGTAGGTGCAGCTAATGGATTCAACATGATTGGTGGATATAATGGGCTTGAGGCTGGCATGGGAACAATCATTCTCTCTGCCATAGGACTTATTGCCTACAGCTCTGGAAAAGGCGGACTCGCCATCATCGCGTTTAGTATGGTCACTGCAATTGCGGCTTTTCTTGTCTATAATAAATATCCCGCACGGATTTTTCCGGGAAATACATTTACTTATATGGTAGGAACACTCATCGCATGTCTTGCTATCATGGGGAATATAGAAAAGTTAGCGCTCCTTATGTTCCTGCCATACTTTGCTGAACTAGTACTTAAGGCAAGAGGGCTGCTCCAGAAAGAAAGTTTTGCCCATCTGCTGCCGGATGGAAGTCTTACAGAGCCGCACGACAAGTGGTATGGAATTGAACATGTAGCCATTACGCTGCTACGGAAAATACATGGCCGAGCCATGGAAAAAGATGTTGTGTGGGCACTTCTCTTTATAGAATCTGTATTGGCATTCACAGCGCTTGCCATATTTTATCTCAAGGTGGGGGTGTTTTGATATGAAAAAAGCATGCGTGATTGGATTGGGATATGTAGGATTACCTGTAGCAGTAAGACTGGCACAAGCAGGATATTCTGTAATAGGCTATGATATTGATAAGCGAAGAGTGCTTTTAACAAATCAGGGAAAAAGCCATATCAAGGATGAATACCTTAGTGATGAGCTACCACGGGTAAAGGAGAATGTGCATGCGAGCACCGATGAACATGTTATCAAGGATGCAGACTTTGTAATCGTGTGCGTCCCAACACCCATTGACCACCGGCAGCAACCAGACCTTGCACCATTGATACACTCCTCTGAAGCCATTGCGCGGAACATGAAAGAGAATCAACTCATTAGTATAGAATCCACAATTGCTCCCGGGACATGCCGTGGAATAGTGAAACCTATCTTAGAAAAAAATGGATTTCACTGCGACAAAGATTTTTACCTGGCTCATTGTCCGGAGAGAATTGATCCAGGTAACAAGCAATATAAGCTCGCAGACCTACCAAGAGTGCTTGGTGCGACAAGCGATGGTGGACTGGAGAAAGCGCTTGCATTTTATGAATCATTCATTACAGCGCCCATTACAAAGGTATCGACGATTGAAACAGCTGAAATGATAAAGATTACAGAAAATACTTTTAGGGATGTTAACATCGCATTTGTGAATGAACTGGCATGTTCCATTGACACAATGGGATTAGAGATTGATATAATGGAAGTCATAGATGGAGCTGCAACTAAGCCATTTGGGTTTAAACCACATTACCCTGGCACAGGCGTTGGAGGGCATTGCATTGCTGTTGACCCGTGGTATCTGATACAAAAAGGACAGGATGCCGGGTACCCTTATCATTTTCTTAGGTTGACGCGTGAGATAAATGACAGAATGCCTTTGTACACAGTGAATAAAGTCATCGAGGGATTAAATGACTGTAGCAAGGCCATTAAGGGGACAAAAATAACAGTCCTTGGCGTGGCATATAAGAAGAATATTGATGACTCCCGCGAAAGCCCATCACATAGGGTTATTAAAGAACTATATGCATTGGGAGCAGACATGATAGTGTACGACCCATTCATCCCTGAGAAATCAACAGTTGGGAATCTGGAAGCTGCACTACAATCAGAATGCATTGTCGTTTGCACTGATCACGACCAATTCAAACTGTATATTGATGCAAAAAAATTAAAAGAAGCTGGTGTTAAGGTGGTCATCGATGGGAGGAATTGCCTAGACAAGAAAAGCATCCTAGCAAGCGGCATCATCTATAAGGGTATAGGGAGATGAATAAATGTATAGGGATATGACAACAGTAGCAATCATTCCAGCGTACAATGAGGAGGCGCACATTGCCCAAGTCATTGCAGAGACCATGCAGTTTGTACAGCATGTTCTTGTGGTTGATGACGGTTCCCGTGATTTGACACAGAAGCGGGCAGAAGCTGCTGGCGCCATCGTCTTGCATCATGCAGTCAACATGGGAAAAGGGATAGCGCTGAAGACCGGCTTTGAAGCTGCACAACAACTCAATCCGGATGTGATCATTACTATAGATGGTGATGGTCAGCATGATCCAAAGGAGATTCCACGATTCATTGGAGCGATGAAATATGCTGACATCATTATTGGTGAGCGGCAACTCAACAGGGATATGCCTCTTGTATTCAAGATAGGAAATTTTGTGCTCCATAAAGCGTTTTTATTGTTATTCGGCGCCTCAATCCACGACACGCAGTCCGGCTACCGTGCTTTCAAAAGGGATATTTATGGGAAAATCAGATGGGATAGCAATGGCTACTCTGTTGAAACAGAGATGCTTATCAAGGCGATAAAAAATGGGTTGGTGTGCAGAGAAATCCCTGTAAAAACTGTGTATCTCAATGCAGTAAAAGGGACTACTATTATTGATGGAGTAAAGATTTTTTTGGATATGCTTCTCTGGAAGCTTAAAGGGTGAGCACTATGCTAATAGGAATTCAAATTGCGGGATTGGTCTTTGGATTTGTCATGTTATACTTAAGCCACCTTTACTATCGGCGGGGAGAACTCAGCAGTACTGATTTTGCGATATGGTGTTCTGTCTGGGTATCATTTCTTTACGCAGTTGTTTTCCCACAGAACCTCAATGTCTTCCTTGAAACATTGGGTGTCATAAGCGCAATGGATTTATTCACCATCGCAAGCTTCATGGTTGCGTTTACAGTCATCTTCCATCTCTACAAGACCACCAGACGGCTGCAGCAGAAGATGGAAAAGCTCGTTAGTGAGCTTGCGCAAAGAGAACTGAAAAAATGACGCACATCCTTGTAACTGGTGGAGCCGGATTCATTGGCTCTCACTTGTGTGATTATCTCATAAAAAAAGGTAATGATGTCATATGTATGGATAATCTCTTTACCGGGCGCAAAGAGAGCATCGAGCATCTTTTGCGCACGAAATCTCTCGAATTTATTGAACATGATATTATTGAACCCTTCTTTCTTGGGCATATCGAGCAGATTTACAATCTTGCCTGCCCAGCATCCCCAATCCAGTATCAGGTTAACGCTATTAGAACTATCAAGGCAAATACGATAGGTGTCATTAATGTACTCGGTCTTGCAAAAAAGCATCATGCGAGGATTCTTCAAGCATCGACATCGGAAGTCTACGGAGACCCTCTAGAACATCCCCAGAAGGAAAGTTACCGCGGCAATGTCAACACTATCAGCCGGAGAGCATGTTACGATGAAGGCAAGCGCGTTGCTGAGACACTCTATTTCGATTATCATCGCCAACATGGTGTTGACATACGCATCGCACGCATCTTTAATACGTATGGATCGCGTATGGCTTTGGATGATGGTCGTGTGGTGTCAAACTTTATTGTACAGGCATTGCGGGGAGAGGATATCACTCTCTATGGCAGCGGGGAACAAACAAGAAGCTTCTGTTATGTGGATGACCTCATTGAAGGCCTCTATAAAATGATGGAACAAACTGAGATAACAGGCCCTCTTAATCTTGGTAATCCTGAGGAGTATACAATAAGGCAACTGGCGCTGCTTATCAAAAAAGAGACAAAAAGTGTGTCACGCATTGTTGAGAGTCCTCTTCCAGAAGATGATCCTGTAAAGCGTAAACCCGATATATCCAATGCAAAACACTTTTTGGGTTGGGATCCCAAAACACCATTATTGGATGGGTTACGCAAGACAATTACCTATTTCCGATCAGTACTCTAATAAATGAAAACTAAGAGTAAATGAAAGCCTGCATCATGACAGTGGATGTTGAATATGATTATGAGACAGAGAAAAGTGATAGTGTACCGCTCATTGTGCCACGACTACTTGACTATTTCCGCAAAAAGAAGATTACTGCTACCTTTTTTGTTCTTGGAAAGATTGCCGAGAAGTATCCCGCTATTGTAAAGGACGTAGCGAAAGAACACGAAGTGGCCAGCCATTGTTATGACCATGTTGCTTTGTCATCATTATCAATACCCGAACAGGAAAACCAACTGAGAAAGGGGAAGAAAGCGATTGAAGACCTTGGTATAGAATGCAATGGTGTTAGAGCTCCGTACTACATGATAGAGAAAAATCATTTTACCCTTGTCAAGAAAGTTGGATTTCGATATGATTCCAGCATCAGCACATTCTTCCCCGGAAGATATGCGCACATGCCGCAGAGCAAGCCATTTATCAGAGAGATGGTTGTAGAAATACCCGTCCCAAACTGGCTGCCATTCTTTCCGCCAGCAGGCCTGTCGTATTACCGATTCTTTTACCCACTCTCCAAAGCGTTTCAGCTGCCATCCATGATCTATCTGCACCCATGCGAATTCATGGATGCTCCAATTACGAAAGAGCTTCCAAGAATAATCCGTAATGCTTATGCGCGGAATCAGGGAGAAAAGGCTTGGAAGATATTTACAGACCTTATTGAACGAAGCGACTGTGAATGGAAGTCATGCAGAGAATACGTCAAGTCGTTACCCTCATTCAGAATGTAAAAAATATACTAACATTCTTAATGTACATTTTACAGCTGTGCATTTTAGAGTATAACGAATGATATACCTCTGCTCCCGGTGGAACACCATTAACGAATTAGAAGCCACAGTCATTAAAGGAGGAAATACTACGTACAAGACATACCTTAGTTTTGGCAAGCACCAGAGATTTTTCCATAAGAGAAAATGCATCTCTACGATTAAATTCCCAATCCTTCTCTCAGCCAATGCCCATATCTCGCAGTAAGAGAAAGAGGAAGATATTTCCATGCAGCAGATACGAGCTTCATTTTGTAGTCAGTTGGGTCTAGATGCGGAATGTCTTTGCCGCGGAATAATAAGTAATAATGATGCAGAGGATACATCACTGCTCCAAACTTTGCTTTGTATTCATGTTGCCCAGAACCCTCTCGTGTCCTTCCAAAATCAAACATCGTATACCCATTATCGTAGCCATATTTTATGAATGCCCAGTGCACTGCATCATTTGGACGATTAATCAGATACGTATCATCTGATACAGAGATAATGATATGGATACGCTTACGATAGCAATAGCCCACTAATCCAGCTATCAGCTTATTTCCCAGAAATGCGCCAAATATTTTTCCCATCCCAAGTGACATGAAATGGGAAAAGAAGTGTTTACCATAAGGCGGGCTGCCGAATGAGCGCATAGTGCGAAGGTAAAGTGCATAGAGCAAATCGATATCTTCCATGGTAAGCTCCCGGACAACCACCCCATCTTCTTCCGCTTTCTTGATTGCTTTGCGTTTGTGTTTCTGAATTCCCTGCCAGACAGAATCAGCTGATCTTAATGGAAGAAGAAAACGTTTGTACGGTGATGTTGCTGACAGAGTGGATGAGAGGGTAGCATCAAATTCTTCTAAGCCCTGCCTAATTTCTAAGGATGAAACAATGCCTGCGTACTTTTCCTTCAGATAATCAACGATTACTGGAACATCTTCTTTTTCTCCGGCAAATCCACCATATTCCACATAACCAAGGGAAATGATTTTTTTTCCGAAGAGTGGATGCTGTACCAAAACTGATGGAAATAGCAGAGAGATAGCCCAATGCTCATCAACAACTGCAAGATAGAGTACTTTTTGCGCAAATGTTTTCTGGAGAAACTGCATGAATTGTGGGGTATGGAAAATAAAATGCTCATGCGTAGCCAAAAAAGTATTCCACGCAGGAGTTTCATTTGCCAACTCAATGACTTGTTTCATTTTTCATAACCCGCTTGATGGCGGCTGCTATCTGTTCGACCTCTACGCGCGACCTCAGGAGAGCAAATGCGAGATGATTACGTTCAACAGCAGCTGCTTTCTCTCCTGACCCACTCATGTCGCCGAATGTGTGCAGTGGACGGACATCTATCCCCTCTTTCAGCAGACTGACTCTGATTCTCTCTCTGTCCTTGTGCAAAAGGACAAAGTACAGCCATGCTGGTTCTGTTTCCGGCTCAGGCTTGACAAAATCTATATGTCCTACAAGCTCTTTCATAAGGTAGGCAGCATTACTTCTACGCAACGCCAGCATGGATGCATAACGCCGTGCCTGAACCAGCACACCATATTTCGCAAAGTCTGGCATTGCATAGGGAATCACGTTTTCATTGCTGAATCCGTGCGTAAGGAGCTGCTCAGTCAGGGGATAGACGTAAGGATTAAAAAATACACGTGCCAAAAAGGCTTCTGTATACACTTTATAGCGTGGGAGGATAGGATAAAATTTTCCTTTGTAGAATGAGGGAGATTCTGTCGCCAACAAGCCCCCCATAAAGCCAATATTTTTGCTTATGCCGAAACTATACACAGCAGCACCAAATGAGCCGCATAATTTTCCTTTTGAAGTTGCACCGAGAGCTTGGGCACCATCCTCTATCAAACGAACACTGTGCTTCCTGCACAATGCGGCAATCTTATCCATCTGAGGCACAAATCCAAAATTATAAGGGATAAGAAGCGTGTCAATCTTTGCTATATGCTTCTCCACATCCTCTGCTTTTACAATAGCTCCTGCATCAATGAATACGGGAACTGCTTTGGCATGCGCTACTGCTGCTGCAACCACACGACAAGTAAATGATGGTAATCCAACTTTTTCACCAGGAGATAACAGGTAACTTATCCCTGCACGAGCTGAGCCTATCCACTGTACGTGTGGTTTTGGGATAAAACTCCTGAGATTTTTTTCGTTATAGGGAATGAATTGCGCAAGGAGAAAATCCAATGGATTACAGCTAAGCCGTTGATGAGCAAGCAGTGTCTTCATTGCCTCCTCCGTGCAACAACCAGTGCCCAGTTCAGGAAAGAACTAACCCAATGCAGTTTCCACTGTGCAGACTTTTCATGGAGATAGGAAGAAAGAAATGCACGCGTCACTTTGTGCGCATGTATGCCTGCGAGTGGCGTCTCTTTCACTTTTGGTTTTATCATAAAGAATTGAAGCATACTGTTCCCAACAGATAAGAGTGTATCAAAAGCTGTTGAAATGATAAAGTACATAATGATAAGACCAGAATGCTTTGTCACCCTGAAAAGTTCGTCCATGGCCGTGATGGACATAGACGCGGGAAAATGATGAAGCACATCAATGCAAACTGTTGTATCAACTGAGGATGATTTTAGAGGAAGAGCATGTAATGATCCAGCTAAGAACCAGATGGTTTTGCTTCTATTGCGTTTTTGCGCTTGCTGGACCATTGGCAATGATATGTCGAGTCCGATAATGGTTACATCAGGTCTTTTCTCAACAATTTTTTCAAGGAGCAAACCATTCCCACAACCGCTGTCAAGCACAATCCCATTTTTTGGGGCAAACATAGCAACGAGAGAAGCTGCCTTCTCCCGCATGATGTTCCGATATTTCACACTCCCGGTATAACTACTTTCTATTCCGAACTTCTCGGCAACAGATTGTTGTTCATAGGTGTGCTTGATCGTTGCATCTTCCTCTTGTAACAATGGGGGCAAGAGAGAGGGGATATCTCCAATAAAGGGATACTGTTGCTTGCAGGAAGTACAGACTAACATGTTTCTTGCCTTTATTTTTCCTTTTGTAATGTCTGCTTTGCATACAGGGCAACATAAAAGCGCAAGCAGTCGCTCACTCATATGTTGTTCACCTTGTTGTGTATTCATCAAAACCGCCTCCAGAGCATGACTCTGACCAGACCTTATAGAACGGAAGCACGATGGGAACAAGTATATCCCACACTTTTTTGCGTATAGGTGCGAGACATTGTGAAGCAAATGTGTTAGTATGGACAAGCGTTCCTCCAAAACTTGCTTTGAACTGATAGAGACTGTAATTGAGATCATCTTTGTTACGACCATCAGTTGTTCCGTAAAGATCCATGTTCTTGCACCCGAGTTTTTTACCGAGAAGCATCCCTTCCCAAACCAGCTGAGAGTTCGCACACAGATTCCAGTATGCGGGCAGCGATCCGTTATTGAAATAAAAGATAGTCTTGTTGTAATGGAGAAACATTGCTTCTGCAATAAGTTTCCCTTGATATTCTGCAACAAAGAGAGTGGCATTATTTTCCCTCGTACCCATACTTGCTTGAAAAAAAGAAGATGGATACGGAATCCAGTTTTTCTTTGCTTTTGCCCGTTGCATATACAATGAGTAGACTGTGCGCATTTCACTAGCATGTGCTTGACGAATAGTAACGCTGTTTTTCTGGGATTTTCGTATTGCAGTCCGTGTCTTCTTGTCTAATCCTTCCCACAACAGTTTCTCACTTTTAGTAAGATCGATAATGAATGAGTAGGACGGAGCGTGACGCGGGACAGTATACCCCTTCTTTTCCAGCGTGAAGTCTAAGTCCGGTTGAGGGAACTTTATCGGCAGTGTCATTGCACCAATGATTCGTGCTCGTTTTTCAATAAAGGACAAAATAGGGAAGAGATACGCTTCATCATAATCAACAAGTATTGGCCCATTGACAATGCGATACTCCCCAAAGAAACGAAGAGGGAATCGTGGAAAGGGAAGAAACACAAAACATCCTCCGACAATGCTTCCTCCTTCTCTCGCAACAACAAGTTCAACTCCCATGCCAGAGTTTTTTACAGTTTCTGCAAATGATGCGCTCTGGAAGACAGTGCCATGAACAGAATTCCAGCTTTCCCATGCTTGCCAGTCGTTTTCAAGAGAGATTTCCATGAGTCACCTGCTCAAATAATTCCAGATAATGTGGAGCAATAGTTTTCCACAAATATTTCTTGGTAATAACAGATGCGCTGGCGCGTCCAATTTTCCGCGCTTTTGTCGGGTGCTCCAGTAAATCAATGATCTTGGCAGCAAGGTCATGGACATTATATGGCTCAGCGACAACGCCAATGCCTTCCTTCCTGAATACCTCGGCTACCCCTGCCCCAGTGACGATAACAGGTTTTCCACATGATGCCGCTTCAAGTGCTACGGTACCAAAACTTTCCATCAGCGTTGGAGAAGGAAGCACGAAAACATCTGCTGCACGATAATATGCCCATTTTTCCTGTTCAGATACATGACCAATAAAGACAACACTATTAGCAAGGTGCAATTCCTTAGCCAGCTGCTGCAACTCACTCTGAAGGGGACCGTCTCCTACGATAAAAAGCTTTGCTGGCGTGTAGTGTGCGACAAAGACAAACGCACGGAGCAGAAGGTCAACACGCTTATAATCGCGCAGCATGCCTACAAATAAGACTGACTTCTCCTTAGGCGGTAACACTTTTACTACGGGTGGTTTTGTTGTCCCATGCGGGATTATGGTTATTTTTTCTTTGTAGGCGCTGAGAATATGTGATGAATCAACAGCAGCTTTTGTATGTGACACGATGGCTGCTGCATGGGAAAGCGCAAAACGAAATGCGGTTTTATTGTAACAAGAGATAGGGAAATTTCTCCAGTCATCATATGCTATTTCCGGACCATGCACATGAAGGATATAAGGCACACCAGCAAGCAATGCACCAATCATGCCCACATCCAGGAACAAAGGATGAGGATAATGGAGGTAGACGACATTGGGTTGAGTCTTCGCAATTCGTAGTAACGCGCCCGGTGCCAGTGGGCAGCCCAAAATGGCGTATTTTCCCGTGCGTATAATGCGTATATTATCCAAAACTTCATGCGGCTTTTGTGCACCTTTCGAGGTGAGCACTGTTACATCGTGACCATGTGTAACCCACTCCCTTGCTAAGGCAAGGGTTATAGTCTCTATGCCCCCTGTCTGAGGCCAAAAATAGGCAGGCATTGCGAGTATTCTCATGAGAGTAGTGAAAACTGGGGAATATTTATAAACCTACTGCTGTGTATTTCCACGTTCTGTCAGCTAAAAGCATTGCTCAGGAAATACCATGAAAATTTTGTTTGTATCATCTTACTATGGAGAAGGGGAAGGTGGTGCTGATATCAGCACAAGATTATTGGCAGATAGTCTTCGAAAAAATGGAGTGTGGATAGATATTGCTAGCATTAATGCATCCTCTCGTCCTGGTGTATATCCCCTGATAATGTATTGGCCATTGCCAACCCAGCTTATTGCCTTTCTCCTAAATACCCCATTTCTCGACAGGTACCTTGCTAAACGCATCCAGAAAGTAGTCTCTTTGCTGAAACCAGACATTCTGCACGTGCATGATATCATGTTACTGCCAGCTGCTGTGCATGTGACAAAAAAAATGAATATCCAGTGCATTGTAACAGTACGTGATTTACGTTTCCTGACAAATATCCCCATCCAAACTATGGATGACCTTATGCTGGATTTCTCTTCTCCATTAATGTATCTTCACTACTTGACAAAACAGAAAGGATTGTTGGAAGCACTCTGCGCATTCCCTTTTATTTTTTTCCGGCCAAAAACAATACGATGGGCATTACGGAGAGCTGACCACATTGTTGCGATTTCCCATTTTGTTAAGAAACAGCTAATAACCATTGGCATTGATAAAGAACAGATTAACGTTGTCCACAATCTTGCTCCAGAGTGGAAGAAGAGTACTGTCAAAAAGTCACAGGAGGATAGAAATAAAGTTATATTTTTCTCTCCCGGACGACTTGAACACTACAAAGGCTTTCATCTGCTTATTGAGGCAATGAGAGAATTTAAGAAACTGAATGTAAAGCTCTTTATTGCTGGTGAAGGACCTGAAGAAAAAAAACTGAAAGCACTTGTTGCTTCTTATGGACTTTTGGAGCAAGTAATTTTTCTGGGTAAACTACCTTATGAACAGATAAAAGAATGGTATGGGCGCTGTGATGCAGTGCTCTTTCCTTCTTTATGGCCTGAAGCGCTTGGCAGGGTGCCTCTTGAGGCAAGAGCTGCTGGGAAAGTGTGCATTGCAAGTAATGTTGGGGGAATACCAGAGATTACCCAAAGGAAATATTGCGTGGAAGCAAATGCTTCAGCATTTGCACACGCCATGAACGTATTTATTAAAAGACTCTCGCATAGCGAAAAGAATAAAAAGGCATGAGTAGTTATATAAATATATGACTCGTGTTTTAATGGTCTTTCAAACCCCTAAAAGAGGAGAACTCTATGCAAATACCCTGCCGCCTTTGGGACTTTTGGGCATTGCATCATTTTTAGAGCAGAAAGATTTCCCGACAGATGTAATTGACTGTCATGTACAACCGCTTACTGTTTCATTTGCACCGTATGATGTGATTTTCTTTGCAGTCAACATTGCTAACATCGAACACACCATGGAGACTATTAAAAAAATACGTATGGAGTATCCTGAAAAAAAAATCATCCTTGGTGGCCCACAATCTCCGGGAAGAGCAAAACATTTCATGGAGTATAAAGAGGTTGATGCTATTATCATCGGAGAGGGAGAGTATACTGCGTATGAATATCTCAGCCAGTTAGATAAAAGTAAAATTAAAGGTCTCATGTACCGAGATGCAGAAGGAAAGACTGTTTTTACCGGCGAGCGTAAATTGATTTACAATCTGGATGAATTGCCCCCACCTGCTCTAGATAAGGTTCCGATAGAGAAATATAACGTAGCTATAAAACAGGCTCATCCGATCTCCAGCCTTGTTAGTTCACGAGGCTGCCCAAATGAGTGCATCTTCTGTTTTCATTCACGTATCTGGCGTCAGCGAAGTGCGAAGCACGTTGTTGATGAGATTGAATGGCAAGTACGTAAACTTGGTGTAAAGGAAATCTGTGTTAATGACGACAACTTTACACTCAACTATGATCGGGCAGAAAAAATCTGTGATATGATTATTGACCGGGGAATTAAGGTAAAGATCCAATTGAAAAACGGCATCCGTGTTGACAAAATTGATAAGCCATTGTTAGCCAAGTTAAAGCAGGCAGGGATATGGTTAATAGCTGTTGCTCCTGAGACAGGTGAAAATGAGACTCTTATCAAAATAAAGAAAGACTTTGACCTTGAACGGGTCAAACTTGTCGTCCAATGGTGCAAGGACCTGGATATCAAAACAATGGCATTCTTCATGATAGGTTTTCCATGGGAGACCAAAGAGAATATAGAGAATACAATAGATTATGCACATAACCTCAATACAGACTTTTGCCAGTTTACTAGAGTAGTTCCTATTGAGGGAACGCCACTCTATGACTCCCTTGGCATCAAGCCCATTGATGAGTTTAGTGAGAAAGGGACGCATCACGGCAAACCTAACCACACAGGCTTACAGCTCTCTGAAGAAGAGGTAGAAAAACTAGTTAAAAAAGCATTTAGAAAAATTTACTTAAATCCACGCAGAATTTCCAGAATCCTTAGAATTCTATCTTGGCGTGACATAG
>JAHFLT010000003.1:8292-83356 GCA_023264635.1 Candidatus Woesearchaeota archaeon | reverse complement strand
TCGAAATCGCATTCTTTCAAAGCCACCTCTTTTCACAAAAAATTTATTGCACGCATTGCAAAAATATTTTTGTGTTAACCCGCTCTTATTTTTTCGTAACCCTGCTTTCTTCGTATTGGTCTTCTTACAATGTGGACATAAAAACATTGCTTCACCTCAAGAATAGGATATGTTGTACTTATTTATATAAATAACGATAATTAAACACTGTCCTTATTGCAGGCGCCATTGAAAAGGTAGAAGTGGTCATCAGTCATAGTCTTAATTACATGGGTCCTATACTCACAGTCGAGCTGCGGGTACTACCGCTGATATAAATTTGGTGTTTATCAAGAAGACCCGGGAATGTAGGGAGAAGACGGCATCCCAATTCCACTAGGGGGGGAGACCGCAGTTTCACCAACACGTGCATACAAAACGCCAGCCACTGCGTGTGAGAATGGGAATTTGTCTGCAATCTTTTTGCTGTAGGTTATCACTATCTTCACGTTCGCTTTATCTCCTACAGAGAATGGTAAATCCGGTTTGCATGCTATACCTGTAACAGAGATCTTACCCCCATTAGAAACTGTAGAAACGCTCGATTCAAGTGTTTTGCTGCAGGCAGGAGACGTAGGATTTTCCGGATTAATTATCTCAACCTTTTCTATTTTTGCCTCGTCTCCAAGAGCATTGATCAAATTGAGCGTAACTTCATTACGAGTCACCTGAAAATCCGTACAGGTAAATCCCACCACAATCTCACATTTTTCAGGAAGGAATGCAGATGGGGAAAGCAACCCCAAATAAGACATGGCTCCAATCATTACAAGCACAGCCATGATTGCCCAACCATACGTCATAAGGAATTCTATAGCAGCTTGGCCTTTCATTCCCCTCATATGATTCCACCGAAGACAGCAAGAAGCGCATTGAGCATAAGAGTATACAGCAATAGTCCTACCAGAATAAAAATGGGAACATACTTCAGTCCTGCTTTTATATCCCCCTTAGAAATGGAAGACACTATCATAGCTGCAAAGAAACCGATGATAGCAATGCACATTTGAGAGAAGAACCTGAAGTCTTCTAACTTCACTGCAACGCCCCCAAAGCTGAGGAAAGAGCTTGCAGCGCCTCCTCCCCCGGCACCAGATACTGTTAGTTTTGCGCCAAATGCCTGCATCATAACAAGCAGATTATATGCCAATGCGAACAAACCAGGAGCAACAACAGTGACGATAAATGTAATAAATATCGTGAATTGCACAGCGTTTGCCATCATCTTTTCCTTGAGGATATTGTTCTGTCGGATGTTATCTACAATCCTATCGACAGTGTCAGCAAGTTCACCTCCGGACTTTATCGCTTCTATAATAAGACCAAAAGCCCGTTTCATTGTTGGAGAATCATATTTTTCAGTAAGCTCCCGCAAGACCACATCAACATCCTGCCCAGTCATTACTTTCTTTGATGCAATACGTATCTCTGTTGCAAGGATACCAAACTCTGGCTTGACAGCTTTCCATAGTGCCCTGTCGACTGTCATTCCCGCCCGCAGATTCTCGCTTACAACAGTTAGGAAATCAGGTAAAACACTTTCCATTGATCTTGTACGTCTGAAGATGTGAACATCTATCCACATATACACTGCGCCAATCATTGTTGCCGCGGCAATGCCGCCTACAATCGTCCAGAATGTGAATGTGTAGGTAATCAGTTTCAGTGTCAGTAATTTCTTAAAGAAAGACCAGAAATGTGTGTATAATGCAGACGTTATTGAGATTGAGGCTAAGAAAAGCAAGCCAAAGAGTTTATAGGGGATAATGTAAATTCCTGCTTTCTGGAAGTGGCCTCTTAGGGTTGGTCTGAATTGTTCAGGGATAAAGGCCTTTCCAAACGTTTCCAAGACAAGACCGAAATCATCTAGTAGCGTCATATATCCAACCCCGGCCGAATAGCTCGGAACATGGCAATGAACATGAACTGGAGAAATGCAAGCATGAACAGGATGAAATACAAAATACTCATTGGCACTTGTATCTTGATGAAACTGGCAATAAGGATGAACATCGTCATGCCAAGGGATGGAACAATGACTGCAAGCACCATGTAGAAGAGCGTTAGTGAATTAAGTTTCTTGCCGTATTTCTCTATTTCTATAAGATGCTCCTGCTCTATCTGATTCAGGATAGCTTTAAGCGAGTTACGGATATTTGAGCCTGTTTGAATAGCATTCGATACTTCCCATAGGATACGCTTGAAGTTTCTTGCAGGATTATACTTTACTGCACGGTCTATTGCTTTTTCAATGGTGGAACCGACGTTGACATTCTGCACAATATCACCAAAAGCCTTGCTTGTTGCACCGTATCCTTTTGAGGCGCCGATGAGAGAAAGAAACAGAGGTTCTCCTGATTCCAGTTTTATCATGAGGTAACGGCCTGCAAAAAGAACATTCTTGTCTATCTCAATTTCTTCACGGTGCATGTAGACTCGGGGTATCCGAATGAAAAAAAGAAAGGAAAACGTATATGATACAGGGAAAACAATGAGCAGCCATGAGTAGGACACGTGAGCACCACTTGCACGTAGTCCGGACAACACCACAAAGAGGAGGAATGTGACCACTGCGGCGATAAAGAATGCATTCACCAGCACCTTCTTTACATAATCCTCTGGCGTGTCCTTCATCCGTGCACTAAGTAGCTCATCAGCAAGCATCGGAAAAAGGCGTCCTACTGTTTTGGCAGCCGTCTCTATCATGTTTACCTGAATGGAGTTTATCTTGAAATTTATCGAGGTTATCTGAATGCAATACCTTGCGTATAATAGCGCGCAAGTATCAAGCCGGTTTGGTTAACATCTGTCACGTCCTTCCGGAACATTGCTTGCAGCATGAGACTCTTTTCGTCCAAGTCTTTCTTTATGTCCTCCATAGTCATACCGGTATAGAGCATAAGATTATTCACAAATGTTTTGGAATCATTCATTTTCTCCAGTGTATCAGTACGTACATTCAACTGCATGAGTACGTTAGGTTCTCCATCCTCTGTTACTTCCGCTATCTGCAGCGTGCGGCGTTTCCCTGTGCGCCTGTCTCTGTGCTGAATTACAATAAGACCAAGTGCTGGCAGCATGAGCTTTGGAATCTCTATGGGGGGATTTGTGAGGCGTACAACCGTCTCCCGTGCATTATTTGCATGGACAGTTGCATAGACTGAGTGTCCGGTATGCATTGCCTCGAAGAGCACTTCAGCTTCACGCTTCCGCCGTATCTCACCGACAAGAATCCTGTCTGGCCGCATACGCAATGAGTTAACCACAAGATCAAGCATAGAGACCTCTCCTTTGCCTTCTGGATTAGCCATCCGTGTCTCCATCGGAACCCAGTGCAGGGTGCGGGGAAGCTGGAGCTCACGCGTATCTTCTATTGAAATAACACGCTGATTCGGGGGGAGAAAATTGCATAACACATTAAGGAAAGAAGTTTTCCCTGAGCCAGTACCTCCTGCTATTAGAATAGACATCTCGTTCTGCATAGCAAGCCAGATGAGAGCTGCTCCCTCATAGGTTAGAGTCTTGTTCTTCAGCAAATCAACAATTGTCCATGGTTTTCTGGAGAATTTTCTTATGGTGATTGTATTGCCAAAATTGGATATAGGTGTAATGGTGGCATTGACACGGTCGCCGGTCACAAGATGAGCATCAAGCAACGGGGTAAGGATGGTAATGGCTTTGCCCACATCTTTCCCAATCATGGTTGAATAGTGCCGAATCTGGTCTTCAGATTCCATGTAAATGTTTGTCTTCAACCATCCATGTTTCTTGTGATAGACCCAGAGAGGTTCACTAGCTCCATTAACCACAATCTCCTCTAAAGAATCGTCTTTGAGAATGATCTCGATATATCCCAGCCCGATATTCTGCTGGATAACATAATTGATTAATGCTGTTCTGGTTTCTGTGCTGATGGAGGGTAGATATTCTTTAATGAGACGTTCAACTTCTTTGCCGAACTTCTCTTTTAGTTCTTCTACATGTTCCAAGCCAACAAGTTCTACTTTGCCTATCTGCACTTCAGAAATGAACTTCTCGCGAATCTTCTCAAGGATGAGCTTAGTACCTTCGGATATATTGGTTATCGAGAGAACATAAAGAGGGACAAAGTCATCTTTTCCTTGTGCAATCCTAACTTGTATCTGGAGTCCTTCAACATTGAGCTGATATGCATCCAGTTGCTTTTCCTCAGGCATTTTCTTCACCTACCTGTTTCAGCCCTTGCTGTCTGCAGCATGTACTGCGCTTCGACGTTCGTAGGGTCAAGTTCAAGAATGCTTTGTATGTAAGCGACAGCGCCACCGTAGTCATGCTCAGCAAGGCACACGATAGCTTTTTCTTTTTTTGTTTTCACAAGCGACGCGAGCAGTTCTTTTCTGTATTCCTGCATCTTGAGTTTTTCCAATGTGTTCATCATTGTGCGGGCATTGGGATAACTCTGGTCTATTGCCAGAAGCTGACCAAGGGCAATGATTGCTTCATTGTAATTCCTCTGTGTATAGTGCTGCTGCGCCTGTTCATACAATTGTTTGCATTGAGTAAGTTGATCAAGACGGAAGCGTATGTCTTGCTCCCTGTTGTGTAAACCCTGTTTTTCTCTCGTAATGTTTTCATACAACCTTTCTTCTTTTGCAAGCAACCGACTGGCGCTCTGTGGAGTCTGAGCAGATAAACCTGCCTTCGATGCAGCTGATTCAGGAACGAGAGAACTAGCTGCAGACATTCTTACTGAATTTAGCAACGTGCCTGGAATGGTGGCTGGTGGAATCTCTTCTCGTTTGCCTTCAACAAATTCCATGTACCGCATATACCTGTCTTTCGCATACGTAAGAAGCACTTTGTCCTCTGGGCTTTCCTTACTTGCCCTGACAAGTTCAATGCCCAAAAAGCCAAGTGTTTGGCGCAGCTCATCATACTTGCCCGCGTTTTTGAGAGTATCAAGCTGTTGCACAGCATCATGGATGCGTATAAGGGAATATGCGCGATTAACCTCTTGCACGAGTTTGCCATGGTGCTGGACTACCTTGAGAGGCAGTTCATTGTACATCCGATGGATGCTCACGTACAGTTCTGGTAAAAGCGGGAACTCACCTGAATCAATAACCTTGTGCATTGTCACCAGTAGCTTCAGCAAGCCAAAATAACGTTCCTTCGTATAATCATCAAGGTAACCCATCTGGACAATATCTGCTGTGCTGACCATTTGGTAATAAAGGTCGTAGATGATATTCCGGATGAATGCTTTCTCATCAGCATACCCCTCTGGCAGAATGTTATACTCATCTATTATCTCCCTGTACATCTGAAAAGCGAGGTCGTGCTCATTAGTAGTGAGATAGTGCTTTGCTTTTGCAACAAAATCATTTATCTTGCTGCTTCCGAACTTTACAGAAGTTATTGAATGTTCACGTCGCGCTTTGATGAGGCGTTTATATGTCCTGATTATGCCTGCGTGGATATCGCTTTGCTCTGCAAGGAATCCTGCGGGAAGACCCTCATACAGCTCCTTGACATGTTTGTAATGGACAAGTGCCTTCTCCACGTCCCCTTTTGCCATGCAGTCATTAATCTGTTCAAGGAACCGTGCAATGGCTTCTGCACGCTCATGTAATTCGGAGACAGTATATGTTTTTTTTGCGATAGTCAGATCACGAAATAGTAGTAACATCCTTTCCTGTATCTCCAGTTTCTGTTCTAAAAACCCATGAGGAAGCGCTGCATATTTTTCTTTGGCTTCATTATAGAGTGATATTGCCTGAGAGAACTGCTGGGATGCCATTGCTTGTCTTATTTTCTCCAGGAGGATATTTAGGTCTGCTGTGCAATCTGCCATATCTTTCTTTGTTTGCTCATGATGAAGTGAAGAAAGCAGCTCATAAAATGTCAAAACACGCTCAGAAAGCTCTGTTTTTTCTTTTATAAAACCAGCAGGCATGCTGCGGTAGATGCTCTTAATCTCATTGTATACTTTTGCAGTCATCTTCCAATCACGTGTCTTCATCAGTTTGTTTCCCTGCTCGAGGAGACCTTCTATCTTTGCCTTAGCATCCCGTACTTTGGCTGCTGCGTTCCTGTCTACGATGGTGCTGAGTTCGGTATTAAGCTTGACGAGTTCTTGCTCCATTTCTTTTCTTGTCGCGATATAAGTCCTTGGCAGGCTTTCGTATTGCGCATGGATTCTCTGGTAGAGTTCCTTTGCTTCCTTGACTTTTTCCTGGCTAATCAGCGTATAGACATCACGAATAGCTTCTTTTGATTCGTCAAGAGATTCCATTCTCCTTTCTTCTTTTAAAGGAGGTAGTGCAGAAGAGGGCACATGATATGGCATTGGAAGTTGCTGCTTCTCAGTTTTCTCTCGTTTCTCTGCTTTATTCTCAGGTACTTTCCAGACAAGATAAGGTGTCGTGAGTTGGTATTTTATTTCCAGTAACCCCTCTTCTTCAAGAAAAGTAGCAAGCTTCTCAACAGTAGAGGGAGACAATCGCAGCTCTTTAGCCGTATCATCAAGAGAAAGACGCTTCCGTTGCTCAACTAGTGCAAGCAACGCATCGACTTCAGTTGTAATCATCCCCTCCGCCATTCAATCCCCTTTTGTCCCTCTTTTCCCTTTTATCCGACTGATTTAAAACGTTTCTTTCTATATAAATCTTACTGGAGAAAACTATTTAAATAACAAAAAGCCCTAAACTATAATGGCATACGAAGATGAAGAAAAGAAGCAGTATATGGTCATCAAAATAAAGAAACCACACCATGCTGAGCGCTTGGGATGGATTGTGCTTATCGCATTTTTGCTTACCATCATTATCTTTCAGTGGATTTCATGGCCAGAAGATTGTCTTCCCATTGAACCACAGAGTGCAGAAGAAAAGGGTGCAGAGCAACAACCAGTAGTTATAGAAACCCCCAAAGAAGAAAAAAAAATAGCAGAGATGAAAAAGGAAGAGAAGAAAGAGGGAAATGTGGCACCTGTGGAAGGAGAGAAAAAAACTGAAGAGAAAAAGCTATCGGGCAGGATAGAAGTAGCAATATCCAAAGTTGTATTAGACAAGAAAGGGCTTGATTTCGGAAAAATAACATCAGTATCCTACTCAATCGATAACCAAAAAAAGGACTTCGTCCCTCTTGTCCATTTCTTAGTGTATGACAGCCAATGGAAAGATGACTTGTACACTGCAGGAACAATCACCAACTGCTGTGAACACCAACCACAATTCACGTTGCCCCTAAAAACAGGAGCGCCTCTGCTGGAGAGTAAGTTCACGTTCTACAATGGTAATGGTTTTTCTGTCAGGAACTTGAATGAAACAAAGACAGTCAAAATGGAAGTGTACGACAAGACAGATACAAAAATAGTACTCGCAGCAACAGAATATACGCTAAAAAGCGATATGTGGAAGTAATGGGAAGTGATATATCATAATGAGGGTAATAACGAAGGATATTCTATTCATTATTTTTTTTTGGTAATATAGTTTGTACCCTCTTAATTTTAAGTACACTATGATTTACCAACCATATGCAATCACTTTTGGGAATGGCTCTCCACCTTTTTCCGGAGCTGTTTGAGTAGTTTGCGTGAGGTGAGAAGGCTGTTCAACAGCTTGTTGTGGTGTATCAAACAACTGTGCAAATACATCTCCCGTATCTTGTGCAATAGCAGTCTCCTGCAACGGTTGCTGTTGTATTGACAAATGTGAAGAATTAATGAGACCGGATAAAAATAAGATGGCTTTCCCGATATCTGCTTCAGAATCCTTTGTTGTATCAATAGTGATGATCATTGTGCAATCGTAAGGTCCTCGCCGAGAAGGGTCTTTCTGTTGCAGTTCTTCATTACTTGCAGGGCTTTTGTAATAAAAACACTCGCTTCTGCTTCCAGTGTTTCCATCAATGCCTCTTTTGATTCTTCACTTACACGCTTTGCACCCGCATGCTTAAGTATACGTTCTGCTGGCGCGTAGGGAAGAACATTTTTTCTCATCGTTTATATTAAGATAAACACATTAATAAATCTTTGTTCCATGTTATTGGACATGAAGGAGATACGTGAGCTGCAAACACTATTATCTCATGCACCAAAGCTAGGGATAAGCGACTATGAAAGAGAACGAATGAAAAGGTGGAGTGAACGTCAGGGATATACGAAATTTTGCGGAGTGAAACGGAACAAAATTTGGGTGAGGGGGAGAGCCGAGCCCCGAACCTTTTATCTCGTGTTAGGCGTCCCGAGTGTAGCGTAGCGAAACGAGAGCGCAGAGTGGCAAGGAAAATCTTTGATTTTCCGCAGAGTTCCAAACCCTATTCTTTGTGTGAAGTTACATATTCCAAACTTTTCTTTATTAATTTTCTAAGTAACTTCTTGTTATCAACTATTCTTTTTGGTAAAACAACATATTCTTTTTTAATATGACCTTTAGAAAAATAACGAAGCGGCTTTACGCCTCTTTCTTTCATTAACTCATTTCTTAATTTTTCTGGTAATTTTATTGCAAAACCAATAGGAGTTAATGAAATACAAATAGTACCATTTGCATAAACAGCCGCTCCACTAAAAAAATGTTTTATTTCTAATCCAATATCATTAAATTTTTTAGTGGTTATTTGACCAATTATGTTCTTTAATTTTTCTAAATATTCTTTTGCCATCTTTAGTTGTATGTTGTTTTACTTATATAAATCATCTGAGAAATAGGGTTTGGAATTACACATAACGTGTGTTCGTAGGCACTGCACTAATAAGACACCGTACTAATAAGATATACCAAGGAAGAAGTCATCTCGATTCTTTTTGGATTTGTACTCACAGGTGGTGTCACTCTCTTATGTTTGATGAGGTTTATAGCAAAATGATTGACACACAGATGATTTCATGGATTGGAGTCTTTGTTGGATGTGTTGGCATTCTGTTTGCAGAAAGGAAAACCACTATCATCCTTTATTTTGCAACCATTCTTACCACCATTATCTTTTTCATGACCTAGAGAATGTGTGAGCATTGTCAATGTTAGGTTTCCAACACCTATTTATACCACCAGCTCCTTCGTCGCGTGCGAGAGGGGTATGGTGAATTTTAACAATTTAACGCCGGGTAATTTAACGCCGGCAATGCATCAGTATGTAGCAGTAAAGCGAAAGCATCCCGACTGCATTGTGCTCTTTAGGATGGGAGATTTCTACGAGACATTCTATGATGATGCAAAGGTCTGTGCAAAAGAGTTGGAGATAACACTTACTGGCCGGGGGAAAGATGAAAAACGAGCACCGCTGGCAGGCATTCCTTATCATGCGCTTGACCAATACCTCGCAAAACTCATCAAAAAAGGATATAAGGTGGCTATCTGCGAGCAGCTGGAGGATCCCAAGAAAGCGAAAGGTATCGTCAAGCGGGATGTTGTACGGATCGTCACGCCGGGAACTGTCATTGAGTCGAATCTACTGGATGCCAAAACGAACAACTATATCGTATCACTTTATCCACATGACGGGCAGTGTGGCATAGCCTGCATGGATATTTCAACTGGAGAATTCACTGTTTTTTCCACGACAGAAACTCAGCTATTGCCAGAGCTTGCTAAACTCCATCCTGCAGAATGCTTGATTCCTGCATCTTATGGGGTAAATGCAGAACTGCAGAAAAATGGATTCTGTCTGCAGGCATTGTCTGATGTGTTTTTCTCCCTTGAGCACACAAACTCACTGTTGTGCTCACATTTCAGAGTCGCTTCACCAGAGGGCATTGGACTGAATGATCCATTGCTTATACAGGCTGCCGGAGGCTTACTCCAATATGTGATGGATACGCAAAAGTGTTCACTTGCTCACGTCAGGAAGATCTCGCATGTGCAACGCGGTGAATACATGTACCTTGATGCGAGCACAGTCCGTAATCTGGAGCTTTTCTCCACCATTCGGAATGGAGAACACCAGGGAACAGTACATGATGTGCTTGACAAGACACAAACGTCCATGGGTGCACGGCTTTTGAGAAGATGGATTCTCTATCCGCTGCTTTCACCGGAGAAAATCAATGAACGGCTTGCATCAGTAGAAGAGTTGCTCAACAAGCATGCAGTGTTTCATGAACTTGGCCAAGTTCTGAGACACGTGCATGACATAGAAAGGCTTGTGTGCAGGATAACATATGGGACTGCGCTTCCTCGTGATATTCTCTCTTTGTCTGAATCTTTGTCTGCCATGCCCGCGATTTCTCACGCTCTGGCGGAAACAACAACACCATTACTGCACAGTTTCCTTACATTGCATCAATGCACACACATCACACAGTTGCTTGGCAAGGCACTTGTTACAGAGCCACCTGCTACAGTTAGGGAGGGGCACATTTTTGCTGAAGGGTACAATGAAGAACTCGATAAGCTGCACGCAGTGGTAAACAGTGGGAAAAGCTGGATTGTTGCATTGGAACAAAAAGAACGTGAAAGGACAGGGATAAAAAACCTGAAAATAGGGTACAACAATGTGTTTGGCTATTATATCCTCCTCAGCAAGGGACAACTGCAAAAGGCACCTTCAGATTATATCAGAAAACAGACGATTGCTGGCGGAGAGCGTTACGTCACACCAGAATTAAAAGAAAAGGAAGAACTTCTCCTCAATGCAGAAGAGAGAATGAATGAACTGGAATATACACTCTATATGGAATTGCTTGGACAATTGCAGAGGGATGGAGTTCTCCTTCAGGAGCTGGCAGCAGGCATAGCACAACTCGATGTGCTCCTTACACTGGCAACCTGTGCACGGGAGCACCGGTACACTAAACCGGTAATCACCACAGATGGTCAGCTTGCACTGACAGAAGCGAGACACCCTGTTGTGGAGAGGCTTGAGCAGCATTATATTCCTAATTCCATTACCATGTCTCCTGAAGAAAGAACGATAATTATAACCGGTCCAAACATGTCGGGCAAGAGCACATTCATGCGTAGTGTTGCACTGATACAGCTCCTTGCGCAGATAGGGTCATTTGTGCCATGTACATCGGCTAGAGTAAGCGTCGTTGACAGAATATTCAGCCGCATTGGTGCATACGATGATTTGTTCCATGGACAGAGCACCTTCATGGTTGAAATGAGTGAGACTGCTATCATACTCCATAATGCGACACAGCATTCTCTGGTACTATTGGATGAGCTTGGCAGGGGGACGAGCACGTTCGATGGCATTGCACTGGCGCAAGCAGTTGCCAGCTATATTCACCAGACAGTGCAGGCAAAAACCTTGTTTGCAACGCATTACCATCTGCTCAATACACTGGAGGATTCACTGAAAGGGGTGCGCAATTTTCATATGCTCATCAAGGAGAACAAAGAGGAGATAATCTTCCTACGCCAACTTGTACAGGGTGGTACTGATAAAAGTTATGGGATCCAAGTGGCGCGGTTGGCTGGGGTTCCAGCGCCAGTCTTAGACATCGCAAAGAGCGTGATGAAGAATCTTGAACTCAGGGAAAAAAATGAAAGAAAGAGAGAAGATAAAAATCTCTCTTCTTTTTTTTAGAGAGAGAACTATTTGAGAGAACGAACTATTAAGATAGAGTAAATTAATGACTCTGTAGAAAGTCTCGCTCTCGCTCGCCATTGCAACTCAGATTATATGCACTGTTAGTCTGTAAAGTGGCACAAAGGAGAACCGTTGTTCTCTTTGTGTCAGCTATCATCTAAAAATGCAAAGGCGAGAAGCTGCTGAGCCGGGTGAGAGTGGGAATTTTTGGATGGAGCCTGATGAATGGCGCCATTGAAAAGTCCCTTCACATATGCTCCGGTGGTCATCAGACTCTCATCTTACGGTACTTCTAAAGGCAAAAATTCCCCCTGGAATCTCCTTTTTGCTCGCTTTGGGCAAAACAAATGCTCGCATGAATGATGACTACTTCGACCTTTTCAATGGCACCTGGCCGAAGCAATATTTAAATATCCCTCCTGAATTCGTTACCGGAACAGAGGTATTCACTATGACACAACAAATACAACCAGTCTTTATCCTTGCTGAAGGAACGCAACGAAGTACAGGTAAAAATGCGCAACGTAATAACATCATGGCTGCAAAGCTGGTTGCTGAAACAGTGCGCACCACACTTGGTCCAAAAGGAATGGACAAGATGATAGTGGATTCAATGGGAGACATTATAGTTACAAATGATGGAGTCACCATTCTTGAGGAAATGCAAATAGAACATCCTGCTGCTAAGATGATAGTGGAAGTTGCAAGAACACAGGAAAAAGAAGTCGGAGATGGAACAACCACCGCAGTGGTTCTCGCTGGAGAACTCCTTAAACAGGCAGAGGATTTGCTGGATAAAGAAGTCCATCCCACAGTCCTTGCACGAGGCTACAGGCTTGCTGCAGAAAAAGCGCAAGAGTTCCTGAAAGAAATGGCAGAAGACATCAAACTTGGTGACAAAGAATTACTCCGTAAGATAGCAGTCACTGCTATGACTGGCAAGGGCGCGGAAGCAGCAAAAGATAAACTGGCAGGAATTGCTGTTGATGCAATAACTCGTATAATTGACAAAGTGGATAATAAATTAGACATAGATACGGATAACATTAAGATAGAAAAGAAAGAGGGTGGTGGTATAGAAGACACAGAGATGATAGCTGGTATCATCCTTGATAAGGAGCGTGTCCATCCTGCAATGCCGAGGGTAATCCATAATGCAAAAATAGCGTTGGTTGACTGCGCTATTGAGATAAAGGATACCGAAACAGATGCGAAGATACAAATAACTGATCCTAGTCAGATGCAGGCATTTCTTGATAGTGAAGAACGAATGCTGCGTGATATGGTGGAGAAGATTGCAGCATCAGGGGCTCTTGTTGTTTTCTGCCAGAAAGGGATAGATGACTATGCACAGCATCTGCTGGCTAAAAAGGGTATATTAGCATGCAGACGTATTAAGAAATCAGATATGGAGAAACTCGCAAGAGCTACTGGGGCAACCATTGTATCCAGCTTAGATGACCTGTCAAGCAAAGAGTTGGGTTATTCCGGGATTGTGGAAGAGAAAAAGATGGGAGATGAGGAGTTAACGTACGTCACAGGATGCAAAAATCCTAAAGCTGTTACTATCTTGGTGCGTGGTGGAACAGAACACGTTATAGATGAAATCAAGCGGGCAATGACGGATGCCATTGGTGACTTAGCAGCAGCATTGAAGTACGGTAAGATAGTAGCTGGCGGCGGCTCGACAGAAATTGAACTTTCCAAAAGATTGAGGGATTATGCAATAAAACTTTCTGGGAGAGAACAACTGGCAGTTAATGCATTCGCCAACGCGATGGAAATAATACCAAGAACATTGGCTGAGAATGCAGGTCTTGATCCTATAGATTTGCTGACTGAACTTAAAGCAGCTCATGATAAAGATAAGAAGTGGTCTGGTGTTGATGTCTTTACAGGCAAAGTGGTTGACTCATGGAGAGATGGCGTTATCGAGCCATTGAAAATCAAGCTCCAAGCAATACAGTCTGCATCAGAAGTCGCGATTATGATTCTCAGAATAGACGATGTAATCGCGGGTGCGCCGAGAGAAGGTGGTAAATCTTCAATGCCACCTAATGAGGGGATGGAATAGGGTGTATAGGATGTGTTTTCCGCCACGCTCTCCGGTTCATGCTATTTCTAGGATTGAGCCAACCGCTTGCAATGAATGTAGTGATCATTGAAAATTCGTAGACGTTTAGTGGTCTTGTCACAAGACGAAGCTTATTCTTTCGTATTGCCTCCAGGATGTCATCTGTTTCTTTTTCAGCATCAACAAGTGTGTAGTTAGTATTGTATTGGTAAAAGTGATGCATATCTGAATTTGCAACAAGCGGCTTATTGTATTCTTCAGCGATTTCTATTGCTTTCTTGTTACGATTGATGAACCTATTGTAGAAGTGGCAGTGTTCTATCGCATCGAATACATTGATGTGTTCACGTAATTTTGGGCCTAAACATGTTTCCAGAGGATAAAAAGGATGAGCTGCAATAGTCAGTGCCCCCTCGTGTCTGATTTTCTCCAGTTCATCAAATGTGTAGGGGATTTTAGTGCCCAATGGGGGATTGATTACTAAGACGTGTTTTCCCTCAATAGTAGCTTCCATCCCGGGAATGAGAAGAATATTCTTTTTTTGCGCATAATTCTGCAATGCTTTCGGGTAGTGCAGTGTTTCGTGAAGCGTTAGGGAGATAACTTCGTATCCAAGTCTCGCTGCTTCGTCAACAAGCTGGAAGGAATTGTGCGTAATGATCGGCCAATCCAGTGGATCTTCATTACTGTGCATATGAAAATCAAGTTTGAGCATGAAGCAAGGTGGATAGGAACTATTTAATTAATTTTCTCTTATTCTTTGATAAAGATTTTTATAGGGCATGCTTTCTAGAGGTGTATGCTCGTAGGTCTTGTAGGAAAACCCAGCTGTGGAAAAAGCACATTCTTCAAAGCAGCAACTCTCGCAGAAGTCGAGATAGCGAATTATCCATTTACTACAATCAAACCAAATCACGCGGTTGGCTATGTACGTGTCCCATGCGCAGACAAATTTTTCAAGGTGCAGTGCAATCCGCGATTCGGTTACTGTGTGAATCATACCAGATTTGTGCCAATAGATATGATGGATGTTGCTGGCTTAGTGCCCGGGGCGCATCTGGGACATGGCATGGGAAACCAGTTTCTCGATGATTTGCGTCAGGCGGATGTGTTGATTCATGTTGTTGATGTTTCCGGCTCTGGAAATGAAAAAGGTGAACCTGTGCAGCCATTGAGTTATAATCCCGAGAATGACGTGCGCTTTCTTGAAACAGAACTGAATATGTGGTTTGTCGGGCTGCTCAAGAAAGGGTGGGAACGTTTTTCACGACAGATTGTGCAGGAAAAAAAAGAAGTGCACAAAGCATTAGCAGTGCAGCTGTCTGGACTTGGCGTGTCTGAGGAATTGGTGAAAGCAGCTATCCAGAAACTATATCTCAATCCCGAAAAGCCACATGAGTGGACGGAAAAACAATTGTTTGATCTTGCTACGATGCTGCGCGCATCTTCAAAGCCGACACTCATCGCGTGCAACAAGATAGATGTGCCGGGATCTGAGAAGAATTATGACCTGCTCAAGAAGTTGTTTCCCAATTATCTGTTTATCCCGTGCTCAGCAGAAGCAGAGGTAGCATTGCGAGAAGCTGCGCGAAGCGGTATTATTTCCTACGTGTCAGGAAGTGGAGAGTTCACTATTTTACACTCTGAAAAATTGTCGGAGAAGCAAAAAAAGGCGCTGACTTTTATTAAGGACACTATTTTAAATCCATTCGGCATGACGGGTGTACAAGATGTACTTGACAAAGCTGTTTTTGACTTTCTCGGTTATATTGCGATATTTCCGGGAGGCATAAACAAGTTAGCTGATTCTGATGGACGAGTGCTTCCGGATTGTTTTCTTCTGCCGAAGGGAAGCACTGCGCTTGATTTTGCATACCGCATCCACACAGACTTAGGCAAGAAGTTCATACGTGCTATAGACGTAAAAACTAAACGTACAGTAGGCAAAGAGCATGTGTTACAGCACTGTGATGTTGTTGAGATTGTTGCCAATAAATAAAATCTGTATTACTACTCCAAGCTCAAATTCATCAGGCTCTGTAGAAAGTGTACCATTGCCACTCTTAAGGGCGAGCACCTTCAAGAGTCAGGAAAAGTGACAAAGGGGATGCAAAGTTGCGAAGCAACTTGCACAAGAAATCTGCGAGGTTTCTTTGTGCTCCATCCTGGAAATGCAAAGAAGCCATAGGCTTCTTGCACAAGGAGAACAGCGGTTCTCCTTTGTGTCACTCTGCAGACTAACAGCACATGCGAGCTGAGGTGCAATGGCGAGCGAGAGCGAGACTTTCTACAGAGCCAATTCATCACGAAGATTTATAAATACCTCTGCAGCTTTTCTCTGGATGAAAATCGATTTCACAGAGAAACAGGTAGTCATCATACGGTTCCTTGTGCAGCGGGAACTGGATTGCCTATTAGATAATGAGAAATAATGAGAATGTCCCAAAACCAGAACTTTCAATGATCTGTGCGCAAGAAAACTATCATGAGATTCTCCTCAGTCTGATGAAGAAACTAAAATGAACAAAGAAGAACAGGAACAAAAGTATGCGCTGCTGCAGATGCTTGACCAGCAACTGAAGCAGACGCAAAAGCAGATTAAAAACCTCCAGTCTCAGCAAGAAAATCTTATCGAGAGCGTACAAGCACTCGAAGAACTGGGCCAGATAGAAGTAGGTGCAGCTATTCTTTTCCCGATAACCAACGGTGTATTTGTGAAAGGAACGTTGACTGAGAGAGACATGGTGACTGTAAATATAGGGGCAAAGACTGCTGTACAGAAAACAAGAGAAGGTGCACGCCAACTTCTTACTGAACAGTATAAGGAAGTCGAAGGTGTCTTGTCACAGCTGGCAAGCGATTTCAAGGAGATGTATTCACAAGCAAAGAGATTGGAAGAAGAGTTAGCACAATGTTCAGTTTCTTAAAACAAAAAATAAAGGACGCTGTTTCTGTCATTGCGAAGAAGTTTGAGAAAGAGGGTACTGTTGAGAAAGAGAGTATTATTGAAAGAGAGGATACAGAACAGCCAAAAAAAAACGTGGTTGCTTCTGAGAAAGGCGCTGAAACAATAGCACCAGTACAGAATAGGATACAACCAATACAACCTCTTCCAACAGAATCTTCACCAGAAAAAGCGCCAATACAATTGCCGCAATCACTTCCAAAACCAATATCTGCTGTTCAGAAAGATGAAAGAAAGCAGAAAGAGGAAAGAAATCCAGTTCCTGTCGAAATCATTCAATCTATTGTGCAGAGAGAAGAGAAGCCGCAGAAAAAATATGCTGAAGAGGAAGCCACTGGATTTCTCGGCAAACTCACACAAAAGATTACAACAACAAAGATTTCAAAAGAGGAATTTGAAGAGCTCTTTTGGGAGCTGGAAGTATCACTGTTGGAAAATAATGTTGCATTTGAGGTCATTGAGATCATCAAGCTGAAGCTGCAGAAAATATTGGTAGACAAGCCACTGCGTCGCGGACAAGTGGAGAAACTTGTTGAAACGGCACTAATGGAGGCAGTGGATGAAGCAATGTCCTTTGCGCAAGTAGATTTTCTGAAAACTGTGCAGTCAAAACGGCCTTATGTAATTTGCTTTGTCGGCATAAACGGATCTGGAAAAACAACGACCATAGCAAAGGTAGCACATTATCTAAAGAAGAACAAAATCTCATGCGTCATGGCTGCAGGAGATACATTCAGGGCAGCAGCAATACAGCAACTGGAAGAACATGCTGCACGTATTAAGGTAAAACTCATTAAACAGGATTATGGCTCTGATGCTGCTGCAGTTGCATATGATGCAATTTCCTATGCAAAAGCACATGACATAGACGTTGTCTTGATAGACACTGCTGGAAGGATGCAAAGCAATGTTAATCTCATGGATGAAATGAAGAAAATCATTAGAGTAGCCAAACCGGATATGACACTTTTCATCGGTGAGAGCATAACGGGCAATGATTGCATTGAGCAGGCAAGGCAATTCAATGATGCAGTGGGAATTACGGGAATCGTGCTGGCTAAAGCTGATGTTGATGAGAAAGGTGGTGCTGCGTTGTCCATTGCATATGTGACAGGAAAACCAATCGTCTTCTTAGGCATGGGACAAAAATATGATGATTTAAAGCTTTTCTCGAAGGAAATCATTTTGGAAAATCTGGGGCTAAAGGCTTAAATAGCACTTTTACTTAAGATGAGGGTATGACACTGATCGATGAGCTACGGACTGCGTGGTCTGTTATGTTCTTTTCTCAGAAGGCAATAACGGACGTTGCCAAAAGAAGTGAGACAACGCAGTATGCTCTTTGGTTCTTAACTGCATCAAGCATGTTCGTGTTTTTCCTTACTATTTTCTCTCCGCAGTCCGTCATAAAAAGTGAGAACATTCCGATTCTGACAGCTGTAATAGTTGCAATTATAGGCAGCGTATTGTTTGCATTCATCATAAGCAGCATTCTTCATGGGGTTGCGTTGCTCTTCAAAGGAACAGGTAAGGTGCTTGGTCTATTCAGGGTATTTGGATATGTTACATTTGTTAGCGTTATCCAAAGCGCTCTCGCGTATCTCAGTTATGTCCCCTATGCTAAATTACTCACTATCCAACTACTGAAAAGTATGCCTTTCACTGTTATAGACATTGTTTTCTTAGTTTATGCAATGGTATTCTATACATATGCAATCAGTGTTCTTGAGAGTGTGCAAAAGTGGAAAGCTACATTGATATGGATTATTCCCCTCCTTATTTTTAGTGGTTTATATGCATTGCTGCTTCTTGCTTTAGCAGCTCTCACATCTCCAGTCTTCTCTCCCATAGCTTAATAGAATTCAACTTTTCCATCAAAGTAAATTCCTTTCTTTAGGGGTATAGGTCTCCACGAATCCTGCACAAGTTCTGCACTAAGCCAGTTAGCCAGCTCTTCTGGGTTGCCTATAGTTGCAGAAAGGCCAATAATCTGCAATGAAGGACGAGTCTCACGAAGCAACGTGATGAGGATTTCCAGGACAGGACCTCTTTGTGGGTCATGAAGTAAGTGAATCTCATCAACTATCATCGTCACAACACCCTGTATCCATGGTGCATGATGGCGGAGCAATGAATCGCATTTCTCAGCTGTCATAATAATTAAGTCATAGCCTGCCAGATAGTTATCTGCGCTGTCCAGATCCCCAGAAGACATGGCTATTTTACAGAGATGGCTATACCGGCTGGTAAATTCCTTGTATTTTTCCATAGCCAATGCTTTTAGTGGAACTATATAGATAGCCTTGCCTTTGCCTGTGAGGATTGATGTAAGCGCTGCATACTCAGCCACTTGTGTTTTTCCAGAACCTGTTGGGGAACAGACAAGGAGATTCTTTCCTTCCAATACGCCTGCGGTGATAGCTTTCTCCTGGCACGGGCGCAATGTGGTGATGCCTTGTTTTTCCAGCACAGAGTACAATTTCTCAGGGATTTTGGTTTTCACTTCTGGTAGTTGCATTCCAAGAAGAAACAATAATGAGATTAAAAAACTGCTTGTTGTTTCTCCTCACGCTGGAAAGGACAGTGTGAGAGAAGGTATGTTTGTTGATTACACTTTGAGCTGATAATATCTCTCAAATCTACTAATGACTTTTTTAGACTCTCTTTGGCGCATGCATCGAATGTTGCTTGCAGAGAGGTTTTTACTTCTGAAACAGGGACCTTTTCTAAACGAGGAGGATGTAATATCTTTACAACCATTACAATAATAATTAGCGAAAGTAACCCTACAATGATAAAAAGCGTGGTTTGGCCTCGTTTTACTATCTATTTTAAAGTCTCAGTTTCTTTTATACTTTTGGATTGAACGGCGCCATGAAAATTGTAATGAGAAGTTTTCCCATTTCCTTACATAGCTTACGCGAACAGATGGTTGCTGAAGTATCTGATGAGGAATTTTTCAATGGCACCGATTGAACGCATGGAGGAAATTGTATGATAAGAATCGTCGCTGTAGGCAAAATTAAGAACAAAGCATACGAAGAAGCATGCCAAGAATATCTGAAACGACTATCAAAGTATGCACGTGTTGAAATGGTCGTGGTGAAGGATAAGGGAGTTGAGAGTGAGGGAGAAACTATTCTGAATAGATGCGAAGGATCATTTCTGATTGCGCTAAGCCCAGAGGGAGTTGAGATGTCCTCATTTGAGTTTTCCC
The DNA here is from genome assembly GCA_023264635.1 of Candidatus Woesearchaeota archaeon. Taxonomy (GTDB): domain Archaea; phylum Nanobdellota; class Nanobdellia; order Woesearchaeales; family JAGVYF01; genus JACQSS01. Next base: position 63,541 of record JAHFLT010000003.1, on the reverse strand, counting down.
GATTTTTACAGCGCAGCCAGGAAAAGAAAGTAACCTTTGCCATCGGCAGCGAACACAGTTTGTCACAGGAAGTTCTCACAAAAGCAAATCTTGTCTTTTCTTTATCCAGAATGACATTGCCTCATGAACTGTGCAGAGTTGTTTTCTTAGAGCAATTGTATAGAGCATTCACCATACTAAAAGGGATGAAGTATCACAAGTAATAGCAAATTACATGACTATGAATATGTGATACTGCGATTTGCTATTCTCATGGAGCGCACAAATGTTTAATGATTAATGCACCCCGCTATAATCACACAAACGGATCCTTTAATCCATGCCCTGTCACAAGAACAACAACCGTGCCTGGCAATTTCAGCTTCAATGCACCGGCATATGCAGTTGCACCGCCTGGCTCTGCGTAAATACCCTCTTTACCTAATCCTTTTTGTGCAGCACGAATCTCTTTGTCTGTAACAGTAACTGCCATGCCATGAGTTGCATAGAGTGCATGCAGCGCCTTTATCCCATCAACGGGGTTGCCGCAATTGATGGCAGAGGCTATGGTCTTTGGTTTTCTTGCGGGAATGAATGTCCTCTTCTTGTTTGCGAATGCTTTGACTACAGGTGAGCATCCCTTTGCCTGAACAGCAACGATGTGGGGGATTCTATCGAGCAAGCCAATGATGTGTAATTCTTTTAGTGCTTTGTAGACGCCGTAAAATAATGTCCCATTGCCAACAGGGACTACAATATAATCAGGAGCACGCCACCCCAATTGATCAATAATCTCAAATCCGACAGATTTTTCTCCTTCTCCTCTGTAAGGATAATCTCCAGTAAGATAAATTCCTTTTTGGCGTCGTAATTCCCTAGTCAGGTTTAACGCATCCTCATATGTTCCTTTGACAGGGATTATCTTTCCACCATAGGATGCAATCTGTACATACTTGATTTTTGATGCAAAAGTGGGGATATAGAATGTTGCACTGACTCCTTGTGCACGCGCTGCATATGCTGCTATGGAGGCACCCATATTCCCCGTGGTCGCACATGCAATATTTTTTACTCCAATTTCTGTGACGTGTGATATTTCAATCGTTGTTCCCCTATCTTTGAAAGACCCCGTTGGATTCAATCCTTCATTTTTGAAATAATAGCTTTTCTTGTCACGAGACGGAATCAATGGCGTGCCACCCTCGTACAGCGTGACTATCTTCGAAAGGTCGTGAATGGGATAGAATGGCCAGTATTTCCAATGTGAAATATGGGCAAGCTTGAATTCATCACGGAGAATGTGTTTCTTTATCTCATCGTAGTTGTAGATGATGTCGAGAGGTCCTTTGCACTCGGGACATTCGAATATAACTGAATCTGCTGGATACCTGTTCTTGCATGCAAAACAGTCAATCCACATAATGTGGGACATAGACATATTAGACATATCAATGGTAAGTGGATATAAATAGGTTATGAAATTTTACACAGTCTTATTTACACAGCCTCACTGCGTCTGCTATCATTGCATCAGTTGTTGGTCCTGGCCCAGCTCCGGGACCGGATAAGGTATAGACACCGGTATTATTCTTTATGACAATGCCATTATCGACGTTTGAGAGCAAAAGTTTTTTGTAGATAGAATGAGAAGATATATCCTTAAACCCTGCAGAGAGCACCCAATCATCCACTCGGTAACAGAAACCGCCAATGACATCTTCATCTCTTGGTCCCTTAGTTATAGAAACAATATATCGTCTGTTTGGAGCGTCAGCTACTAGTGCATTGTATTCTTTTTCACCAAGCGGAGATACAGGTATATGCCTTAGCTGCAACGTATCCTTGGTTAATCTGCATACGTTGAACAAGATTACTGCCTTTCGGGGAATATCTCCTGTTGCTTCTGCATTTAATACATCCAGTGGTTCTGTTGCGCCTGGTTCTGTGTAACCCTTTTGGTGCGCTTCTGAAAGAATATCATTAAGTGTCCTTTTTTTACTCAGTTCTGACAAAACATAATTCAATGTGCCGTTGATGACTGCATGGATTTCTGTTGTTGCAGAGGTAACAATCTCTTCTGCGTAACGCAATAACCGTGAACCTCCTCCTACCGTTGCACTATAGCCGATTGTCTGCAGGTGGTGCTCTACCTCACGAAAATAATTGGAAAGTGCTCCCTTCTCACAGGTTATAATAGGTTTATCTCTCATCAAAAACATACGTAGATAATTATATGCCACAACACCATCATCTTTTGTGGGGATTGCAAGAAATCCTACATCACTACTCGGAACGTATAAATGATAATTGTCAATGGAATCTATTTTCGTCCCATATCTGTAGACACCGTCACTGCGTACCACACAATGTATAGTCCATCCTCTTTCTTTTGCTTTTCTCTCAAGCTCAGAGCCGATGAGACCTGCGCCGATAAGACAGACATTCATAGGTATGCACTTCTTCCAGCACCAAAAAATATTTAAATTTGTTTGTTCCTCTAAAAAAAAATGAGAATACAACCTATTTCTATGCTGTTGCTCTTGATGCTTTTGTTACTCCTCTGGGGATGCCCACCACAACAACCACCAGAAACACAACAAGAGCGACAACGTCCATCACCAACACAGGGTGAAACAGTGTCTGTCGTCATCCTTGGTTTCGCATTTGTGCCAGCTGAAACAAAAATAAAGACAGGAACTACAATTGTCTGGAAGAATGAGGATGATGTCGTGCATACTGTTGAGAGTACTGATGGAACCTTACGTTCTGATGACCTGCAAAAAGGAAATACCTACAGCTACACATTTACCAAACCGGGCATATACAAGTACATTTGTGGTCTTCATCCAGCCATGAAAGGAAGTGTTACTGTTGAGTAAGCTAAAAAATTTTCTCTTTGCTCTTTTTGTTACTGCAGTTATGAATGCAATTGATATGATATACCATCTCGCAACGAGCTGGGCTGTTCACCTAAACTATGTTGCTGTCAAGATTACCATTATCTTTCTTTCAGTTTACTTGATTACTGAACTTGTAGGAAAAAAAAAAGAGCAAGGCATTGTTGTAAGTATCCTGGGCCCTTTTATGTTTTACTTATATTATCTATTTGCCAATCCAACCATTGACCGCGCTGTGTTCACGCTTGATGAACAATTCTGGTTTTTCTTTCTGCATGTGGGCTTTATGTTCATTGCCTACTTCATGTTGTGGTATCTCATCCAAAAGAAGCAAGGTATGTGGAACTCTCTAGGGACTCTATTGCTTTCGACAATGGCTTTTGATTTATTGTTTTTGATGGTCATGTGGCGTGTGCAAGGTATTCCAGAAGATGAAGCTGCACAGATGCTTACCTTCGGACTTATATGGCCACCGTTTCTCTTGTTGTTCATTGCTTTCTTTATAGGGATAATGCTCAATAAATTTTGGGTAGGGAGTGTGCTAAGCAGTGTTGCTATGATGTGGCTAAGAAATGTTGGACATGGTGTTTATATTTTCATCATCAGCATGTTTTTGTGGTCTGTTTTGGGGTGGATACGTCGTGAAACGTAAGACATGGTTGTTTATTGGTTTACTTGTATCCTTTATCGGCTCATTTTATGAGTTTGTTCCACGAACGGTCATAAAAAGTATTCATCCAACGCTGATTATGGACATTATTATTCTTGGGAAGCGCATTCGGCAGAATGATCTTATTCTCTTAGGGACAATTTTACTCATCTTTGGTTTTGTTTGTATGTATAAGTTTGTAAAAATGAAGTAGGCCCCATCCAAAAATTCTCGCTCTCCCTCGGCTCAGCAACTTCTCGTCTTTGCATTTATAGGTGATAGCTAACACAAAGGAGAACCGTTGTTCTCCTTGTGCAAGAAGCCTATGACTTCTTTGCGTTTCCCAGATATCATCCCATTATCAGCACAAAATGGGTTACTGCTAAGGCTCGACCTTAGGCTGCTGAGCGCTTTTTTGGATGGGTCCAATGAAGTAGCAAGATTTATAATCACTTTCTATTTTGTGTCCAACGACAGCCCCGTAGTGTAGCGGTCAATCATCCCGGACTTTGGAAGTAATGAAGACATCCGGTGACGGCGGTTCGAATCCGCCCGGGGCTATATTCTTTAATTAGATAGTCTTATCTTCTTTGGGCAGCAGAAACGCTGCAATGGAAATAATACAATAAAGCCGTCGAAGTGAAATAGTTTCGGGATACGACAGGGTTACCAGGAATTCCACTCATCCAGATAACTGATGTGTTTGTGGTTTGCTATACTTCTATCTTTGCTATTCTCCTATCAGTTCAAGCAGAACCTTCCGACGAATCTCTGCATCATTTTGCTTTGTGTGTCGCTGTATATAGAGCTGATAAAGGTGTGAAGGGAGAGGGTCTTTCATTTCCTGAAAAAACCATTCTTCTTTTTTCTGTGCATTATATTCTGTATCACAATTCCGTCCACAGCGGCTTATTTTGGGAAACATATCATCATACGCATGTGAGAATTCGTGCAGTGCAAAGATTTTCAGTGCAGGGAGATTTCTTAGGAGCTTTGCATCAAGTGTTACCAAATTCTTGTTTTCATAGTTTTCGCATGCAGCTGAATATGTCCCTCCAAGTCCGCGTAAATTCACAAACCTCACGACAAATCTAGTTGAGGTTGTTACAAAATTATATGCACCGCGGTCAGCATATTTCTTTTCAGTGAATTTCAATGCTGCCTGATGTATGGCATCTTCTATTTTTTGCTGTTCTGCTTGAGGAACAGTAGAAGGGAAATTCAAAACTATTTCCCCTCTACATTGTAGAGAAAGGCTGCAAAAAAACAGGAATGAAGTGAGTGTTTTATGCATCTGCTGTGAAAATAGGATAGGCTATAAAAAGATATTCCATGAAAAGCTCATGAAAGAGTATGCTTATGGATTATGTTTAAGGAGACTACTTTGAGCCTTTGCCACTAATCTTTACCATCCTTTTTGTTACTGTAACAAACTGATATAAGGGAGATACTCCCCAAACAGAGAGAAAAAACGAGTAGCTTTGTCCATAATCTTTCTTTCTCATATAACGAAGCTAGTTCTTTTTCCGTTTCATATTTTTTTTTCTGAAAACATTCTCTGACTTTACGTATGGCTTCACGTTCCTCTAAAAATGCAGATTCGTCAACTGGTTTGTTATGATATTCCTTGACAAGAGTACTATCGGGTAAGTAGTGTATTATTTCCTCCAAACGTGTATCTTGTTTGAGAATATTTGCTTCCTTCAAAGAACGCTTTGCCTCAGCAGGTTTTGGATATGTTGGTGGAAAATAAGCTCCATGAGAGCTCTGCGATTCAGGGATATACCTCAGTTCTTCTTCTGCAAAGCGTAATTTTTCTTGCGCATCGTAAAGTAAAGATGCATAGTGATACGCAGGCTGCTTGTGTATTTCACCTTCGAGAGCAGATCGTTGTCCCATTGCATAGAAACCAAACCCCAATGAAACAGCAAGTCCCATACGGGAGAAGAATTTATTCATCCCCCTCTAAGTACCTAAGTTATATAACAAGTTATCCCTTTCCTGGCTCTGTTGTAAGGTAAGTAAGGGATAAAATGACTATTCATTTATCGAGGGAGAGTGGGCAATAGTGTATATATATGCGTATGAATTCCCCATACACATGAAATCAGTTACATTCAAATCGACAGTTTAAACTGGAGAGGGCTATTTACCTTCTCCTGTGTAAAGAAAGAAACAGGGCAGGTTTTCTATTTTTTTCCCGTCCAATTCCAAAAAGCACTAATCAACCATCCCAGAGCATAGCCGAGAAGGAATGTTACTGTCACCAATAAAATTGTGCTTAGTCCATCAAATGGCAACAATGTATACGATGGTTTTATTCTGTGTAAATCCAAGACCCAATCAATAAAGTTTTGCAGAAGTCCTGGTATCAATGCAATCAATATACTCCACAACGCGTGGAGGCTAGCAGCAAAAAGGCCTAATGTTAATCCAACCCTATTATTGTCAAGTTTCATAGTACACCTCTTTTTGAGGATAATTATGCAAGAAGATTTATTTAAGCTTTAGTATTCCCTTCTTAACAGAGGCAAATTTCTCTCATGGTGAAGGTCCTTGATGTACCCTTTTTCTCGTCCGAGTAGAACTTCACCATAGGTTGCATACTGTTTTATTGTTGCAGAAAGGACAGTACCAACGGGATATGGTTTTTTTGAAAGAACAGTATAAAACCAGTGTTTGCCGTGAAAGGGCGTTACTGCCAAGACAATATAATCATGGCCATTCTTAGTTTTCCAGATGCTTTTGCCATCTACGATGATGTCATTTTCACTTTCGACAATAACATCTGTTTCATAGACATCTACCTCGTGCAAATGATTCCAGAAAGAAAGTGATGCATTCCTGATGGCAGTTGCAAAGTGATTCTGTTGACTTAGTGCATTTTTACATAATAGCGAGCATGGTGCATATGACAAGAGAGAGAATTTTTTATCTATCACGTGCATTCTGTTATAGAAAGCGTAGGAATCCACATTTTTGCAGATGTACCGAGGTGTCTCTTTGTTATATTGGGTGATGCAGCATAAAGGATAATCATAAAGTTTTCCTGCAATGGTGTTTCTTTTATTTCTTTCCTTATCAAGCTGCCATAATTTCCGATACTGAATGAATTGCTCTTTCTGTTTTACTGTATGAAATAAATCATAGTCTATCCATAATCCTGTCACATCCCAGACAATTTTATTGTGCTGAATCTTTTTCACTTCTTCAAAAGACTTTTCTCTTCCACGCAGGTAGATAATTTTGTACATACGGAGAGTATGCTCAAAAAGGAACGACTCTTTAAGATTATCAGGTGTAATGCACAAATAGACAGAAGTTGCTGGTCTTAATCCAAGCGCAAAGAGAAGCAGCTTTATTCTGTCTTTCGTTGTCATGCCACGGCACAAGATGACAAAGTCAAGAAGCGCTTTCATATCATTTCAAACGAGAAGTAGTTTAATAGGTTTTCGCTACGTAAACGATGTGCTTTGCTCCTTTACCGCAAGCAATGCATTTTGTACCTCTGGGCACTTTTTCATCGTTGCCATAGCTGGTACCGCAGACAATGGCTGTCGTCAATTTCTTTATCTCGTCTGCGCATTTTTCTCCTTCTATGGTTACTGAGCAGAATGGTACTTTTACAAACCCGCGATGGTTCTCAATCACACTCACGAGGTCTTCCATTACAGCAGCATTCTTTGTGTTGTCCTTGAAATAAGCAGTTGCCTTTGCCTTTATTTCCCCATCAAGAAGTGTGAGCTGGTTGCGCAACTCATCTGCAAGTTTAGTCAGTTCAACTTTTGTCTTAAGGCGGGCTGTCCTTCTAACAAGCGTCACTGTGTTCGAGTCAACCTCTTTTGGGCCAACTTCTAGACGGAGAGGAATACCTACCAACTCTCCCTGATTGAACTTGAAACCAGGAGATTGCTCAGTGTCATCGAATCGTACAGTATATCCAAATTCTTTTATTTTCTTCTCCAGCTTCTTGCAGAAATCAGTGACGAGCTTGTTCTTCTCAGGCTTGTCTGTGAAGAGTATTGGGACAATGACCACTGTAATGGGCGCCACGATAGAAGGGAGCACCAAGCCCGTATCATCTCCGTGAATACTTATTAACGCTGCAATAATTCTGACAATGCCCGGTCCAAAGCATGTTTGGTAAACATACTTCTCTTCGCTATCAGTATCTTTAAATTTGATATCGTATGCGTGCGCGAATCTCGTTCCCAAATCATGTGTGCTGCTTATCTGCAGGCGTTTCCCATCTGGTAGCAGTGTGTCAGAGACGTATGTGTCATCTGCACCTTTAAATCTGTCCCATTGGGGACGCTTGAAGAAATAAAAGGGAATCATGAGCTTGTTCTCTATGACATCTTTCATGATTGTAAGGTCTGTTTTTATCTGTATGATTGCTTCGTCATGAGTCTGGAATGCATCATGCGTCTCGAAGAAACTAAATTCCCGACCTCGAAGGAATGGACGAGTTGTCATCTCATTACGGAAAACAGTAATACGCGATTGATAGTGTTTCAATGGAAGGTCTTTGTAGCTTCGCAACCAAAGCGAATACAGAGGATAGATTGCTGTCTCCCCTGTTGGGCGCAAAGCAATCCGTCTCTCTAATTTTGTGCTGCCTGCTTCTGTTATCCAGAATACTTCTGGGACAAAACCAGCATGCTCTTTCTCCTTCTGCAAGTTCTCCTCGGGGATTACTGAGGGAAACAACATCGGCTCATGACAATCTGCCTCAACTGCCTCTTCAAAAAGCTCGTAGATTTTGCGAAGAATGTGAAACCCGTAGGGTCTTATGACAATAAACCCTTGTACGCCATACCTGATATCTGCAAGATGAGCGCCTTGCTCGAGACAAACTTGCGAATACCACTCAGAGAAATTCTCAGCTTTCTTAACTGTTATTCCTGGTTTTTCTATCATGGTCTAGCCTAAAATGAATGCGTATTTTTAAAATAATAGCATTCAGTAAAGCATACATAGCTCACTACCTTTGTTGTCTGCATGAAAAAAATGGTTGATGACGTTTATACTTATTCCTTTTGCAGTTGCACAGGAATTCGAACCAGTTATTAGGAAAGCTTCTTACCTATGGACAAAAATTATCATTGCGATTCTCGTCATTTTTGCCTTTTTTATCTGGTGGAGAAAAAGAAGCCAGAATGCAGAAGCCAGGAAAGAATAAGAAAGAGAAGAATATAATCTGCCGTAAACGCCTGTTTAAAAAGAAAAAGTCAATATCTCCCAGTGGTTTGCTGCTCTTTGTATTCTATTAGTTATATATTACCTCCGGAAACAGGTAGTGCGAAGAATCGTGGAAAAAGACTTATATAGGTAAATAGCAATAGGCAAATAGCATAAGTAATCAAAATGGGAAAAAAAAGAAAGGTAAGAAGCAAGGTGAAGAGTCAGAATTTTCTGGCTTTTGTGTGGGTGTCATTGTCATTGATTCTCGTAATAGTGTTGTATTATTCTCATCAGTCAATGACTGGCTGGGTTGTTGTTTCTGGTGGTTCTACTGCCTCTGCTGGTAGCCAGACTGTCGCAGATCCATTATTTGGAGCAGTGAAAGGCACGCTTGATTTCACACTAGCTGATGATGGTACGATCATTGGGACTTCTATTGGAAATAATTATACCCTCTATTTCACAAAATCGTCAATAAGTAATCTCAGTCTTCTGAAAGTCTCTCCAACTAATGTAACCTTTTCAGGCAGACTATCTAATGTTGATGCAGATGGAACAAGTACCAGGTGCAACGCAGGCGCGTATGCCACTACAAAGATGTACTATGATGCAAATAATGATGGTACTGAACAAGGGAGTGAACCAGATGTCTATGCAATCACGACAGATGATACGGGATGCTTCGCAATGAAAGTAAGAGTCGGTATAAATAATATTTTTGGGTGAACTAATGAGATTTCCTCTTTGGATATTAGCTGTGTTAATTGTACTGTCGCTCATTTTTGTAGGCTTTGCTGCATACAAGCTTTTTGAGGCACAAGCTCTCTCGCCGCCAAGTGCGCAGGAAGCAATTTCACAAGCTGTTGAAGTTGTACCTCCTGCTAAGCAGCAGAATATGCCACTTATCGCAGCGCCTATCACAGCACCGCATGCAGCTCCACCTACTGAAAGTAAGTCTGTTGCTGGAGAACAGTCACGAGGGCATCCGATAACAGATAGTCTTTCTGGTAAGGAAGAAGGTGTCCATATCGTCACAGAGCGTGTCCTGCAGAAAATCGGTTCTATAGGCGTAAATGCAGGTGAGATTACACAGGTTACATTAACCAAATCTTAATTAAGGAGTTCTTCTCTTGAACGCGACATGCAAGGCGTTGTCATGTGTTCACGGTTCGCATTTTCTCCTGATTTAGGGTCGGATGCAGAGGCACTTTACACGTATGTCATAAACAAGAAAGATGATGAAGGCGCTAAGGCAATCATCAAGAAATATTCAGTGTACACGATGCTTCGCCTTATCAGCGGGAAGAATTTGTGTGATGCCTTTGATCCACGCGTTATTGAGGCATATTGGCTAGGTAATGATTTACTTGCAAAGATAGGATCTGAAGAACTTGGGCTTATTATCAAGAATTACGGCTGGGTTATCAATAAGGAAGTGGATAAGCTCATCTTCGGCAATATGCAGCTGCCTATTGACCAGAGAATGGCGCCGCATCATTCATTATCCGTCTTACTGGGGGCGATGCGCATGAAAGAGTATTCTCCCGATATTATTGAACAGATAAACAACTCACTTATCATGTGGGGAAATGTAAAAGAGGTTCACCAAGACAGTTTACTGGTACTGCGTTCGCAGCTTGTTAAGCAAGATACATTTGCGATTGAGGAAAACAAAGAGGAATCAGTAAGCTACGATCCTGCATTTGTTGGTCCAGTTCAGCAAAACGATGTTGTTGCTATTCATCATGGTATGGTGGTTACTCCGTTGCAACTCATGCAACTTGCTGCACTAAAGCGTTACACAGAAAGAAACATCACCGTTTTCAATACGCTTGCTTGATCTCAGTAACCCGTACACATTCTTTCTGCAGGTCATTGTTTTTAATGCTGTTGCAGTAATCTATGTCTCCATATTCTTTCGCAAGCTTGTAGTAGCATCCATCTATCGCGTCCTGATCCCCTACATTGTGTTTCACAACGAAGTTGCACATTGCTTTTGGAGAAGTGGCAATGGAATACCCTATCATCGCTCCGCTGCCCATGAGCAGGAAGAGTATTACTATAGTGAAGACCAAACCAAAAAAGGTGGAGCGCTTTATTGTAATGTACGTTGGCTCATCTACATCATCTACATCAAGCTCTTTGAGAGACATATATTCTCAAATAGAGAGAGGCTATATTAAGTTTTTGCTCATTCGTGGCGCCATTGGTAATTTCATCAGTAAATGCATTGGCTATCATAGACTAAGCTTTTGCTGTTCTCGTTAGTGCACTTTTTTCCCTAGAACCTCGAAAAATATCTGCGCAAATTGACACGTGTGATAATTTACCCTCCAACAGGTTTCAAATTTAGCGTTTTGGCTAGCATTTGTCCAGAAATAACTACAATTTTTGGTGATTTTATCGAAAAGTAGAGGGATAAAACGCTCCAAACACGCTGGTAAAAGTCAAAAAACATCACGTGTCAAAAGCCACTTGCACTCAGAGATAGCTGATGAACGTACAAAGTGGCAAAGTTAGGTGATAATGAAACTGTATTGCGACATGCTGTTCACAGACGGCTCTGTAGAAAGTCTCGCTCTCGCTCGCCATTGCACCTCAGCTCGCATGCGCTGTTAGTCTGCAGAGTGACACAAAGGAGAACCGCTGTTCTCCTTGTGCAAGAAGCCATAGGCTTCTTTGCATTTCCCGGATGGAGCACAAAGAAATCTCGCAGATTTCTTGTGCAAGTTGCTTCGCAACTTTGCATCCCTTTGTCACTTTTCCTGACTCTTGAAGGTGCTCGCCCTTAAGAGTGGCAATGGTACACTTTCTACAGAGCCTTCACATACACAACATTTAAAAATTGTTTGTCATCACCACCCCTAAATGACTATTGATGATGTTGTGAATAAGGAATTGGTTTCTGTGGGAGAGGAGAGTATTGACAAAACCGTGAACGATACGTACTTAGGCAAAGAAATATCATTTTGGGAAGGATTTGTTGCTGGGGGGGTGACGATATTTTCCGGTTACACATTGCTCCTTAACTTTGGTTATTGGACTGATTGGGATAGGTTGAGTAAAAAATGTGATAAAGTTCTCACAGAAGCATTTTCTTCTGAAAACAGAAACAGTGGTTGTCATGCGAGTCTACCTCCAGCATTATTCACTTACTTGCTTTGTGAAGCATTGTTGTACAAAGCTATAGGAGGATGGTGGTATCTTGGTGCCAAAGCAATTACCAACACCGCAGGATATTTCTACTACAAACGAAAGAGAGAAGCACACCACCAATACTCTCAGCTAGAAGAAAAAAAATAATCTATGACAAAAAACAATTCTGCAACGTATCCATTTGTCCCTTTCATTCCAATGAGCAAGGAAGAGATGAAAGCGCAGGGAATAGACCAATGCGATGTTATCATTATCTCAGGGGATGCGTACGTTGATCATCCTGCATTCGGTGCTGCTGTTCTCGGAAGATATTTACAGGCGCATGGCTACAAAGTAGGGATTATTGCCCAGCCTGACTGGAAAACGAAAAACAGCTTTCTAAAACTTGGTGAACCAAGACTCTGTTTTGCAGTGACAGCCGGCAACATGGACAGCATGGTAGCACATTATACTCCTATGAAGAGGAGGCGAGAAGATGATATGATGAGCCCGGGCGGTAAAGCTGGCTTGAGACCAGACAAGCCGACTATCGTGTACACAAACAGATTACGGGAACTCTCTGCTAAACCCATTGTCATTGGCGGCGTGGAAGCATCCCTCCGGAGATTTGCACACTACGACTACGGGGAGAATACAGTACGACGCTCACTATTGGTAGACTCCAAAGCAGACATACTGGTGTATGGTTTCTCAGAGAAGTCATTATTGGAAATTGTCAAGAGGTTGAAAGCGGGTAGCTCATTAGATGGAATTCCCGGTACTGTAACAAAGAAAAAAATGACAGATTTTCCTGAAATGCCCTCCTATGAGGAATGCGTCGAAGACAAAAAGAAATATGCAGAAGCATACAAAATATTTCATTTTAATACCACTAAAAGGCTGGCGCAAAGGCATGGTGATTGGTATGTGGTGCAAGAAGAGGAAATGAATGTCACGATACAAGATGTTGATTTCGTTGCAGAGCTTCCGTACAGGAGAGAGCAGCATCCAGCATACAAGGAAGATGTTCCGGGACTCAGAACAGTCTTATTTTCTGTCCAGACGCATCGCGGTTGCTTTGGTGGTTGCAGCTTTTGTGCAATAACGTATCATCAGGGGAAAAAAGTGGTGTCTCGATCAGAAAAATCTATCTTACGTGAAATAAATTCTCTCACAACACATCCTGATTTTCGTGGAGAGATATATGATCTGGGAGGACCAACTGCAAATATGTGGCAGATGGAGCATGGTACTAGTCATAAACCATTGATACAACTCATGCGCAAGGTCCGTGCTATTCCTGGCGTTAAGCATACTTTTGTGCGAAGCGGTATTAGATATGACATCGCAATGCAAGATAAAGAATACATGAAAGAACTGCTGCAACATCATGTTTCCGGGAATCTTAAGGTGGCACCAGAGCATGTGTCTGAAAACGTTACATCATTGATGATGAAGCCAGCCGGAGATAAATTTGCAGCATTCCTAAAAGTGTTTAGGCATATTACCAAGAAAGTTGGCAAGCCTAATCAGAAAGTAGTGCCATACTTTATTGCAGCGCATCCCGGGACAACAGCAAAAGAAATGGAAGATTTGGCAGATTTCACAAAGCAACATGATTGTTATAATACACAAGTCCAAGTGTTCACGCCAACACCAGGAACGTTATCAACAGCAATGTATTACACCGGAATCAATCCGTTAACGGGAAAGTCCGTCTATGTGCCTTACACATATAATGAAAAAAAGCAGCAGAAGAACATTTTGTTGTGGAAAGAGAAGAACTCTAAAAAAAAAATACATGAAACAAAAAAAGATGATGAGTGCGCTTAAGCTACTTCTTCAACGTTGCCCACACATTAGCTGTTTTACTTAAATCTACAGCAACTGTTGTGGTATAATCATCGTATCCATCCATTGACACCTTAATGTCATACTGCCCGACAGGCACGCTAGGTAACGTCAGTGGCGTGATTCCTTTGAGTTCTCCATTGACAAACACCTGTGCACGCAGCGGTATGGATTTAACGTTAATGTTTCCTTTACCAACCTTAACAGGCACTGCAACAAGTTTTGCCATGATATTGACTATCTTGTTGCCGGTGACCTTTACTATTACTGGGAAATCATTGAAGCCATCCTTTTTTACGGTTACCTTGTATGATCCAGCGTCCAAAGACAACACCAGTGGAGTTTCACCTTTAAGCACATCATCTATATAGACAGATGCCCCCTCTTGTGATGCTTTTACTAACACACTCCCTCCAGATGTGCCGCCTCGTTTTGGCATCAAGTTTGCGCCTATATTAATAACTCTATTGGGGCTTACTCCTTTAGTAGATACATAATCTTTGTAGCCTGATTTCGCTATTTTGATAATATGATCCCCTGCCCGCAATCCATGAATAGTGAGTGGAGTAATGCCCTTATCTATCTTGTCTACGAATACTTCTGCCCCAGTAGGATTTGATGTTACATAAAGATCACCCGTCTGCACTTTTGTCGGCATAGCCACAAGTATAGCATTTATTGTTTCTGTTTCTTCTGGGTCAACGCTCTTTCTCGCGGAATAATCATGGTATCCGTCCATGGTAACCTTAATCTCATGAAGTTGGACACTTATCACCTTGGTGCTCACTGGCGCTTTACCAATAAGCACTCCGTCAACATATACATTCGCACCAGCTGGTTGCGATGTGATTGAAAACATGCCGAAAGAAAGTTCTTCTGTTGTTGGTGTAGCTTGCTTAATCTTTCCAAAATGCCTCTCTTTCTTTGTTTCTCGTTCTATAGGTTTCTCTTCTTCTCCAATGACCAAAGGTGCCAACTTCGCCATGATATTATTGCCAGCTTGCATTGTAGCCATATATTCGTGATACCCCTTTTTTAACACCTGAATGGTATAATCTTTACCAATTACTAAGTGATCAAGGACTCTTGGCGTTGTGCCTTTGAGTACACCATTAACATACACCTCAGCACTGCTTGGTTCTGACTCTATACGAATACTGTTTGTTCTGCTTTTATCTTCCTTCAGCGGTGCAAGAACAAAGTGCGTCGTACGCTCCCCAGCAACCACCACTTTTGTTACATCTTTGTAATCTCTCAATGTCACTTTGATTGCTGTTTTCATAGGTGATATATCTATGGTGAGTGGAGTCGTTCCCCGTAATGCATTATTGACATAAACAGATGCACCATCTGGATCAGAAGTGACTGTCAGAGATACAGCACTCACTGCGCTGACAAGAAACAATAAAACCATTACGTTGATGAATATTTTTTTCATGTAATACCACCCATTTTTTGTTTTTTTTATTATAAACACATTTTTGGTTTATTAAGGTTTTGGTTCTTATTTAGTGATATGGCTTTTTTATTCACGCAAATAGGTATATAAAATCATTTTTGGGAATATACTAAGAGGAATAGCTATGGTAAACCATTATGCATTACGTGGATCGTTTGTATCAAGATTTCAATCAGACAAACAGAATCCCTTAAGCCACTCATGTACGTTCTCGTGCAGAAGCATCAGTTGTATCCTGATTACGTTCATTTATAGAGTTCCTTCTTAGACAATGGGGGTAACCACGTTCCGATGTATTCTCTTTCCCAGACACCTTTCTTCCACGGTGGAATGAAGTGATATTTATAATGCTGGACACGAATATATCTCGGAGGCTTCTCGGAAAAAGGATTGTTTGCCAACAAGCTTAAAGTTCCTTCATCATTTTCTAAGAGTTTGTGAATGAAGAGTAGAACCCATGGTGAATATTCAGGGCCCCCCATTGCTGCAAACCATATCTGCCAGTCAAGTCGTGGCTGGTAAGGGGCGATAATGGGCAGGGAGCGATCAACATCACCTGGTTTTGCCTTGAAATCGTAAGGCGTCCATTTTGTCCGTGACGTTATTTTTGCATCAGTAGTCCCTTCGATAATCAGTTCATACCTTTCTTTTCCGATAGAGCCGAAAGCACCATATGTGTTTACAAGATGAAAATTGGTGAAAGAAGTATTCATAATCTGCCTGCTCGAAAGAAGGTTGATTATCACTGGAACACTCAAATATGCGATGAAAAGCAATAATCCTATTGTCAGGTAACTTGCAAAAAAGGAGGTTTCTATTCTTGACATTTCTTTTGGCATCCATGAGGCCCATAAGCGGATAGTATCATCGTCAAAATAAAAAATGCAAGGCAGGATAGTGAGCACGTTAAGAAATGAAAGATTACCTGAGGTCATCAGGATACCTTGAAAGAATATCATGAGAAACCCTGCCAATTGTCTTACTGGTGCGAAGACAAACCATGGTACGATAAGTTCTACAAAATGATTAAACAAGACACCAGCTTGATGAAACCATTTAGGCATAAAATGAAGCCACCTGCTCAATGGATTAGGAAGTGGTTGCGTTTCGTAATGATAATAAAGACATGTTAAATCGCGCCAGCATGAGTCTCCACGGATTTTAATAAGTCCTGCACCAAGGTATATACGAAATGCAAGCCATCTGAATAACCACACTACAATGATAGGTGGCGCATACGCTTGGTCAACATCAAGTAAAGGCACAAGAAACATACTAAGAAACCCGGTTTCAAGAAGCTGAAGTTCCCATCCGAATGAATACCACAGCTGACCTATAGTAACATAGCTCATGTAGAGCAGCCACAGGACAAGGAGGATAGGAACATTGGCATACCCGACCATAACAATAAAGGATAGGATAATGCCCAACCAGGCGCCGATAAGCAAGGCATTATCTGACAGATGAAACCAGAATATTGTCGGAGAAGAAAAGAATGCATGCAGTTTCGATGATGTAACAAGAATGCTCTTTGCTGGTGTCAACCCTTTTTCTCCGATAAGGGGTAATACTTGCGTTGCTAGTGAAATAAATGCAATGAAGTAGACAAACCCCAAAAGTCGAAGAAAAACAAAGCTCGTCAGGACATAATTATTCCCTGCCGTTTGGAGATATGTCATTGCTTCAGTGAACATAGTCTGTATAAGTGAAATAGGGGATACTTAAATGGTGTAGTTATGCTCCATGGTAAGCCCTCAGGTTTTTTTTGTCATTAGTCTTTATAAGTCGGGTCGCAGAGGAAGCAGTCTCCACCACCGCAGCATCCTTTCTTTGTTGGGGCAGGTTTGTATTGGTTCCAGAGTTTTATCCTGTCTTCCGAGTCTTCTGCAGAGTAAAAGTCATCTGGTATTCCAGAGAGACTTTTGAAGTCGTCATTGATCATTCCCCATGTTATTTCGCTTTCCTTTTTGCCTTTCACTTTCCAATCGTTTATTCTTTTCTCAAGTTCTTGTTTCCCATCTTTGTTTTTCATTTTTGTACCTCCATTCGTGTTGTCCCACCGTGTCGTGCTCGTTACCACTTGCTGCTTAGTTGTAGTCGTTGTCGTAGTCTTTGCGCTCTCTTGAAGGACATTCCTTTTCAATTTCGATTTCATGCCAGCGTCTATACCAGTTTCTTTCTTCCTCTTTTTTTTTGTCAATTCGTCGCATTATCACTCTTTCAAAAGCTTCATTTGGATCATAGTATTCTAATACTTCTTCTATGTTTGTTGCCATTTTTTTCTTCCTCTGGTTTTTAGTATCCTGTTCCCATTTCTACTTTTACTTCAAGGTTCTTGTCCTTTGCGTAGTCTTGGAGCAGTTTCTCTACTATGTCTTGTCGTGCTATTCCGTAGTTGTAGCTGCGGCCGTAGGCGTAGATTGTTTTGTCAGTGACTTGTATGCTACCGCCTCCGAGTATGTCTTTTATTCTTATCCCTTCTGGTAGCGTTCTGCGGTAGGCATGTGCTATCTCTGCTGCGTCGAAGGGGAACCCTAAGAATCCGAATAAGACCGTTTTGGTGTTCCCTTCATCACTTTCATCACTTATTTCAGCTACGATGAACTTGTAAGTGCCAAGTGTTGGCAGTTCGACCGCAGCTAGTTCTTCCAGTGTTTTTATCATTGTGTTTCCTCCGGCGTGTATTGCCATGGGTAGGAAACAGCAACTTCTATCTAAATATTTGTTGAAGATAATTCTACAACAGAAGATATTATCACAAAGAATTACAAAACTCTTCTCTTGACAAACCAGCTTGTCTTAAAATGCTCAACAATGTCCCATCAGGGATTTCCTTGTTTCTATGGTCAGGTACAGTAACAAGACATTTTCTGCCTTCTTTATTTATACCAACAAGATGAACGTGAGATCTGGTTTGATTTCTTCGTTCGAAACCCAATCTCACTAAAATTCGAATGATTTCTCTTCCAGTGAGAATAGGGAGTTTAGGCATCTAAATAGGTAAATGCACTGCTAATGCAGAAGAGAAGGAAGGAACAGTGATGTGATCTACTTTTGATGTAATATCTTTCTTGCTGATTCCCAAACCCTCAAGAATATCACTCAATAATCCTTCTTGTTGTGCAGTTTTAAGATGTCCTGCAACAGCTTCCTGGAGATTTTTCTTTGCCTCTTCAATTGTGTCTCCACGGCTAGCCACATCAAGCTCCGGGCAGAGGGCTGAGTATCCACCTCGTACTTCTTTCTTAATTGTGCAAGTTAAAATAAGTTCTTTCATACTCCCTAGAGAGCGGTTGTTTTTATAAATCTTATCGAAAGCAAAAGCACAGGAAGCTGAGGCTCCCCTGCTTAGTCTTTGTACAGCCGATCATCGCTGTCCGCATATGTCTCGTTCGTGTTATTTTGTCTACAGAGATAGCAGACGCCACCGCAGTCATAATGACATCTCTTTGGTAGAGATTGTTTATATTTCCCCCAGAGTTCTATTCTGTCTGCTGGGTCCTCTGCAGAGCAAAAGTCGTCCGGTATTCCTGAGAGACTTTGAAAGCCGTCGTTAAGCATTCCCCAGGTTATTTCACTTTCTTTTTTGCCCTGCACTTTCCAATCGTTTATTCTTTTTTCCAGTTCTTGTTTCCCGTATTTGTTTTTCATTTTTGTACCTCTATTCGTGTTGTGCCACCGTGTCGTGCTCGTTGTTCTGCATATTGCATGTAGCTGTTTTTTTTTTGTAGATTTAGTATCCTATTCCCATTTCTACTTTTAGTTCGAGGCCCTTGCCCTTTGCGTAGTCATCGAGCAGTTTCTGTACAGTTTCTTGTGGTGCTGTTCTGTAGTTGTCGCTGTAGCCGTAGGCGTAGATTGTTTTGTCAGTTAGTTGTGTTCTGCCGCCCCCGAGTAGGTCGCTTATTCTTATCCCTTTTGGTAGTATGCAGCTGTAGGCGTCTGCTATATCTGCGTGGTAGTCGTGATCTACGAGTCCGACTAAGACCTCTTTGGCGCTCAGTCCATCACTTATTTCAGCCACGATGAACTTGCTGAAACCACGCCTTGGCAGTTTGACCGCGGCTATTTCTTCCAGTGTTTTTGCCATTGTGTTTCCTCCGGCGTGTGTCACCATGGGCAGAAAACAGCAACTTCTATGTAAACATTTGTTGATGATAATTCTACAACATTTATTAGAGCAAACTATAAAAACAACAAAAACCAAGGAGATTGTATGTCAAAAAGAGGTAACTTCGATGGACGCATCTGGCATACTATCCTACAGTTCAACGTACAGATAGATGATCATCTTACATCCAAGACGAACTTTCTTTTTGGCGCATCAACACTTATCTTGTTCTTTGTGCTGAACAAAATTCTCTCTGGAGATTTCATTGCATATCCTTTTCCCATCAGAGCAGCATGGTACGTCTTGCTGGTAGGCAGTTTTCTCTCTTTTATTGCATCGATGGCTATTGTCTTACCAAAGCTCCGTTACTTTTCGCAGAAAGAGCGATTGAGGGAAGATATTTTTTATTACAAGAATATACTAGAACATTACTCACGTAAAGAATATGTAGAGTACCTCAAGAACTTGCCTTACGATGAAAAGCGGATAGGACTTGCGTATGCAAACCAGATTTATTCCCTTGCAACGAATATAATTCCCTACAAATTCAAAGTGCTCAAGATAGCTGGTTGGACGCTGGTGGTCTCTGTGCTTGTGAGTGCGGTGTTATTTGTTGCTCATACTATAATCATCCTCTAATATACATGTTTGTTTGTACCCTTCTATGCCATTCTCGTTAAGCCACTTTATATATGCTATCTTTGTAGATTCGTCTCCACTACTTGTCAAAATCTTAAGATAAATGTACTCGTATTGCAGCAAGCGATGGTACATTTCTTCTTCTGGGCAAACCCAATTATCTATGGTTACAGTCTCCGTCCTTTTGAAATTTATGTCTGTCTTGTCTTTTTGGCAGTAGTAGATACCGTTAAACCGACCGATGTGAGTTTCTCTTTTGCCATAAAGATAATATTCTTGGAGAGCAACTGCGACATGATGGTTTCCTGTCTCTGTATATTCTACATCTAGGACTCCACTCCCTTCTATATGCTCACAAGATTTATCTGGGCAGATAGTCCTGGAGGATTTCACCATTTCGCTGAATCCTGGCATTTTTGCATCTATCTCCTTAATTTTCTCTTCCAGTGTTTTGTCTGTTTTCATTTTTTCTCACCTCCCTTCGCGTTGCATCATCGCGCCGTGCTCGTTGTTCTGTTTTCGGTTAGTTCAGTACCCTGTTCCCATTTCTACTTTCACTTCGAGGCCCTTGTTTTTTGCGTAGTCTTCGAGCAGTTTCTGTACTGTTTCTTGTGGTGCGATTCCGTAGCTGCCGCTGTAGCCGTAGGCGTAGAGTAGTTTGTCAGTGACTCGTATTCTACCGCCTCCGCTAGGGTAGCCCATTTGTACTCCGTCTGGCAGGTGTCTGCTGTAGGCACTTGCTATATCTGCATGGTAGCCGTATTTTGGGCTTCCGACTAAGACTGCTTTGATGCTCTTTCCGTCACTTATTTCAGCTACGATGAACTTGTAAGTGCCAAGTGTTGGCAGTTCGACCGCAGCTAGTTCTTCCAGTGTTTTTGTCATCTTGTTTTCCTCCGGCGTGTGTCGCCATGGGCAGAAAACAGCAACTTCTATGTAAACATTTGTTGAAGATTTATCTACAACAGAAAGCTTTAAATAAAATAATACCTCCCAAAAAGCAATGGCAGATTATCTTGTTGATCTTGAAAGGTTAGGATTCAGTGGCAATGAAGCAAAAGTCTATATCACCCTTATCAGACTCGGCCCATCATTTGCTGGCAGAATAGCAAAAGAAGCGAGCATGGATAGGTCAAGCACGTATAATGCATTAAAACAGCTTATTGAGCGGGGCATTGTCTCCACGCTCTACGAAAACAAGAGAACAATCTATGTTTCTGCTGACCCAAAGAAGATTGTTGACTACTTTAAGGAAAAGGAAGAACTTGCAAATAAGATAATCCCCTTGCTCCGTGAGCAACACGCTGTTGCAAAGGAAAAGAAAAAAGTAGTCCTCTTTCAGGGATATAAAGGACTCAAGACACTTTTTCAGGATATTTTAGATAGTGCAGGTAAGGAATACTACGTCATCGGCTCAGAAGGAAAATTCAGGGAAAAGATGCCTTACTACGCGCCATCTTTCATTAAACAAAAGGAAGACAAAGGGTTAAAGGCAAAAGTAATTATCCGTGAAGGAAGGGTACCCCCAAAGAAATCAAAATATACTGACTATAAGTATCTCCCCTCGGCAGTATCACCTGCTACTATCAATATCTATAACGGCAAAGTTTCCATCTTTATGTGGGAAGAGAAGCCAGAAGCAATTCTTATTGAGAATGAAAAAGTTTATGCAACATTCAAAAGCTATTTTGATTTTATGTGGATGCATGCGAAAAAGTAAATGCCCCGGCCGGGACTTTCACCAGCTGCTTCTTATGCAGAAGCTACCTGTTTGTTTACGATACAAAGAAGCGATACGCTTCTTACGCAAGAAATGCTTACATTTCTTTGCGAAGTCGTCTTGTTTTTTCCCAGGTTTTACGGAGTGGAGTCGAGGCACGAAGTGCCGAAGACGACACGAAGTAAAAGCTGTTTTGAACCCGGGTCACAGCCTTTCTCCACTTGTTTGAGAGGGCTGTATGATTGGCCGGACTACACCACCGGGGCATTTATTACCGCGAGAGTGAGTTTGTTTTTAAAATTTATCAAATTTTGGTTATCGGAAAAGTGACTGTCCTACAGTCGCACCTAAATAGAATCCTATTATTGCCCCAGGAGATGTAGCAGCAGCATCTTCCCATGTATATGTCTCTTTATCCACACCAGCAGTTACTTTGCGAATATAATCTACAATCTTCCAGTTCACAGTGCCAGCTATCCCACCAAAAGCAAGAGAATAGTTCAGCAATGAGTATTTCTCTTCCTGTGGATACGGTGGAAGTAGCCCAACCACAAAAAAAACCGTACCATTTATTATATTGCCACTGATTATTTTGTCGAGACTCATTTTTTCCTCCCCCATCTAACATTGCCTTTAATAAAATTAATAGGAAAGTATCGTAGTCGTGCCAGAATAGGATGTGCCACTATAAAATCTTTCTGTTGCACGAAATACCCAAGAAACTGCTCCTGCATACGCATAGTGGCAAACTGGTCTTTAATGTCATTCTCATATCCTGTAATTAAATAGCCATCAACAAGCATTGTATATTCCTCTGTTATCTTATCTCCATTATACATCTGTAGACCAACACGTTTTTTACCAACTACTGCCTGCGTGAATGCGACAAAGCGCGGATGCATCTCCTCTACTTTTTTGGAGATCTCTACAAGTTTCTCGAGGTTGTCTTTGTTAGTCATAGTCCTACTTCTAACCCATAAATTCTGATTGTTTTTGTTTCAAGAGGGATATAGTAGTAGATTTCTTGTGTGACTGAATGACATCTTTCGCGTTTCTGAGGGATTTTGACATAAAAAGTGAAGGTCTTTTCATAAGGGAGATAACGTGTTTTTTGTATGTCTTCTGGCCATACTCCCGCTAAGGCAATTTTAAGTTGTTCATTTTCAACACAAAGAATCCTTCCTTCCAGAAAGATTTCTTCTGGACCTATAGAGTAGACCCATTTCATTCTTTTTTCCGTGACGCTATCAGTGAAGTGTATTTTTTTCTCTAGCATCAGATGACCTCCTTGCGTGAACTCACAGATACGTGTTTGTTAAAGTAATGGCGGATGCCACCTACTTCCTTAAATTCAGTTGTAAACAACATTTTGCGGAAGCGGGTATTTGTTTTTATGCCATTCTCCTCAAGCAGCTGCTTCAGACGCTCGCATTTCTCGTTGCTGGGCCTGTCGACGTCAAAGAGAAGAATGCATTGCTTGTCACCTATACGGTCAAGTAGTTTGTACCCCGGTTCACGTTCATCGTGCCACATAACATCCTGAACGCCCACATCAGAGAGAGCATCTGCATCATGTTTATGTTCAACCAGTACAATGCAATCCTTTGAGGCATTGATTAAGTGATGTACCCAGTCTTGTAATTTTTCTGACTGATTTCCTTTTGTACGAATATGGGTTTTATGGACACGGCGTGGCATAAGAGTAAGGCATATTCTGGTTCTACGAATACATCCTATTTTCTCTTAGGCAATGGGCTATTTAATTCTTTTGAAGGCTTTGTAGAAAGTCTCACTCTCGTTCGCCATTGCAACTCAGCTCGCATACGCTGTTAATCTGTAAAATAACACAAACGTGAACCGCTGTTCTCCTTGTGCAGGAAGCCCATGGCTTCTTTGCATTTCCCGTAGGGAGCGCAAAGAAATCATTGTCAAATGATTTCTTGCGCAAGAAATGCTCCAAGCATTTCTTTGCTTCCCCTTTGTCAGCACAAGATGGGCTATTGCTAAGAATCGATAGTAGTCTGCTGAGCGCTTTTTTGGATAGAGTCCAAACTAGCGCAAAACATATATAATTCTCCTCCCAAACAATTGACATGCCGAAGATTTCATTCCTCGATGAGGCTCTCATCAATAAGATTGCTGCTGGGGAAGTAATTGAGAGACCAAGTTCTGTTGTCAAAGAGTTAGTAGAAAACAGTCTTGATGCACACGCAAAAGCAATAACTGTTGCAATTGAAGAAGGTGGAAGAAAACAGATAATTGTGACAGATAACGGGGAGGGAATGGATGAAGAGGATTGCAAGCGTTGCATTGGATGGCATGCGACAAGCAAACTGAACACACTGCAGGATTTATTCTCAATAGCAACGATGGGGTTCAGAGGAGAGGCCTTAACAAGCGTTGCTGCTGTTGCTGATATGATCATCACAAGCAGACAACGCAATAGCATTGAAGCAACGTGTGTGCACGTCATCAAAGGCCATATAACACAAATAGAAAAGATTGGAGCTCCTCCTGGCACAGAGATGCGTGTTGGCCAGCTCTTCGCATATACTCCCGCACGCAAAAAGTATCTCAAAGCAGCAAGTACAGAAGCTGCAATGGTAGCAGAGGTGATGACGAGATTTGCATTATTGCACCATCACTACCATTTCCAGCTTTTCCACAATAACAAGTGCATACTCAATGTGCATCCTGTTGAAGAATGGATAGAGAGATTAGCTGCTATTTATGGAGTTGACATTGCAAAGACTATGTTGCCTGTTTACTTTAATTCAGAACAATATCTTGTTAGTGGTTTTGTTGGAAAACCATCTTCTGCACGGGCAGATAAGCGACATCAGCAAGCGTATGTAAACAACCGATGGGTAAAAAGCAAAATCATCAATGACGCTGTGGGAACTGCATATGGACGTTTATTGTTTCACGACAGATATCCCGTATTTGTGCTGCACGTACAACTTCCGGCTAAACAGGTCGATGTGAATGTGCATCCGACGAAGAAAGAGGTAAGATTTTCGGAAGAACAACTGGTGCACGATGCAGTCATTACCGCTGTTTCGCAGACGTTGAAAGCATATGATTTGACGCCAGCCATCACCATAAGCACACATACCGAACAAAGAGCTGCTTTTGTTGCTGACACGGGCATGCAGACAATGCTTCCCCCTACAACTGCAATGCAAGAACAGCTGCCGTTTGTCATCCGGGGAGTTGTCATGAATTGTTTTTTTATCGTTGAGAATGAGAATGGACTATTGCTTGTTGATCAGCATGCTGCAGACGAACGAGTCAACTATGAGATGCTCGTAGAGCAGTATGCTGCTGGAGGCATTGAGATGCAGCAATTACTTGAGCCAGTAACGCTAACTGTTCCTCCGCAGGATGTGCTGTTGCTGGAGCTGCAAACTGAAACATTAAAAAAATTCGGATTCTGCATTGAGCCATTTGGAGGTGATACGATTATTGTCCGTTCCAGTCCAGTGATACTCGGAAGACAACAAACAAAAGAGTTATTGCTTGATTTAGTGAGTGAACTTTCTCCTGGTGATGTTTCGCGTGTTAATGACGTCAAAGATAACATCATTGCACGCATGGCATGTCGAAAATCTGTAAAGAAAGGAGATAAAGTGGAAGTAGCCGAGATGTACGCCATCCTGAAAAAATTGCTTCGGACAAAGACGCCTTATACGTGCCCGCATGGACGGCCTACTATTATCACTCTTTCAGAAGAGGAGCTGGAAAGGAAGTTCAAGAGATGCGGATAGCTGATTGGCTGAATACACCTCCTACTTCTTAAGCAATGACCGTGCATAAGCGAACTTCTCTTCAATAGTTTGTAATGGTTTCTCCTTTGGCTGCATAGTATATTTTTTCTCAACTGTATTATAAAAATTCAGAATCACTCTGAAAATTTCAGTATATTTTACATCACCTAAGTTCTCTCTACAAATTTCGTTCAAATAGAAACCACCCAGATTATTATCCAAAACGTCTCTCATAGCAACATGAAGCGGCACGTCATTATAATCTAGTCTACCTCTGTTGTAGGAAGCCATAACGCTCATTGACATGATATCTTTACTCACAGTAACACATACATCTCCAATTGTTCCACTATATGCAGTATCGGAACCGTTACCATGTTTTTTCCAGAACTCGACTTTCTTTCCTAGTCCAATTACCTCTTCTAAGCTAAGCCTCTTTGCCATACCTGTAGGCAAATAAGAGAAGGTAATAAATATTTCGTTAGAATTCCTGTGTTCTCATTATGTGAACTTCTTTCTCATGCGCAACTTCATCAACCAATTGCTTTATCCGTTCTTTATTTTCTCCCAAACCTTTCCAATCCAGAATAATCAGCTCTGCTTTGGGAGACGTTCTGTCAATTGCTTGCACTACCATCTCCTTTGTCAGAAAGGGAAGATTATATTTCGGGCAAATGTGGCCAACTGCAATATTGCTGTTGAGTTGTATTTTCTTGAAGTTGGGCGAGTGGTGTAGTCCACCAATACCAACAGCAGTTTTTTCTGCAAGCGGCTTGAATGACAAAATGTCAAGAAGAGTATTTGCAATAATAAAACCCGCCTCCCTGTTTTCATATTCTTTTTGCGACGAACCAATTTCTATAAAGAGGATAGGTTTTTGACTTGCTGGGCCATGGTGAGTTGCTTCCTGAAATACGTCAAAGCCAAGCAAGTTCTTTTCTTCGAGCAACTGCAAAGCTCTTTTGAGATATGGTGCTGGTGCTATGCCAAGCGTCTTTTCTCTGCCACCCATCTCTGCAGTCCCCCAGTTGCCAATCGCATGCGTGCATAATGAAGGAACACCCTTAGTGGATACATGTTTTGTGGAGAAGATAAGAAAGTCTGCTGAAATTGTATCACATTCCTCGAAATGAATTGATTCTTTTACAGTAGTGTATAACTTCGTATTACCACGTCGGAGAATGCGATAGCCATCATACTGCTCAGCTGTTTCACTGAAGCTCATCTGCTGCAGGACGCTCTTGATAGTTTGCCCAGCTGGATCACCAGCACTGACGATAATTGCTGCTTCCATTTGCTGAGAAAGAAACGGCTGCTATTTATTTTTGTTGCTATTGTTGTGGGTATAAATATAAGTATAGATATAATAAAATAAATTATTATTAAAAATAAATAAAAAATAGATAAATAAGTTAATATTATAATAATAATAGAAAAGAATATAAATATAATAAATAATATAATAAGTAAAGTAAGTAAAATAATAAAGATGATAGAGTTCAGACGGAAATTGTACAAGCGGGGAAGCTCATTTGAGACGACAATCCCAAGACCACTCCTTTTTGCGCTCGAGAAAGGGAAGGGACATTTTGTCTGGTTCAAATACAATAAAAAAGAGCAACGGTGGTATATCGAGTTTGAAGAACGGTGAAAACTATCATAGTCAGTCTCTTGGCGGAAACTGAACCAGTGAGGGGTGGGGGGCATTCGTCCCTACCTTGCTGGTTTTCGGTAAAGTTGGATGAAGCATGAAAATAGCATTCCATGGGGGCGCAGCAGAAGTAGGACGTTCTTGCATAGAGATACACGCACGCCAAGCAAAGATTTTGCTTGATGCAGGAATTAAAATTACCGAACAGGGAACAGAATATCCCTTGCTGCAGGATGCAGCTGATGTAAATGCTGTTGTATTGTCTCATGCGCATCTTGATCATTGCGGAGCATTGCCATATTACACTAACAAAGGTCTTTCTTCCCAGATTTATTGCACAAAGATGACAAAAACATTGGCAACCATTCTGTTAAAAGACTCTTTTCATGTTGAGCAATTTGAACAGAGGCATCCAGCATATCTAAAAGAGCACCTTGTTGCAGCGCTCGGCTTGATGAAAACAGTGCATTGGAAGGAAATCGTGCACGTGAATGATGTTGCATTGAGTTTATTTAATGCTGGCCACATCCCGGGAAGTTCCTCTGTCTTAGTCGAAGCAGACGGTAAAAGGATACTCTATAGTGGAGACATCAACACAAAAGAGACACAGCTCATGCCAGCTGCTGACACGAACTATGGGCCAGTCGATGTACTCATCTGTGAGGGGACATATGGTAACAAGGACCATCCTACCCGAATCAAAGAAGAAGCACGCTTTCTCCTAGATGTAAAGGATACATTATCTCGTGGGGGCTCTGCACTTGTCTCTGTTTTTGCTGTCGGACGAGCACAAGAAGTGATACTTATCCTTTCCAAGGAGCGCCTTGGTGCGCCCATATATCTTGATGGAATGGCAAAAAAAGTGCAAGCGCGCCTTCTGGAGCAACCAGAATGGTTGAAAAATAATGCATTACAGCATGCTGCCCGAAAGGTGCATCTTGTCAAAGGCCAAAGAAATCGCCAGGAGATAATGCATACACAAGGTGTTATCGTCTCCCCATCCGGGCGCTTGGAAGGAGGACCAGTAGTTGAATACCTGAAGGATTTCTGGCAGCATGAAGACTGTACAGTCATGCTGACTGGTTACCAAGCAGAAGGGACCAATGGCAGACTTCTCTTAGAAGGGGGAGAGGTCTATATCGATGGCCAAAAAATAAAACCAAGATGCGGAATCAAAAAGTATGATTTCAGTTCGCACTCCGGAATGAGCGAGTTGCACAGCTACATCAGGAAGCTGCACCCTAAGCTGCTCCTCCTTAATCACGGAGACGAGGAAGCGCTTGCTGCTCTAGCAAAATGGGCTAAAGAGGAAGGGATTGATTGTAAAGTGCCTAAAATAGGTGATGTGGTAGTAATATAACTCTTCTATGAAATTAAACTTATGAAACGAAAAAATACGAAAAGAAAAAAGTACGCTTCTACCATCCCTGGTTTTTCCCATGCATAACGGCAATGCCATTTGGCTTCGATCCAACTGCTATCTTTTTTATTAGAATATCATTTTCTACGTCCAACACAGAGACAGTATTCTCCCAGGTATTAGTTATATACGCATTCTTACCATCAGCAGAATATGCAATGCCGTGTGCACCGCTACCAGAGAGTATATCTTTAATGATCTCAAATTTTTCAATATCTATTTTGTGCACCACACC
This sequence comes from Candidatus Woesearchaeota archaeon, assembly GCA_023264635.1. Taxonomy (GTDB): domain Archaea; phylum Nanobdellota; class Nanobdellia; order Woesearchaeales; family JAGVYF01; genus JACQSS01. Next base: position 34,844 of record JAHFLT010000003.1, on the reverse strand, counting down.
ATTACGCATATCAGGAACATAAAGATGTTTATTATCCGGGTGAGTGGGTATTTGGATAGGCCCTGGAAACTCTCCTTTCTTCAATGCAATTCTCCCTATAACTTGATTCCTTACGTTTTCTATTTTATATATGTCAAATGAGTGTCCACACGTCACAAAAGAATAGTTATTATCTGCAGTAATCCCCATCGCAACAGGTGTTTCACACATATATCCGCCAAATGTCACATTAAGACGTCTTTCATCTCCCGTTACAACATCTACAATACTAATATCATTGCTTTTCATATTCGGGACGTAAAGTGTTTTGCCATCATTGCTTAGCACAAAACCATGTGGTCCTGCACCAACACTAAATGTTCTTTTAATCTTAGCAGTATCAATGTCAACTTCAACAATCGTATTTCCACCTTCTCGTGAGACGTAAACCACCTTTCCATCTCTTGCAGGGACAACGTGAGCAGCTTTTTCTGTCATTGGAACAGATTTTACTACTCTTCTCGTGGAAGCATCAATGATTCGCAAGTACGGAATATGATGCATGTGCTCATCTTCCTCGTGATTCGTTGCATAAATATATCTTCCAAGAGGATCACTATTGACATTGTGTGGCATCCCGCTGAGCTTTATTATCTTCACCACTTTTAGCGAAGTACTATCAATAACCGAAAGTGTGCCATCACCTTCATTAGCAACATATATGTCAGGGCCACCTGAACGGAAAAGAAAATAGAGTCCTGCTGCTATGAGTATTACTCCCAGCACACCAAGCGTAAGGAGTACTTTGTTTCTCATTCTTCTTATTCTGCTTTTCATTCTTTTTGCTATCATGTAAACTAATTATTCTTCATAAAGCTTTAGGCAAAAGCGTCATTGAAAAGGTCGAAGTGGTCATCATTCATGCGAGCATTTGTTTTGCCCAAAGCGAGCAAAAAGGAAATTCCATGGGAATTTTTGCCTTTAGAAGTACTGTGAGATGCGAGTCTGATGACCACCGGAGCATATGTGAAGGGACTTTTCAATGGCACTCAGAAAAGTATAATCCTTATTATTTAAATAATAGAAAGAGATGTGCATTGTCATGATAGGTAAAGATGAATTAAACAAGGAGGAGTTACGACCAATTGAGTCATGGAAGAATCCGGAATTTCTTGCAAGTCCAGAAGCTCGTATTGTCCGTATCATCGCTGAGTATCTCGAGCCCGCGGCAAGGTTTCGGCAATATAATGTCAACAATACCGTTGTGTTCTGGGGAAGTGCGCGTATCAAATCCCCGAAAGAAGCGCGTGCTTCATTAGCAGAAGCAGAAAAGACTGGAACTAGGGAGGATATCGTACACGCTGAAAAGAAAGTGGAACTTTCCCGCTATTACACAGATGCTGCAAGAGTCGCTGAATTGGTGACGCGGTGGTCAAAAAGCCTGAAAAATCCTAAACACGAGTTCCTCGTTGCTACTGGTGGCGCTAATGGCATTATGGAAGCTGCTAATTTCGGGGCTTCACGGGCTGGTGGAAAATCAATAGGTCTTGGAATCAGTCTCCCTTTTGAAACAGGATTAAATCGTTACATCACTCGTGAACTCGCACTGCAGTTCCATTACTTTTTCATGCGCAAGTTCTGGATGGTGTATCTTGCAAAAGCACTTATAGCCTTCCCCGGAGGTTTGGGAACATTGGATGAGCTGATGGAAGTACTGACGCTGATTCAAACAGGAAAACCTCGAAAGAAAATGCCTGTTATTCTCTACGGCTCACATTATTGGAATGATGTGCTTCACTTCGATGCCATGGCAAGATGGGGAACAATGAGTCCACAAGACTTGCACCTGTTCAGAATGTATGATACGCCAGAAGAGGCATTTGAATATCTAAAGGAACGCTTGACAGCGCTGTATCTCACATGAACGTAGTTCACATGAACATAGGTAGCATCATCATGGGTTATGAGAATGATTTTCCCCTTTGCAAGAAGGCGGGGGAGACTCTGGATATCTTTATGGTATCTTACGACTATCGTGTTGTCTCTGTCCATAAAACACCAGAAAAAGTATTAGACATTTTACAGCAAAGTACACCACACATGTACATTACTGTAGCTGGACGTTCTAATGCGCTTTCCGGCATGGTGGATTTCAATACAACAAAACCAGTCATCGCCTGTCCAGTTTATTCTGATGCTTTCAGTGGTGCTGATATCTTTTCCACATTGTGTATGCCAAGCGGCTCCTCTATTATTACAGTTCTTGAACCAGAGGCAGCAGCTCTGGCAGCAGTGAAGATACTTGCACTCAATGATTGAGAGCTGGAAGGAAAACTGAGAGAGTACCAGCAAGAACAAAGGATAAGAATATACTCGGCAGATGAAAAAATTAGTGCACAATAAGATGGAAAAGCTGGCTCATTACCATCAGAATGCGACGCTGAGCAAGAGCGCATTTCTCGGCATGCTTACAGCATGCATTGAGGTATACAAACAAGAAGCTCTGGGAATAATTCTGGGTGAAACGCATAGGAAGCATTACAAAGTGTTGGATGTAGTGCCATACCAAAGCGCTCGGCGGGGATATGCGGCAGTGACCGTGCCTGCGCAGAGATTACGACGCATTAATTATGTTGTTGAACATGTAACAAAATCTCATGTGCTTGGCTTTTTTCATTCGCATCCTGATTTCCCTGATTATCTGAGCGGGTTGGACAGGGAAGAACACATGAAGGAGAAGTTACCTTTACAAGTGCTTGTGCTTGTGAAGAGAACGAAAAAGAGAAGGAAGTGGTCATTTCACGAGGATTTGAGTCTTTCTGGAACAGTAGGGTCACGCTACTTCATTAAAATGCGAGCATACGTCTATGAGAAGAAAACAAAGAGCATCCACCCCACCAAGATAGTTTGCCCATTTCTGCGTAGCGTGACACTATTGGAATCGTTGTGAAGCGACAAGGTTATTAACCCCGTAAGTGTGCCCCGAGAAAATGGTTCCGCAGCTTTTTCCTTTGTATCGCATTTCTACGCGTGTTTCTCAGACGCATTTATACCAGTGTACTAAGTGTCTTCATCTATCTTTATTTTGGAGAGGGGATATTTTTCCCCATTGTCACCTCTGTGTAGATAATCTGTGGGTCAGAAAGACTAATTTATACCTATTGAGAACAAAAGTGAATAACGAACTGAAACAAATTGTTCTCCTCCATCTCAAATTTGCTGATGCTGTTACTGCATTTGTCGGCAACATGACCTTTCTCTACCTCCATGCATTTTGGTTTCTTATTTGGGTTGTTATCAACATTGAATTTTCTGAGTATACATTTGATTCATATCCATTTGGGCTTTTGACAATGATTGTCTCTCTGGAAGCTATCTTTCTCACGACGCTTGTTATGGTCAGCCAAAATGTCCAAGCACAACGAGCAGAAGTAAGGGCTGAACAAGATTACCAAGTTAACCTGACAGCAGAAAAAGAGATTCAGAAATTGTATGAACTGTTGTTGGTGAATAACCGGATGACACAAGACGTACTGAGAAGGATAAAAAATGAGGCACCACTAAAAGTAAAACGCCATTGAAAACAAAAAAAAATTAAATTTGTGAGACATCATAGGTAAGATGGTGATTAAAGTGCGTCTCTTATTACCTACATTGGTACTCTCATTATTATATCTATTTTTTATATGTGGAATATGAACAATATCATCTTCACATATCAAAGGCATTCACATTCAACGTGAACTTATCGCTGATATCGAACTTGGTAGAGATATCAAATTTGTCAGTAATGTCTGGCACAAGGTCTGCAACTCTTTTTTCTTTTTTTATCTCTGTGTTCTTTTCTCTCTTTTGATCATTCACCAGTGGATCATACTTTGGCAGTTCTACTGTTGGCTGTTCATATTCATTACTTATACTCTTACCGATGCGATACATGTTTCCAAGAAGCGAAAAGTACCATTTAAATGCAATGTATGTAATGTATATTCTGCCAATGCTATTTTGCCAGTAGGGTTGCTTTCATTATTGACAGCCAGATTACTGAGAGTCATTGTTCAGCAATGAAATAGGTTTTCTTTCCTGGAACCCTTTATCTCGGCTGTGCCACATGGTTATTTTCTCTTCACCTAAGCGATAGCAGAGGAAAATCTCTTGTCCGTTCCCTCGTGAATAAAAATCTATTAATCCCAGGTACGCATCTTTCACCACTGCACCATTGAACAGAATTTTCCGTAAAAGGGAATGCATTTCATAAGATAGCTTATGGTACTGTTCGGAGACAGTGATTGCATGCTCATACGCCTGATACTCATCACTGAATGTCACGCTGATGCTTTCTACAGCATGGTGCGCTCTTGCGATTCTGACAAGTCGCACCAGAAGAGGTTTTATTTTTGTCAACTGCACATTTGCTTCATCTACAGTAAAGTATCTCTTTTCCATCACCTCTCAGAAGGATATCTTACTTTTAAGCATTGTGGTAACATAGGCTCTGTAGAAAGTCTCGCTCTCGCTCGCCATTGCACCTCAGCTCGCATGTGCTGTTAGTCTGCAGAGTGACACAAAGGAGAACAGGTGTTCTCCTTGTGCAAGAAGCCTATGGCTTCTTTGCATTTCCCGGATGGAGCACAAAGAAATCTCGCAGATTTCTTGTGCAAGTTGCTTCGCAACTTTGCATCCCCTTTGTCACTTTTCCTGACTCTTGAAGGTGCTCGCCCTTAAGAGTGGCAATAGTACACTTTCTACAGAGCCGGTAACGTAATTCTTATTTATGCTTCCTTTACCAGCAGCCATAATAGTATGCCGACTGCTCCAAGTGCAGCGAATACCGATACTGCCAGAACCACATATGGTAAAGGGGATTTTTCAGAAACAGTAACGGGGACAAGCTCTTGCATTTTCTGTGTGAATTCAGCGGTCTCTGCTTTCTGTTCATTCTTTCCCAAAATGTTCTTTTCCTCACCACGATTTTCTCCCCCTCTAACAATCTCCTGTAGCTTCGCTGCACAATCAGGTACCTCAACAGTGAGACCATCTACCGCACTTTGCTTGTCTTCATCGTAGAATACTTCTATCTGGATTGCAGCTTTGCCTGGTTTTAAGGGAAGGGTGAATTTCTGTTCAGCTGTGTCATCCTTGGCAAGTTTGATTTGCCGTACTACCTGAGAAAAGCCGAGCTCCTTACTTTCCACTTTAATGGTTCCCTTTTCCTCATTTGATTTACCGGTGTTATGCAAAAGGATTGCAAGGATAGCTTCTTTTGTCTTACACGTGATTTTCTCTGGAAGAAGTGTTATTTTCTCTATGCTAACCTCGTTCTGTTTACGGACGATTTCAAGATTATAGGTAAGCGTATCTCCATGGAGAGCGCCATTATCATCCTTACCAGTTACTTCAAGAGTCATTTTGTAGACGCCTGCATCTGCATCATCTTTTACAGAGAAAGATGTTGTGCCGGTTTCAATGGCATTTGCACGTATACTACCCATATCTATCTTATTGTCTACATCAAACTCCTTTGTAACAGTATCTATAGCTATTACTGCATCTTCTACATCTATGTTCTCATTATCCCCAGTCCCGTACAAATTTTCGACATCTACTTCCAACTGAAGCGTATCGCGCACTTTAAGGTTATCAACACGCTCATTCTCATCGACATGCTTAACACGTCCTCGCACGTGCACAGTAACATCCCGTATCACTAAGATATTCTCGGCTTCCAGGAAGAGATCTTGTTTCACTGTAAGCGGTATTCCGTTTACTTTGGCTGTAACTCTGACTTCTCCGATATTTTGTTTCCTCTCTGTTTTATCAGGAATGAAAGCGTCGAAATCTTCAGGAACACGGGCTTTGAGGGTTATGGTCGCTTCCTGATTAGAGCCAAGAGAAGAAGGTACATTGCTGAATGAGACGTTGAACTTGCTGGTTGTTGTTGATGTAAAGCTTATATCGGTTATGTTATTTGTACCCGTATTCCTCAATACAAATTTGTTTTCTGCATAAAAGTTTTTGCGCGCATCGTTCGCTGCTTTTGGGTTAGAGCGTTTCTGCTTTGGACCCCCTAAGAGAGGGATAGAAAAGCTCATGGCAGTATTATCTGATACTGTCAACACATAGGATTGGTTCACCTGCTTTGTACCATTGGTAACGTTGATGGTCACATTTGAGACGCCTGTTGAACTCGGGATGAAAGATACGAAACCAGTGGCATTAATAGCCATGCCAGACGGACCTGTAATGCTATAGTTCAACGTATTATTTGTCCCATAGTTGGCAAGAACCTGATACGAATAAGCCAGACCGAGTGTAGCTGTTGTTGGGGGTATACTTGTAATAGTCACATCTGCTGAAACAAATGGTACAAGCACCAGCGCAAACAATGCAACAGTCAGTAACGCGAGTCTCATCTTCCTTCCCCCTCACCTCATAGGACGGTTTTTGTAGCAGGATATAAAAATGTATCTAAGAAAACAATTTAAACTCGTTCTCCTGTAAAATGATATGCCCAAATGGATTGTTGTCACGGGGGGGGTACTTTCCGGATTAGGAAAAGGAACTGCTGCAGCAGCAATTGGAAGATTAATTAAAGGCAGCAATAAAATAGTGCCTATCAAGTGCGATGGTTATCTAAATGTTGATCCAGGAACAATGAATCCCCTCGAGCATGGAGAAGTGTTTGTTCTTGATGATGGTGGGGAAGTTGATATGGATTTCGGTCACTACGAGCGTTTTCTTGACATTGATTGCAAATTCGACTGGAATCTGACAAGCGGTAAGATATTCAATAAGGTGATTGAGAAAGAGCGCAGAGGGGAATATTTGGGAAAGACAATCCAGATATTCCCGCATGTCGTTGATGAGATACAGCACAACTTCCTGCGCATAGCAAAAGATGAAAAAGCAGACATTGTTTTACTCGAGATTGGGGGAACTATTGGCGACATAGAAAATTCCTGGTTCATTGAGGCAGCACGGCAGCTGAGGAAAAAAGTGGGCACTGAAAATTTTGCATCCATTCACCTGACATATGTTCCGTATCTCGAATCGGTTGGTGAAGAAAAAACAAAGCCTGCGCAGAGGGATTTGGCAACAGTGCGTTCCATGGGAATTTATCCTGATATTATCATTGCCAGGAGCAAGAATCAGTTGCCAAAGAAGATAAAAGAAAAATTAGCTCTTCTCTGCGATGTGCCTGTGGATCATATCATCTCGGGATGGGACATAAGCACAGTTTATGAGATTCCGCTTATGTTCGAACGTGAGGGGTTGTTGCCATTGTTGCAAGAGAAGCTGCAGTTATCAAAAGATACTGTACTTGGGAGATGGTCGGAACTTGTAAAGAATATCCAGCAGCCAGAGAAAGAGGTAACTGTTGCACTGTGCGGGAAATATACCCAGCTGAAGGACTCTTATGTGAGCGTGTTGGAAGCGCTTGTGCATGCTGGCGCGCACCAGAAAGTGAAAGTTAATGTGAAATGGGTGGAAACGACAGACGTAGAGGACGGAAAGAAGACCGTGGCTGATGCATTGAAAGGTGTTGCAGGAATCATTATCCCGGGTGGCTTTGGAAGCAGAGGCGTAGAAGGCAAAATACAGATGATACGCTATGCACGTGAGAATAATATCCCTTTCTTAGGCCTCTGTTTCGGACTGCAGCTTAGCGTTGTCGAGTATGCACGCACTGTTTGCAGATTGGAAGGAGCACATACAACAGAGATAAATTCACATACACCACACCCAGTTATTGACTTGCTTGAATCTCAACGCCAGATCACACGCATGGGAGCGACCATGCGATTAGGTTCATGTAATGCATTACTAGAAAAGGGGTCATTGGTGCATCAGCTGTATGGCTCTGTCTCTGTACATGAGCGTCACCGTCATAGATATGAAGTAAATCCAAATTACCATAATCTGCTGATACAGAAAGGACTGCGATTATCTGGTTTTTCTCCTGACAAGAAGCTAGTAGAATTTATTGAGCTGCCAAATCATACATTTTTCTGCGCAACACAAGCCCATCCCGAGTTGAAATCACGGCTTTTATCACCAGCTCCGTTATTTATGGGATTTGTAAGAGCGTGCTGCAGAGAAGATGAATATCCTCTGAATGGACAGTAAACTATCTTCTTGACAATACTCCCCGGGAAGCTTCACTAAGATAGCCATAACTGCCAATCCCGCACCACGTCGTTGATCGAGAAACTGGACAGAGCTCACCGTCATTAGGGAACATGACTAATGGTGCATTCTCACCTTTTAATGCTGTAGGAAAATCCTTGTACTCTCTTGAATAGAGGTAAACAACTAAATCAGTTGGTAGTTCATTCACCGAAATATATTCATGTCCGACTAAACCAGTTATCTGAAACTGACGGACAGAGGAGTGCTGTAAAATCCCATCAGCATACCATTCTGCAAGATTTCCTTTGGCGTCCATCCTCGGTTCAGTCGCTTTTTTGATATTGGTTGGATCCTCATAACAATAAAGCATATCCCCATCACGATACATTGCCATGCTCAACCACTCTACAGGTGTCTTATCAACAGCCATATTTTTAAAGACAGTTAGTTGTTCTCCAGCGATTTTTCCTTCTAATCCAGCAAAGTATAAACTAAACACTTCTGCAGGACGTGGATGGCGTTGGTAACCTCTTTCACGTAACGCTGCCAAACTATCTGCATAAAGAAATGGCAGCCTATTCTCATCATACATTGCACGCACTTCAAATGTGACACTTTTGTATGGTTCACTTGTACCTTTCTGTTGAATGTGTTGTACGTGTTGTTCTTGAGCTGGTTTATGTTCTGGTATATTCGCTGCAAAGATGGGAATCGTTGCAAGTACTGATGCTAAACTACAGATGAGCACTCTTTTCATGTGACTTTTCTGAAAAGAGAGGGAGAAATAAACGAGCTATATAATAGTATGTCAAAAGCTTGCGTCAGCAACCAGTCATAGACCTAGTAGCACAAAGAAATCACCCGAGAGCTCTTTGTGACTACCGAGCTTTCCATTATTTATAAACCAGTAAAAAGCGACTACACCTCTAGAGTTTTTTCTTAACAACTGCAGGAGCTATAGCTCTTTGGTCCACAATCCTTTGTGCAAATATGGCTCTTAGGATTACAATAACTGGGGATACAAACACGTCCTACTTTACACTTATTGATGGGACAAGCAGTAGCACTATATCCTGTACAGAAAGCACTACAGCCTATGCACTTTTGTGCTGTACAAAAGCCCTTTGTTCCACCGGTAGTCATACACGATGTGCCATTTGCTTTTCCTGCACATTCTGAAAGAGGAACACATTGGTTATTCTTACAGGAATTGCCAGGAGGGCAATGACCATCGGTAAGACACTGGACACATTTATTTGTTTGATTTGTTTGAGCATAACATTTTTTTCCAACATCGCAATCAGTATCAGCAAAACATTCGATTATCTTTACTCTTCCTGCGCTTGCAGTTCCTCCCAAGCCGCAAGCCATACTTCCCTTCCCCCCCTCAACAGAAGGTAAAGGTCCTATATAGTTTGGTATAATAAGCTGCACTGTTCCACCGGAACCACCACCGCCACCACTTAATCCTATTTCTCCATCATCCCCGTTTGCAGTAAGGAGACCGTTGTTAGTAAGCTGTTTTGTAGCGATAAAGATAATGCCTCCACCAGAACCACCACCACCTCCTGTTCTATTGATAGATATGTCACCATATCCACTACCTCCTCCGGATCCAAGGAATAACTTATTTTCATTGCCATAAGCAAGTCCTGCATCACCAAAAACATCGTTGCAAGCGCATTTACTATGATCACAAATGCCAGCTTTTCCCACAAAAGCATGGCCTGCACCGCCACCACCAGCTCCTCCGAGGGAGAGATTATTTCCTTTTTTCCCACCGCTCCCTGCACCCGGTCCATCGCCACTTAGTCCATCATCAAATCCTTCAAAACTTCCACCGCCCAAATAACCTCTCCCCTTGACATCTATCATCCCATCTATGATAACTTTATCACGTGAACGGAAGGCGATAACTCCCCCAGAACCTCCCAACCCAAAAAAGTAAGGTTCAACTGTCAATGCTGCCCCCTTTTTTATGAGAACTGTGGTGAAATGGGGCACTGAAACTATCTGTAAACTCCTGTTCTGAGTAGTAAGTGTTACAGCAGTATTGAACGTGAAAATAGTTTCGTTAGATGGATTGATAGATTTAATTTGGTTGAACTCATATTTTCCTTTATCGGTATCTAGGAGTAATACTTCGTCTCCCATTCTGAATTTTCCAAACTTATTAGGAGAGACCACAATAACAGTATTGTTATCAAGAAGTCTCTCAATGGGAGCATGAACGTTGATAAACGTTCCATTAACCGAGACAACCAAATCAGGAGAAAGTGGATTTAAACGGAGATCGGATATGCCACGGGGAACACATATATTATCAGTACAGATGTCTTCAAGATGACAATCATTCTCCACAATGCATTGGACACACTTTTTCTTTTGTGGATCGCATTTATTGCTTTGGCAATCTTTATCTTTTATACATTCTTTTTCGAGGATACATGGGAGACAGATGCCACCACAATCTATATCTGTTTCGTCACCATTCTTTATGCTATCAGTACAGCTTACTTCGGTAACACACTTATCTTTTACACAACGTTGACCAGCAGAGCAGTCAGAATCGAGAGTGCACGTTTTAGGTAGTACTTCGAAAATAATTTTTTTTGTTGTGCTTAACTTTGAGTTTGTATTTGTAACGATAAACTCTCCATCATAATAGCCTGGCTTAGTGTCTGGTGGTACAATCTCAAAAGATATAAAATTACTTTGTTGTGGATTAATTTGAACAGATTGATAAACATTAGCTTTCCATCCTATTGGCGGGTGAATCGTTAGTTGAAATAAGGAAGGGGTGCATAAGACGGTGTCTTCATTAGAGACCTCTATAAAAGCACCTAAACCACCAGCTGTCAATGAGAACGTCTCAGAGCTCAAAATACGGGGTTTGTCCTGAATGCATGAGACTGGATGGACAGTCACATCAAAGGTTATACTATTCGCATCAACTTGCGCAATGGGACCTATTGTTATCCCCTTTTTTATATCTGAAAAGCTCCCTTCATTTAAAGTAAAAATTGATTTCGTTGAAGAGCTACAATAGTAGCAGTATGGGGGAGTCATCTTCAACAATATGGCGTCTTGGTCAAATCCTTTTTGAAGATTAATAAAAAGACCTTTTTTATTGAGTTCATGAGACGGGTCATTAAGACCACTATCGTATCCAAGTCCTTGTCTGAACTCTAGATAATAAGGTGCCGAGCTATATCCTGGTGGCTGTATACGCGCGATTCTAACTCCCTTTTTTGATTCTAATGGACTGAGCGTATATCGTCCAGACTGTGAAATTGTTATAGTAGAGGCTGAATCTAACCATTTGAACAGATCGATATATACCGCATTAAAATGCATTGCAGTATTTATTCCGCCCCTCCCCATTATATCATAGTAATTACCATATTCTATTTTCCGACAGTCACCATAAAGAGGTCCACCAGATTGACAATCCCATGCGTTTGCATGTAGTGCTCCTAAATTATGACCGAGTTCGTGGGAAATTGTGTTCAAATTAAAACTAGACCATGTTATAGAGATTCTATAGGTGAGTCCTCCCACATAAAAATCTCTTTTTCCAATAGTGCCCGCTCCCCTATTACATCCGCTTGGAGCAAAGATGATCAAGCGGTCATATTTCGAGAGGTCAATTTTGTTTGCTAAAATAACAGATTGAATATCGCTATCTCTTACTGTGGTACATTCATAATAACTAGAAGAAGAGTCCTTAGGTAATCTAAACCAGTCTATAACATCTCCACTAAAGGAAACTTGATCATACGATGTTTCCTTGTAGAACTTCTGTAAATCTTGAGTTCTGCCAAAGGTACTCTCTGCTATCTGTTCTTTTGTGAATGGTCTCTGTGAAGGTGAATCCTTGAAATCAATAAGCAAAACAAGTGTTTTCTGGTCTCCTATCGTATCTGGAAGCGGTGCTGCCTTGACAACGGTAAATGTTTCAGGAGAGACTGCTGCAACCATTTTGTTTGCTAATCTATATCCTTTTACTTGCACTTCAGTACCAGAGGTCTTAACTGGCATTTCACCAACAGGATATAAAGATGTTTCTCGTCCATTCTCATCTAAGAAATATTTGTATTCCGCTTTTCTATGTTCGAAATCGTCTATGTGAATGACATTGAGTGTTGCTTTTTGTGTTGTTTCACTTTCTATCTCTTGCTGAACATCTGAAGAGAAAGTGTTTTTCATTTCTGCTTTTATTGCATAAAACAGAAATGCTGCTGGAGCTTTTTCAGCTAATGTCAGCATCTTTGTCTTTCGGGTTTCTGCTATTTTGAGTAAAGTTGCTGCAGGCACTGCTTTCTGCAGCGTTCGATATCCTTTTTGTTGAATGCTAGGCACTACAATCTCTTTCTTTTTCACTAGTTCCTTTGTTAATTGTTCAACTTCTGCTATCTCAGGAGATTGTGCGAGTGATTCCTGAGGTGGCTCAGGAACTGGCGAAAGGTTCTCTGGCGAAACTGATGGTGAAGTTGGAGGGAGAGAAGCTTGGTCAGGAGTTGTAAATTCTCCTGCTTGGCCAATTGGTACTTTAACTGGCAGTAAGAATACTCCATAAATCACTATGCCTAGAAAAACAGTTGCAATAAGATAAGTACTATATTGATACCACTTATCTTTTTTCATAACCATCTGATATTTTAAAGCAGAGGGGATATATAAAATTGTTGATTATGCGAGACATTAAGTCGAGCCCGTGATTTTTTGAAGAGATGTATTCCCTTTGTGAATGAACCCTGTCTGTTTTCCGAAAAATCACGGACTAACTAGAGTGTCTCTACTACGCTGGTACTTGCGAATAGTTATCATCTTTTCAGAAGAGTAATTCTATAATTGGCCAAAATGAGTTTATACTCCGCAGCTTGAGGGGATTGGGTTTCAAAAAATAGTGGACTAGGTGACTTCTTCCACATACGTCTCAAACTCCATCCGGAGCATGCTGATTTCCTTTTCATTAAAGCATTTTGGATTGACTGGGATTATAAGCATACTTTCCCCAAGAGATATTTTGTCTTTCAATGTCTGGAGCAGGTGAAGCACTGCTGTGAAGGTATTATTAGAGACAAGGTACTCTAAGCCGTCAATAAGGATTATTGACTTGTTCAAACCAATGCCACTTGGCACATCCCCTGCTGCAAGAATGAAAGATGTTTTGGTTTTCTCATCCTTTGTTTCTTCGTCTTCTCCAAGAATAAGGAACTTACCTTTTTTTATCTCAATACCACCGCCACTCGGCTTTCCTTTTATCTCTACCCCATCTAGTTTCTCTGCTTCCCTGACAAGCTCTTTAAGTGGTTTTTCTGCTAACTCATTGGATGATTTCTTTTCTTTCTCGGGTGCTCCAGATTTTTTCTTCTCTTCAGCTTTTTCTTCATTTTTTTCTCCTGCAACGTCTGCTTTTGGTTCTGCTGATTTTATTTCCTCCTTTTTTTCTATTTCTTTCAAGGAAACTTCCTCTCCTTTCGTCTCCGCTTCCTTTACTTCATCATTTGCCCCTTCTTTCTCTACGTCCTTATTCTTTGTCTCTTCCTGTCTCTTTTTTTCCTCTCTCGTCTCTCCCGGCTCTTCTTCCAAGACGAGCATGACACCTTTATTTGCAGGCTTTGCCTCAATAACCACTGCAGCACCCGCTTTCTCTGCTTCCTTTACTAATTCTTTAAGTGGTCTCTCCGCAGATTCTTCTCCTATTACAATTGACTTCTTGGCTGTTTCCTTTACTTCTGCGAGGGTCTCTTTCATTTTCATTTTCCACACTTCTTCTGGTTTCTGTTCAGGGAAAACTACTTTTGCTTCAATAAATTTTTCCTCTTTAGGTATTTCTCTTGGTTTTTTCTCAACTGATTTGACTACCTGTTTCTCAATAATTTCTTCTTTCATTTTCGGTTCTTCTTCAGGTAGGGATACGACAGGTGCTTCTCCTTCTGTTACTGCTTGTTCTTTTGCAGTATTGACAAATTTCTCAACAAGAAAAACAAACTGTTCTAATTCCGAAGGGTCAACAGTGGTCATCTGAGCTTGCACATGTGTCAACCAGAGCACGGGAGTAACTCGCAGCTCAAATTTTTGCTGGACACTATCTGGCTTTGTTCGGGTAACAATGAGCCCTCGTATCCCATGCAACACTGCATCCATAAAGATATCATAACTTTTCTCTTGCTTTTCTTCTTCAATAAGATAGGTTTTTCCAGGAGTTAGATGATATTTCATTGTAGTAGATAGCTTCCTTTCTACTGCGGGTGTGATCTCGATGATTGCTTGGCCAGTTGGGCTTTCGTAGAGCAGAACAAAACCAGCAAACATGATGACCATATGGGATAAAGAGATTGTATACAGCAGCATGTTTCCTTCAGTATAGAAGAAGATTGGCACAAATACAGTATAAAGCAACCATCCTCCTGCAATCAAGGCAGCATAACGTCGCTTGCTTACCTGGTAATACTTCCAGAATAATAATGCAACGAGAATATTAAAGGGTATATCAAAAAAAACAATATGCAACTGATCTGCAAGTCGGAGATTCCTAATGAAGAAGTCGAAATACAGCAGAATCACTTCTTGCAGGACAAAGAAAATGAATGGCAATGTGAATGTCAATGAACGTTTTGTCGTGAGAAGATTAATAATCCCAAAATAAACTGAGAGGAACAACAATGATTCGAGGGTCTGTCGTGCGAATTGCAATAGAAAATATTGCACAATCTGCAGAATAACCAGTCTGCTGACAAAAAAACCTGCAATGAAATAACTACCAAAATGAAAAAAAAATGCCCATGACCAGAATTTTGTGCTTTTATCCCCAGTAGCCCACCATCTTTTGAAGAGGATTATGGCAATAGCAAGTGATAAAAGCGCTTCTGCAACAGGAAAAAATGAAAGAAAAGAAATCAATCATATCACCTTGAATTCAAGCTCTACCATCTTAAGGTTTGGAACTTCAAATGTCTCTGGATTAAGGGGCATAATCAGGATAGCTTTTTTCATAGAGATAGTATCTTTCAGCACCTGAAAAAGATGGAGAATCTTGCTGAAGGAATTATAATTCACGAGATATTCAAACCCTTCGAGATAAATAACAGGATTTTGTGCAGTGTTCAGAAAATTATTTATGTGATACGATAATTCTTCCAAGTCAGTGGGTTTCAGATTCCCTTCACCAGATATCTCAGTTAACCAGAACAGCTTGATGTTCTCAAATTCTTTATGCACCTGTTTTACTTCCTTTGGATTTGTTCTCGTGACACATAACCCTGTTGCACCTTTTGCAAGTAATTCCTTAAACAGCTGTATACTTCGCTCTGTTTTCGGTTCTTCTACAACATACGTAAAGCAGGGTTCAAGAATCGGCTTTTCGAGGGACTTTGCACGTTTTTCATATTTCTCTACATATTTAATGTGTTCGGTAAAATAGTATGTAATGGATGCTGTTATCCCCGTTACAAATAGCATTACTGCTGCAAATAACCCGAAAGAAACTGTTTGGACAACGGCCATTGTACTGAAGAGAACGATAATGAATGCCACCACTGTATAAGAAAAAAACCCAGTCACTACAAGAAAGCTGGTGACCCAGACAACATCTTCTTTGTGGGGAGTTTTCTTCATGCGTTGGAGGAGAAAGTATAACAATACAGTAACAGCTCCCAATATCACCAGAAGATAAAGTGTTTGCGCCATGTTACATCACTGCCAGCTCACGCTCCAATATTTTTACTTTATTTGTTTCGAGAATTGTTGTATCAAGAGGGAAGAGCAATACACCATTCTTTAGAGCAACATGATCACGGACATCCTGGATAAGATGGAGAAGATGCTGGAACGGCAATGCATTGAGCATATATGCCAATCCGTCAAAAAGGATAATGGATGGTCCTGTTTTCTCCAGATAGCGCTGAATGCAGTACGAGATTTCTTCCACTTCTGTCGGATTAAGCGTGTTTTTTGCCTCAAGTTCTGTCAGCCAGATGACATTAGCATCACTGATCTGTTTGTATTTTTGTCGGAGAATATCGGGATTTTGTCTTGTGATATAAAGGCATGGCACTTTGTAGACAAGGGAATCAAGGAGGATATCAGTTGCTTTTATTTCCTCTGTGATAAGATACGTCGTTCCTTTTTCCATGGGGTACTTGCCTTTGCCTATCATTTCTCCTGCGCCAGTGCGACGTACCCATTCGTACCGTGTCTGCTTGGTAAAAATGTAGATTATACCAGCAACGACTGCAAGGAGACCATATGATGACCAGAGATAATTGGTTATCACTATCTGCTTAGGTAAGATATAATTGCCATATAAAAAAAGGAAAAAGATAATCGATAGAGTACAGAAAAATCCGAGGATACCACCTATCAAACGGACATCATACAAACGGAGGTCTGCACGTCTCATGTACTCTTTTCCCTTTTTTGTTATTTTGTACTATATTCACTATGTACAACCTTTTAATTCTTTCCACAGTAAGGTGCCATTAAAAAGTTCTTCAGCAAATACTTCCGAGGTTATCTACTCGCATAAGTTGTGCAAAGGGAGTGGCAAAAATTTCCCCTGCAATGTAGTTGTTCATGGAATTCTCTCGGCAGTTTCAAGCATGCTTGAAAATTTCCTTTTTGCTTGCAATAAATCCAAATAGATGTTCGTTTGAATGATGGTCACTTCGAACTTGTCAAAAGCCTCTTGCTTTTGGACTCGGCATTCCCACAATAACTACATCGAGGAATGCAGAGTTTCAATAGCGACTGCTACAGTATTATGTCAACTTAACCCCAACGGAGGAAGATTTAGATTATTCCTATTGCTGAAAAAACGCATGTCACTGCATGACGTGCAAAAGCAGGTAGATGATTGGGTCAACCACTATAAATTTGAGAAGAATTAGGGGGTCTTTCTCGTCGGAAAACAGGTATTCGAAACATTTATATAATCCCCTTTGTTGTAATATGAGGAGAGGTGGTAGGCGTTTTGTGGAGGGGAAGATGATGGCAGGATTACTATCGCAAGTGAAGGATTTTATTGGGGAAACGTTTGGACTTACAGATAAGGATGAGCCAGCGGAGTATACTGAAGATTATGTTGAAGTAAACCCGGATAAGGTAAAACCAGCAGACAACAAGGTGCTTGTTCGCCCTTTTATTATTGAGGATTTTGAGGACATAAAATTAATTTTGGAGAGTCTGCGTGATGGCAGGACTATTGCTCTTATCAACATCCAACCGCTCAAAGACAAAGACCTTATTGAGCTGAAGCGTGCTATTAACAAAATAAAGAAGACATGTGATGCCGTAGACGGAGATGTTGCAGGTTTTGGAGACGACTGGATTTGTGTCACACCGGCATTTGCGCGCATCCATCGTTCGACTGAGACGACTGATTTGAAGGCAGCCAATGCTCAGGATGAAAAAACATAAAAACCTTCTTTGTTTTCTCTTTGTGCATGGAAGAAAATCCTAAGAAAATAGAGGAGCTTATTGGGCAAATGTGTCCGATGTGTTCAAAAAAGACGCTGTCTCTTGTGCAGTATGAGACAGATGTTCCTTATTTTGGTAAGGTATTCATCTTCTCAATGCAGTGCACGACCTGTAATTATAAAAAAACAGATGTTGAATCAGAAGAGCCGCATGAGCCATGTCGTTATTCTCTCGAAGTGAATAGCGAGGAGGACATGAACATCCGCGTTGTCAAATCTAGTACAGGAACGGTAAAAATTCCCCACATGATAAACATAGAACCAGGACCCACTTCAGAGGGATATGTTACAAATATAGAGGGACTTCTGCAACGCGTCAAGAGTATTCTCGAGATGGAGAGAGATGTCGAGGAAGATGAAGATGTGCGTAAACGGTTGAAGAATATGCTCAAGAAACTGCAGCGTGTGCTGTGGGGCCAGGAAATTCTCAAGATAACAATTGAAGACCCTGAGGGAAACAGCGCCATTATCTCTGAGAAGGTCGTTAAGAGCACATCAAAGTAAGTGACGTAAAGATTTAAATACTCCTCCTTTTTCCACAAATGCATGCATACTATCTATGATGTTGACCCCACTGAACTAATTCACAAGACTGCGGAGGAATTGGAGAAGCTGCCTTTCATGAAGCAGCCAACATGGGCACACTTTGTAAAGACCGGTGCGCATAAGGAGCGCCCACCAACAAATCCACGCTGGTGGCATATTCGCGCAGCATCTGTGCTCCGTTCAATATACACGCTTGGACCAGTAGGCGTCAGTAAATTACGCAAGAAATACGGTGGCAAGAAGCGAAGAGGCCACCAACCGCCAGAATTTAGGCTTGGTTCAGGTAACATATTACGCAAGATTTTGCAGCAGTTTGAGAAGGAGCAATTTGTAAAGCAGACAATCAAAGGTGTGCACAAAGGTCGTATCGTTACACCCAAAGGCCAGAAATTTTTGGATGGTATTGCTGGAAAACTAAAATGAGGATTGTTTCCTCTGAGCAGATAGATCAGCTGAAAAAAGAGGAGGAACTTGCAAGAGCAGAAGCATATGTTAAACAACATATGACACGAGAAGCATTGGTACGTTATGGTGCTGTGAAGACAGCATATCCTGAGCGCGCTTACAAGGCTTTTCTTATGCTTGCCAAGTTGCTTCATGAGAAACAGCTTATAACTATTGATGAGGAAACAGTGAAGAACGTATTACAGTCACTCTGACTGATAATCTCATGGCAAGATACAAACACAAGAACAGGAAAATGCGCTTGGCAAAATTAGGACGCCAGACGCGCTGGGCACCATTGTGGACAGTTCCCAAAGTCCATGGTAAAGGCAAGCGTGTCCACCCAAGTGCGCACAGCTCTGTTAAGCGCAACTGGCGACGCACTAAAACAAAAGCGTGATTTTCATGGCTGAACTCAAACGTACATACATAATTCCCCTGCGGAAAGAATGGATGAATGTTCCTACCTATCAGCGTGCAAAGCGTGCAGCCAAAGCTGTTCGTGCATACCTTACCCGCCATATGAAAGGCGATGTTAAGCTCGGTAGACATCTAAATATGCTCATTTGGGAAAGAGGGATCAAGCACCCGCCCCATCACGTGAAAGTCGATGCAATAAGGGATGACAAAAACGTCATCAAGGCTGAACTTTCTGGTTTTGTCTATGAAGAAAAGAAAGTGGAGCCTGAGAAAGGTAAAATACAGGAAACATTGGATTTATTGACTGGTAAAAAAGGGGAAAAGAAGGAAGAGATAACTGGGAAAACAGAAGCAAAGAAAGAAGAGAAAAAGGAAGAAAAGACAGAGAAGAAAGAAGATATTTCTGCGCAGAAAGAAGGTATAGAGAAAGAAGAAAAGCAAACAAAAGAGAAGCAAAAAGCAGACAAGACAGCAAAGAAAACGAAGGCAGATGCCTGAGTTCTAAACACCTCTTCGACATAAAATCAAATGAAAAATGACTTTATTTCAGATATGATTATTCAGTCTGAGTCAAAGCCAGATATAAGAAAGACAATAGAGTCTTACCTCCCCATGGGGGCATCTGCTGCATGTGAAATCATTCCTTATGATTTTCTAGAATCAGTAGATGACAGGAAACTTGTTCTCTATGAAAATTATCTTGATGATGTCGACAAGCGTAACCAAAAGTTTACCAAATCAGAAAGGTGGGCAAACTGGCGCTATGCGAAAGCGACAACTATCGGGGGGTTAGTTGGATTATTACCCGGTTTGGGTGGTATGTACTGTAACGCATTCGGTGGACTCCTTGGGGCACTTTATTTGCTAGATGGTAATCTTTTTGGTCTTCCCATTTTTGTCATATTCGGAACTGGCATGACATTTAGTCTCTTTTGGAGCACTATACTGATGGAGAGAATCTGGGATAAACAGAAGGAGTGGTCATACCAAGCAATGCAGCGCTTTGAACAATATAAATCAACAGAACTGCTCGCACTCAATCAGAAATATATTCCTCTGTTGTACGAGGCACAAAATGGAAAGTAAATGCTTGGCAAAAAAAAATGTAAAACTTCTGAGGACAAAATAATGACAACTCATCATTACGCTCAACAACTACGCAAGTGGATAGCATCAACGCCAGATAAAACGCTTCTTGCAATTACCCATGACCGGAAATGCTGTGATGCGATGGGTGCTGTCATGGGATTTGCTTATTACGCAAAACAATTTGGCAAAGATGTCACTTGCATTTTTGCCAGACCACATTCACAGCCAATGAGTGAGCGTCTTTATGCTGAGGTTATCGCTCCAAATGGGATTATGGTGTTGGGAGAAGAATTAGAGGAAAAGGGAGAATTAGAAAAAATAATTGCACAGTCTACGACTCTTTTTGCATTGGACACTTCATCCATGCAGAACAGCACATATCTTCCCACGATTCTTGGCAAAAAGCAATTGAAACTTTACTGCATTGACCACCATGAAGCAGGGTTTGAAGATATCGCAAAATATCCAGGCAGCGACATAATCCGTGTGGAAGAGGCACAGTCAGCTTCTTGCCTTATAACAAATCTCTTACGTGCAAATAATGCTCTTCCTAATGATCAAGAAACACTCATTGCGCTGTACATGGGGATGTATCAGGACACCATTATGATTCCACCTGCACATTATTCATCTCTCACTACGGATGCTTTTGCGATGGTAGAAGCAAGATTGCTGCAAGAGAGCAGACAATACATTACCAATCTGAAATCAACTCCTTATCCAGCGCAATGGCAACAGTATGCAAAAGATGCACTATTTTATCCTACCAAGAATGATAGTATTGTTGTGGGTTTGGGAATTATCGATAATCCGGGTGTGGTTGCATATGTTGCTGATAAGCTTCTTGCACATGGCATCTCAACAACCATTGTGATGGGATTAGCAGAAGAGCGGGTGGGAACTAAGGTGTACCGTGATCTTGTCGCCTCTGGCAGGAGCAACGATAGTTTTGCATCCCAACTTCCGACTCTCTTCGGAACAGTCTTCTACATTGAATCCAACGGTAGGATTATCTCCAAAGGGGGTGGCAAAATAACTGGTACCCTCGCAAGCTGCGCTGCCAATATCCCCTTAAACCCAAACATAGACGTGAAACAGCAGTGGCTAACAGAAGTAAACAAACGCAAACAGGAACTTCTTGATTGCAATATACCCAATGAGTGTATGACATTTTACAATGGGAAGGACAATGGAAAAACTACCATTTAAACCGGTCAATGAATCCATTCTTGTAAAAAGGAAAGCAACAACCTCACCAAAATTCGGTTGTCATCCTGAAGAAAGATCCACAGAAGAACTCTTGCACTATTGCATTTTCAACGTTGACAAACCAAAAGGGCCAACATCGCATCAGGTATCAGCATACGCGCAACAGATTTTCGGCTTGAAAAAAGCTGGGCACTCCGGAACATTGGATCCGAAAGTGACTGGAGTTCTGCCAATAGCAATTGGCGATGCCACTAAGATAGTGCAATCCCTTTTGCTGGCAGGCAAAGAGTACGTTGCATTGATGCATTTGCACAAACTGATGCCCCCTGAGCAGATACAGAAAACCATCACGCACTTCATTGGGAAGATAACACAATTGCCCCCGGTTAAATCTGCGGTGAAAAGGCAATTGCGCGAGCGTACTATTTACTATCTTGACATCTTAGACATCGAGGGACAGGATATTCTTTTTAAGGTAGGCTGCCAGGCAGGAACCTACATTCGTAAGCTTATCCACGATATGGGTCTCACACTTGGCTGTGGTGCGCACATGGCAGAACTCAGGCGCACAAGAGTTGCAACATTTGATGAATCTACAGTATTGTGTACATTGCATGATTTACGTGATGCCTATTGGTTTTATCAGAATGAACATACAGATAAATATTTACGTTCGCTGATGCAACCGGTTGAAAAAGGAGTTGAGCATATGCATAAAATATGGGTAACCGATACCACAGCAGATCCGCTCTGTCATGGCTCCAACCTCAAGGTCCCAGGTATTGCAGAGTTACATGATGGGATAGAGGAGAGTACACCTGTTGCAATAATGACATTAAAAAACGAGCTTATCGCTACAGGTACTGCTCTGATGAGTTCAGTTCAGATCATGCAGAATGAAAAAGGTATTGCTGTCTCTCTTGTTCGTGTATTCATGAAACCGGACACCTACCCGAAGATGGAAAAGAAGTCATGATGAGCTGTCTTGTTTCCCTACTGCAGTATCCCGAAACTATTTCTCTACGGCGCCATTGAAAAGGTCGAAGTGGTCATCACTCATGCGAGCATTTGTTTTGCCCAAAGCGAGTAAAAAGGAGATTTCAGGGAGAATTTTTGCCTTTAGGAGTCTGTAGAATGCGAGCCCGATGACCACAAAGAAATGTCACAGCATTCCAAAGAAATTCATGAAGAATTTCTTGGACCAAAAAATGCAAAAACATTTTTTTGGTTCTTGTGCAAGAAATTTCCAAAGAGGTTTCTTTGCACCGAAGCGTTAGCTGAGGGACTTTTCAATAGTGCTTTCTCTACGAAAAGATTATAAATAAATTGAGTTTAAGCATGTACATAATCTAAAATAATCTAACAGGTGATATGTAATGAAAAAACTGTTGTCTTTATTGGTTTGTTTTCTGCTTAGTGTAGTAATTGTCAGTGCAGCTGAGGAGACTGCTGGCATCGAGCCGGATTCGGTATGGCATGGACTTGATCTTGCTCTTGAGAAGATTAGACTTGTTTTCACGTTCAGCAGCGCAAAAAAAGCTGAATTGCATATGAAGTATGCAGAAGAAAGGCTGGCTGAAGCAAAAGATATGTCTGAGAAAAGTAAAAATGATCTTGTTGAACAAACAATTACTCGTTATAATAATGAAGTCAATGATATGACTAATGAAATTGAAGCTGCTAAAGTTCGCGAGGAAAAAATAGATCTTGTTGTAGCAAGAATTGACAAGGCTACAAGCAAGCATGTTACAGTCCTTACAAGTCTGTTAGAAAAAGTTCCGGAAACAGCAAAGAAAGGCATACAAAATGCTCTTGATAATTCACAGAAAGGACGAGAAAAGGTGCTGGAAGCAGTAGGAAAGAAAGTAGAGAAAAAGGAAGAGAAAACAGAAGAGAAAAAGACAGAAAAGAAAGAAGAAACACCCCCAAAAGCTGAAGAGAAAAAGGAGAAAACAACAGAGACAAAGGAAGAAAAGAAAGAAGAAACACCCCCAAAAGCTGAAGAGAAGAAGGAAGAAACAACAGGGACAAAGGAAGAAAAGAAGCCCGTGATAGACTCAGTGAAATTCCATTATGACGTTAAAACATTCAGTGACCATGCTGAGATCTTCGGAAAAGTGGGAGGGAAGGATGTCAAGTTTCGCATAGAGGGAGACCAATATAGAACTCAGGTGGAGCTCAAACTACGGATAGTTCGCGAAGTAGTGCAGCAGTATGGGTACAATAGACAAGATGCAGAGAACTCCATTGCGAACATTAAGATAGAATCCGGAGTGAAAAGCGAGATTCCGTTGGTCAAGGCGAAAAAGACTACAACTAATTAGTATTTTTTTTTTCTTATAAAGTCGTAGGCAGAATACCCACAAATTTATTTGTGGGATGAATGCCGTGCCTCTTTCTGGGATTTGTGCAAGAGGCAGAAGCAGTAAAAACCTTTAATAGGTATTTCTGTTTGTATTATCTCTTCTTTCTTTCCCACAATAGAATTATTTTCCACAATAGAATTATGACACCAACTAAAATAATTATATCCAAAATAGAAAATATTTTTTTCTCTCTTCCAAGTTCTTCTGCTTTCTCTGTCTTTGCTTCTGTTTTAAAACAATCCAGCCGGTAATTATCAGAAGTTTCATTTTTAACTTCTTCACAGATTCCATTTTCACAAACTGATTTTTCTTCCGGCTTCTTTTCAGTTTTCAAAGCAGGCAAAATCGTGCAAGTTTTTGTTTCATTAGGTTTTGTTCCAGCATAACAATAATTCTTTATCTTCGTGCAGTTTCTTGTCTGTATATCATTAATACAGCCACTCCAAGAAGAACAACTCCAATTAGTTAAACATCCTCCACCGGTGCTGCTACTTTCTTGTTGTGAAATCACTGAAGAAGTAACTGAAGGATTTGGATATACAAAAGCATTATTAGGATTATCATAGAAAGTTGTTTCTGCTATTGCTAAAGGCAAGAATAATAAAAGCGCAAAGATTACCATTTGGGATTTCATTTTAGACACAACCAGTAATCAATCCATTCTTAATTTGCAATTGACAAGTATTCTTACATTTAGGATCTATACATACCCAATAGCTATTTGTATTTGTTATCCCTGCTGAACTATCATTAGAATAATAATTTCCTTGAATAACATCTGTTGTGCTTATTTTTCCAGTTGTTGTAATATTTCCTGTTCCATTTATGTTTCCATTAAAATTAATATCTTGAACAAATAATTTAGTTACTCTATTAATCAAACTTCCAAGATAAATAAAAAAACCAGTTCCTGTTACGCTTATGTTCCCAACTTCTCCTTCTTTTTTTAAATTACCTTCTGGACTTATAAGAAGAGCTCTTGTTCCATCATCTACTAAAGCATTAATAGAATTATTTAAAATAATATCTAATTGATTAGATAATATACTTGAAGTAGCATTTAATTTAGCTTTTTTTGCTGCTGCCTCTTCTTCAAGGAATACCATATCTTCTGGTTTTTCCCCATTCAGCTTTGCTAATTCTTTTGCTTCATTTATTTTTGCTTCTGCGATCATAAGATTGGAATTCAATAACGTCTTTGCCAGTTCTGCCTCATTTATCAATCTCCCTTTTTTAAATTCAAGACTTTCTCCAACAGACTTATTAGAATTCACGAAATCTTTTACTATTTGTGCTTTAGCCAAATTTCCTTGTGAAACTAATGTGACATTTGCTGTTTCTGCTGCATACAATATTTTCAATTTCCATATATCTTTGTTAAGTTCTCTCATTCTCGTTCTGACATTAATAAAATCACTGGAAATTGTTGTATTTGTTGCAAAGTCAACATTTCCTGTAGTTATTTCATCAACATTTTTTCTTAAATAATCCCAAACTACTAATCTTCTTCTTGGAGTTTGGTCAACCCCGTTAATATTAATATTCAAAAAATAATTTTTAGAAACATTATCACATAGAGAATTTACTCCCCTTTGTTCTATTTGCCAATCTCCAAAATTGCCTGTTGTTAAAGTTGTGGTATTAGAATAACAAATATTTCCACCGGTTAAATCATCATAAATTGTGAAACTAAAATTATAAGTTCCTATATTAAAAGTTGTTCCTGTATAATACTGTCCCTGCCAAACAGAAACATCTGAAGCAGAAACTAAACTTGTAAATAAATATGATAGAATTATACTACAAATTAAAAGATACCTACACAGCTTAATCATACCCTCCTCTTTACATTACACCTATATTGGTGTATTATTTTAATATATAAATCTTACCCTGAAAATGGAGTAATGTCCGCTGACGAAATCTCCTCCCAAGAAGCAGTTTTTAGGAAACTTAAAGTAATCTCAAATAGATTAAGGTTTAAGATAATTGAAATAACTCAGGAAAATCGACTTAACATTACTGAATTAAGCTCAAAATTAAAATTATCTTATACAAAATGTGCTGACTATACTACTTTATTGGAAAAGCAGGGTTTAATTCAGAAAATACGGGAGGGAAAAGAAACCAAAGTAAGAAGTAAAGTTAGATTAAGTAAAGATAAAATTGAATTTTTATAAAGTATTTCAACCCAAAACCTCTTTTGGTCATTAAAAATTATCCTAATTTTTAAGATTTCATTTGGTGAAATCACCTATCTTCAGTTGTCCTTTCAAGTAAGAAGGACAGCCATAAATGTCATATTCAAAAACACCTTTACCTTGCTGTTGTTGAATGTATCTTTTGACTTGCTCTTGCGAAACATGACCAGCAGAGCCGCAGTAATATCCTCTTGCCCAGAGATTATCAAAACCTTTGCCGAAGTGCTGTTTGTAGCCAAGATACTTTAATTCCGGAAAGCATCTTCTTAATTGTATTGAAGTGTTGCCTTTCAACTTAGGGATTATCTTGAAAGGTGTTACTGTCGGCTTTGCTCCAACAAATAAATGCAGATGGTCTGGCATGATTTCCAAAGCCAATTTTTGTATGCTCATTTCTTGGCATTGTCCTTGAATGATTGCTTTAAGAACTTCAACAACTTTTCCAGTCAAGATTTGTTTCCTGTACTTTGGAATCCAAATAATGTGATAATTGATATTGTATTTGCAATGGTGAGATGTCCTCACAGTTGCGATTTTACTTTCAATCTTGTGCACTTCTGGGTTAAAGTGTGGATATAGTTTTTTAGTCATGGAGACCACCTCATACTGAAGGTGGTTGCCTCGTATCTCGTAGAGGTTGCTCGGTTAGCGAACCACACACTAAACTTTTAGCCGATAAGCGACCT
>JAHFLT010000003.1:0-8282 GCA_023264635.1 Candidatus Woesearchaeota archaeon | reverse complement strand
AGAGGGAAAAGTTTAAGTTATAGCGGAGGAATCAAATAATCGTATGTCAAATGTTCCTCCGCTTATTAGGAAAGGAAATACAATTTATACGAAAATTAATTTCCTTTCCTATAAATGGTTTGCGTGAGAAACCCCCAGCTTTAGCTGGATTTATTTTGGGAGTATGTCATTTTAGTTTTTGTTATTTTTTTGCTAGTGAACTCACTGCTGATTCTGCAAGAAATTATCCAACTTTTTCTGCCTCGGAAAACATAACTCATAAAAGTCGCATTGTCCAGTGCTCCACTTGCAAAGAGGACCAATATGCTGAGGATAATCACTTATCTGGTTACTTGTCGTCGATAGGTGATGCGTTTCAATAGTGAACTGGGCGTCCTTGAGTAATTCTTCTGTAACGGAGATAGTCTGCTCAAACTTATCAGCATGCTTTAGAAAATAGATGCCTACGTCATTGGGGACAGCGCCATGCTTTTCTGCATAGAGCAAAGCATAAATGGAAAGTTGCACTTTATACTCGTTAGTCATCTCTGCCTTACTGCTTGTCTTGTAATCCATCACTCTTGTTTTGCCATTGTGCTGCTCAATGCAATCCACATACCCACGGACAGCATGCTTCTCTGAAGTATATGCCTGCTCACGCAGAGGAGTGAGAAGGGAGAATGCTTCTTGTATGGGAAGCTTTAGCGACGTGAGTCTGAAAAGAAATTTTTCCAGCCACAACGAGAGCATACCAAGTGTCTCGACATAAAATGAATGCATCTCACCGGGATGAAGACCCACTGAGAGAAGTTCATTTTTCTTTTTCTCCCATTCCTTGTCAAAAAGCGTACGCAGATGCTGGACAGATTGCTCCAGATAGTGCTCCTCATCAAGCTGCAATCCAATGAAGAATGTGTCAAGTACCTCATGAACAATATTGCCCCTAATAGTATGAATATTTGATTTTGTTGGCCTTTTCTCAATGTAGTGATAGTAATATTTTCGAGGGCAATGCCTATGAGTAAGAATAGAACTCGGACTCTCGATACGACGCATGTTTTTTGTGTGGTCTGGGTATATTTATGTCTTTATGTCCTTTATGGGGGACCAGTGGAAAGTGTAAAGTACAAATTGGTAGTTGTAGGTAAACTATAGCTTAACAAACGTACTAAAACAAATATAAGAACACACTAAAGCAAGCTCCACAAAGAAGAAATAATAAAAAATGTGGTCACCCAACAACTTCTGCCTTGTATCCTATTTGCATTTTATCCTGCACTCAGTACACGAACCCATCGGCAAATCCTTTCGTGGGCCTAAGGTAAATGTGCAGCTTTTACTCGGGTATCTGTACGCAATCAGATTCTTACATGCCTCTGCAGCATTGAAAGTTGGGTTTTCTGTCTCGCAGACATCAGCTATAAGCGGTTGCGGGCGCTTAAGGAGCCAAAACAAGATAACAAATGCTATGGTTAGGAGAATCACAGCTGCTACAGTATGGTAAAATGTGCGCTTCACATAATATTAGGCGAGACTATCTTTAAATAGTTTCCCCCCATAGTTTTTCTGAACTCACGAAACTTGTACTGGAAAAAAAAGAGGTCTGCCATGCAACAGCCATATGCTATAACAAAAGAGGATTTAGGCTTTAGCCGTATTATCAGTATCATCTTCAGAAGCACTTGGATACATTTCCCATGGATAATGGTGGGATTACTTGCATTAGCATTCTTTTCTGGCACCTTGCAAGCAGCTGCGCCAAAGATATTACAGGTTATCATTGATTTGCTTGTGAAGGGGAACGGCTGGCAGGTGCAAGGATTCTGGAAACTGCTGATTGCATATGGATTATGTTTGCTTGGAGGAGCGATTTTCAAGTTTGGAGCGTCCAAAATTAGTTTTTATCTTGCAACGCAAGTAGAGGATAAATGGAGGTATGCTGCTTTACGTCATTATCACGAGCTGCCATTTGCATGGCATGACCAGCATGATTCTGGTGAAGTGGGGAGCAGGATTGATAAGGGCGGCAGTGCTGTCTTTGTCATCATCCATGAGCTAATAGGACAGAATATCTTTGTGTCTTTTCTGATATTAGCCATTATTATTGTGTATACGATTGTGATGTATCCCTCTTTCGCTTTGGTGCTTCTCTTTCCTATTCCACTTTATATTATAATCACCTATATTATTTCACAAAAGATAGCTGCAGGCCAGGCGCATCTTAACGTGCTCTCCGAAATTGCTAACAGGACATTGTATGATGGAGTAGCTAATGTGCGGACGGTCAAGGCATTTGGCAAAGAAAAAGAAGAGACAAAGAATTATGCAACAAAATGGAGCGGCTATCATCTCTATGAATATGGCATTGAACGGTTGTGGCTAATCCAAGACTTCCTGCAGAGTACTATTGAGATTAGCATGCGTACCATTGTACTAGGATATTGCGCATATACAACGTACAATGGATCTATCTCCATAGGGGAACTGACACTCATCATGAGCTACCAGCAGATGACTTTTGCTCCGCTTGTACAGCTGAATAGCCTATTTACCAGACTCAGACGCAATGTAAAACGTATATCACACCTTTTTGAGATTATCGCCGAGGAAGATGCATTGCACGACAAGCCAAACGCAGTCAACATAAAACCATTGCAAAAAGAGATTACAGTAAAGAAAATGCACTTTGAATATTCAGGAAGAATCGCTGCGTTGCATGGACTGAATCTACGTATTCCAGCTGGCAAGACGACTGCGCTTGTAGGAAGGAGTGGCGCTGGCAAGTCAACATTGGCATTACTGCTGATGAGGTTTTATGATCCAGAAGAGGGCTCTATCATGTGGGATAATACTGATCTCAGACAGATAAAACGAGCTTCTCTCCGTAAAAAGGTCGCATGGATTCCTCAGGACACAAGCTTGTTCAACCGAACAATCAAAGAAAATATCGCTTATGGGAAACAAAATGTAACACAGGAGGAAGTGGAAGAAGCTGCGCAGCTTGCGCATGCACATGATTTCATCTTGCAGACACCAAATGGATACAGCTCCGTTATTGGAGAACGTGGTGTGCGATTATCTGGAGGCCAGCGCCAGCGCATTGCAATTGCTAGGGCATTGTTAACCAAACCGAGCCTGCTGATAATGGACGAATCCACTAGCCATCTTGATAGCGAAACAGAAAAGGCGATTAGTGATTCAATCCGGGAGCTGCATCATAAGACAACGCAGCTCATTATTGCACACCGCTTGTCTACAATACTGCATGCAGACCAGATTGTGGTGCTGGATAAGGGGAGAATTGTTGCTGTCGGAAAGCATGAAGACTTGTTGAAGAATCCAGTATACAAGCGACTGTATTTGATGCAGT
The DNA here is from genome assembly GCA_023264635.1 of Candidatus Woesearchaeota archaeon. Lineage (GTDB taxonomy): Archaea > Nanobdellota > Nanobdellia > Woesearchaeales > JAGVYF01 > JACQSS01. The sequence continues at coordinate 4,933 of JAHFLT010000003.1, read as the reverse complement.
TTCACAGAGATGAGTAGATGTTCTTTTCGGCTCTGTAGAAAGTCTCGCTCTCTCTCGCCATTGCACCTCAGCTCGCATGTGCTGTTAGTCTGCAGAGTGACACAAAGGAGAACCGCTGTTCTCCTTGTGCAAGAAGCCTATGGCTTCTTTGCATTTCCCGGATGGAGCACAAAGAAATCTCGCAGATTTCTTGTGCAAGTTGCTTCGCAACTTTGCATCCCCTTTGTCACTTTTCCTGACTCTTGAAGGTGCTCGCCCTTAAGAGTGGCAATGGTACACTTTCTACAGAGCCGTTCTTTTCGTAACCTTTTAATAGTTTGAAGCGTAAAGCGAGAGTGGTGATACCTATGAAAAAAGAATTGCTTGCACTTACGTTAATTGCTTCTCCCCTTATGGCTGATGAGAGCTTACTTGAGGTACGTGCACGTGAGTATAACACTCCAAGAAAGACAGAACGCTTTATGCGCAGCCGTTACCAGAACTTTGGAGATGCGCAACCAATGCGGCTTAACTCAACTGAAGAATTTCTGGCAACAGGGCTTGGTGATGAGAAAGAGATGGTCAACGCTGCTGCCGATATGATGCATAGGAATGGCTATACTGCTAAAAAAATGTATTACAGAACTGCAAGCGGCATTGAAAGATATTACGTATACATAGCAGATCCACCACAGCAGAACAATTATCTTATCCATATTGAATGGCAGACTGAAATGGTCCCGCATACCATCCCTCAAACAATTATTGATTATCATGGTAATGTGAGAATGTACTGGGTAACAGTGTATGAGCCACATAATTATATTGCACCTTTGCTTGTAACAGGTTTTGGCAACGAGACTGATGCCAAGATGTATCTCCAACGTGAACCTGTCATTGAGTGGGGGCAGTTTGAATATAATCCGCAAAGCCCAGATGGCATGATGAGGATACCAGGATGATTCATGCAACTGATGCAACTTTTGAGAAAGAAGTGCTCAAGAGCAAAAAACCAGTTGTTGTTGATTTCTATGCAGACTGGTGCGGGCCATGCACTATGATGGCTCCAGCATTTGATGAAGCAAGCAAGGATATGAATGGAAAAGTAACATTCGTCAAAGTGAATGTGGACGAAAATCAGGAACATGCCGGGGAATTAGGAGTAATGTCCATCCCTTGTATCATCCTTTTCGTGAAGGGGAAAGAAGCAGACAGGAATGTTGGTGCGATGAACAAAGGCACGTTGAAAAGTTGGATAGAAGAGCATATAAAGTAGTCATTCTCTCCTTCTTAACTCCAACAATATTATTCTGAACGAATTCTGGACATCAAGCACTGCGTGGACTACTCCTAAGAACATCGAGAACAATCCTGTGCAGAAGAAAATGATAACTGCCACCTCACTGCCCAGCTGTAAGGCATAAAGAGCTATTGCCATGGATGCCATGATGAAAAACATAATCCCTACATATAAAGAGAATATCGCTGTACGAAGCAGTTTTGCCCGCCTGAGGAGATGTTTAAGCTGGAGGTGTATATTCTGTTTTGCTTCATTTTTTCTCAACTCTCTCTCGATTTCACGCAGTGAACGTATCCTGTCGACAATACGTGCGTATTTGTTCTGCAAACCTAAAAGCAGCAAGCCAGAGGCTGATACTAAGATGGTAGGAGTCACCACTTGTGCTATGAATGAGATCGCTGCACTTTCCATAAAAGAGAGAAAAGAAGAGGATATTCAAAAAGGTTACTTCTTCATCTTTTCTTTTGCAGCATACAATAAATCTTCAGCATCCCGTTCTATCATCAAAGGATGTTTACTTGTATCTAGTCCCTCAATTACTGTTTTGGGAGATTTTAATTCGCCAATACCACGATTTGCCAACATTGTTGGGTCTAAGAAGTAAACATCCACAGTTACATCTTGATTTATATGCAATGCTTTAATGTAACTATGTTGGTAGCTCCTAATGACATCATTTTCAACACCGAAATGCCAATTCCTGAATTTGTCTGGCTGCATAGGAACTAAGTATTCACGCAAATAATGCAATGCGAGCCCTGTATAATCTGTGCATTTTCCCGTGATGTCTGATGCTGATTTACCTAAGAAAGCATCTGCAACAGAATCTTCAAGTGATTTATACTTAGTTATTACATTTCTTGCGAAATAACATGCGAGGACTAAACATTCTCCGACAGAGTATTCATTAAGCGGCTTGTCTATACCATATGTCAACCCTTTCCTCTCTTTATCATTTGCCAATATTATTGATGTGACCTCTGAAGCCAATTGCCTGAAACGTTCTCTTGATCGTAATGGTAATATTTGTTCTAACTCTTTATCAGAAGTACCTTTTGGTTTTGCCAGCAAAGATTTTTTAATTTTTAACTTGAGTTGGTTATTTGGATCAAATATATCCCACTCTCCTGTTGTGACAGAGATCTCTTCTGTTTGATTATCTTCTGCTTTATTATACCGTAACAAGTCAGACAATGTACCTATTCTTGTTGTTCCGATTATCTCCATAGCAGTCAGATAGACAAATCTTGTGAATTCCAATACGCTGATAGCTCTCTTCTTAGCATAAAGGGGTACATTTGGTAAATTTGTGACATATTCTCTGATTCCTTCATAGTTCACCAAAAAATCTAAAGTATCCATCTGTATCCAATCTCCACACTCTACTCTCCTAAGACGAGATAATTCTGTGGCTTGGACAAGGACATCTGTTGCCTTTTGTGCATGTGGATGTGAATTACCCCACAATCCTAACAAACTAGGTAGTGAAAAGTCAAAAGTGCCATTGTTCGAATAAAGAGAGTTGATCTCTATCTTTATATTCATCTTAGTATCAAATGATTCTTCTAATAGTTCATTTATTTTACTAAAATACAAACCAACGGGAAAGTTGAAGAAACCTTTGTTCAATTTATGGAAATATAATTCTGGATGTTCTTGGAATTCTTTTTGGGTTATAATCCGAGTATCATACCCTTTCTCAATAGGTGCAACATACCTTTTGAAATTATACTTTTTAACAACATCTGCAGCGCTTAATGCAACAAGTGCGGCTTCTGTATTTTGTTCGGTTATGTGTATATTCACTTGTTTTAAGAAGTTTTGAACTTCCTGAGTAAGCTCGACTGAAGAAACAGATTGTGCAACCGCTGTGGTTAGAGCTGTCTTTTCATTTTCAGCCCCAATAACTCTGCTTTCTAAATGCGCTTTTTCTCTTTCAATAAGCTTTAGTCTGTTTTCAAGTTCATTTATGCCTAAAATGGTTTTTATCCATATAGTTATCATGATTCACTTGGTTTTGGACTGCACTTTATATATATTTCTTTACTAGACGGTAGTAATCTTTCAGAGAATCCCCTTTGTCATTTCGTGAAACGACTGGAGTGTACCCCTAAAAACGGACAACTCTGGAATTTGTCCAGTTGTTTGATAGGATGCCCAGACTTGGTTTACTCTGCGAATAGAGATTCCAGCAACCTTCCGCACTTGGTAAGTTGTCCAACCCTCGTTTTTCCTTCGTAACATCTCCAAAAGCTTTCCTCTCATGAGTTTCATGCACCAAAGAAACTCACCGTAGGAAAATATAATAGCGGTAGTAAGTGGTTGATATCAATTTCCGCTATTATATTCGAAGGAACAAACCTTTTTTAGTAACCACTTTGTTCTTTCGTTATAGTTTCGGGATAACACAGTTATAAAGAAAAAGCATTAGGTTTATAAGATTTGTTAGATGATAGCACTTTATTGCCGCGGTGGCACAACCTGGTACTGCGCAAGCCTGGAAATGGTTCCAGCGAGCTTGTTCCCGCAAGGGTTTCCCGGTTCAAAGCAGCTTTTTTGTGATCTCGCTTTTGGCTCGACACAAAAAACCTGGGAAAAACCAGGGCGACTTCGTCGCTTTGGAAACTCAGGTGACTTCGTCACAAAAGTCAGCTGGTGAAAGTCCGGGCCGCGGCGGTTTACCTCCAACAATATTTTAAAATCAAGACAACTCTCAATTAGAAGGTAATATAATTGGCAAAATACAAAGTCATTTATGACAGGCAGAATTGCATTGGTGCAGTGCAATACGTGGCTGTAATGCCTGAATTCTGGACGCTTGACAAGGATGGAAAAGCCAATCTGAAAGGAAGCAAGAAGAATGGTGGCACATGGGAACTTGATTTGGATGAAACACTGCTTCAAAAAATGAAGGATGCCGCTGCATCATGCCCAGTAAATGTCATTCATGTAGAGGAAACAAAAAAAAACTTTTGATATGAGAATCTATGTCTGCAGCAATCCGCTAGTGCAAGAAGACTCTCTGCCATTACACCTGCTACCAGCCTTACGCAAAAAGCTACTCAAAGTGGAGTTTGTAGAATTCGGGCCTACTGAAAATCTTCCGCAGGAGAAAGAGCTTATTATTATGGATACAGTCATCAACGCAAAAAATGTTATTATGCTGAATGACATAGATTCCTTTGTTCAGACAAAGACACTATCACTTCATGATTTTGATTTGGGTATGAACTTGAAGCTTGCAAAGAAAATGGGATGGATGGAAAAAGTGACAATAACCGGAGTGCCGCCAGGGATGGATAAGGATAAAGTGGTTAAAAGAATAAGCCACCTAATTTTTACTACTCACTGTATACAAATCAAAAAAAGTTCCTAAACTTCTTCTTTCTTTCTTGAGTGCCTTGACAAACTCACTACACTCTTTGCGCAACAAACGTTCCTTACAAACAGGAATATGATGAGAGGTTTGTCTGTCTCTATCAGTATGTGAAGTATTATAACGAAGAGAGATTACATCAAGGTATCGGATATCTAGGCTTTGCGCGGAAATTAGTTGGCTGTGGCAGCCAATTTGTTAAAGTAGGAGAGTCTTCTTCTGTTATGAAGAATTATGCGAGCCGTGACTTGTGCAAGCTGACTTATAGGTCTTCTTTT
>JAHFLT010000019.1:12124-29891 GCA_023264635.1 Candidatus Woesearchaeota archaeon | reverse complement strand
ACGGGGAAGACAACCTAGACACCTTCCTTAAGTACTACAACGAACAACGACTACACCAATCATTAGGATACACAGTACCATCAGCCAGGTACAAATGTAACATTAATGCGGTTTAGGTCAATGATAGTTCTTGGATAACACAAAAACTAAGCACACTGCAAAATCTTAAATACCATCCATTTTTCCTTATTTGGATGTCCCTCGACAACTACCTTGGCCTCGGCAAACCCGATGAAAAGAAGGAACTTATTGTAAAGCCAGCTCTTTCAGATATTGTTTTCGAACCGAGATCAGTATACGAAGGAGGATACAAAAAACTCTACACATTCGATGAAAGCCTGCGAGCATTACAAAAACGCGGCTATGAGCGCCATCCCCGTCCAATTGAGGCGTTTGATCTGATTTGCAGAGAACTGGAAGGGAGACTGCAACCAGAACAACAAGCAATCGCTGACGATATGATGAATAGTTATGGCGAGTGGCTGAGCATGGCGATGCTGCGGAAAGGAAATCTGCTGCATTGTTATCTCGACCCGGAGAATCTTGTGCGGGAAAGAACAAAATACAAGTATGTCACGCAAGGAGGAAAACTGAAACACGCGGGAGAGGAAGTGTATTCAATTGGCTCAGTCTGTGAATGGGTTTCTATTACGAAAGTGGACGAAATAAATCCCACTTTTGTCGAGAAGCTCTGGTCTCGTCCGTATGCGATACTACCTGAGGAAATTAGGCAGCACGCATTGCTTTTGCTTCCGCTAGAAAATGTTTTGAGTCCTGTCAGTCACTGCTACTACGGCTGCGAGTATAATATTCACACACACTTCAACAGCAGGGCGTCTCGCGGGGTACAAAGAAATGTATAGCATGTCTTGTACAGGAAATCTCTACAGAGATTTCTTTGTAGCACCGAAGAAGTGATATCCAAAAGCGTGATGTACGAGAATTCTGCTCACATTCGGTTCAGCAGTCTATTATCTTTATACATTATTATGATAGAACCTATTCCACCGTAAACAGCTCAGAATCATGCCCGACATCAAACAACCCTAAGCGTGCTCCTGCATCAAGCCAGCCATGCGCATAATTAAGTGCTGCGAATGCTGTGACGATGTCACCTTTCTTTTCAAAGTGTTCAGCATCTGTTAGATATCTTTTTGCCATATCCAGAAAATCTTCTGCTGCTCGTCTCAGATGCGTTTTCTCCGGGGTTGAACACTTTGCCTTGTCCAATGCTCTTTTTGTCATTGAGAAATATTTCGCGATTTTTTCAGAGGTGATGGTGTTGGTCATGCGCAATGTACCTTTATTTTTTCTCCTTGTTCTTGAATCTTTTCCATATCCAGAGCAACGCCAGGCTTTGTTGCAGTATACAGCTCTTCAACAAGCGATGTCAATTTCCTGTTAAACAACAAGTGCCACTTTGTGATATGCTTCTTTCTCGGCCATACTCGTACGGGGTCTATGACATGGCCACTCAAATATTTTGTAATTGTACCGAAGTTGATGCACGTGCCTTTATCCAGATTGAGGTGGCTAATAATTCCATGATTAATTACAAAGTTAGTGGTTATGGCAAAATTCAGATAGTTATAATTCAGTATCAATATGTCGCCTTTTAAGTAGCCATACTCAATATCACCATAATTAACAAATGACCCCCCTGTCGCATATCTGCCCATACATGTGTCCATGCTATAATTAATTATTGTTCCACCCATCGCATACTCACCCAATGCACTTAAACCACCAATATTAGAACCATGAAACTCGAGAGTACCTTGTGAGAGTTTGTATCCGCAATTGTTAATACGTGTATTTACTGGTACATGAAGCTTCTCCATTCCCAGATTCAATAGCTGGGTGAAGAATAAGCCACATGTCTCATATAAACATGCCTGCCGTAGAGTATCAATGAATTCAGAGGCTTCATAATATGAAAAAGACCGGGGAAGATTAGTTTTTGGGACAATGCTATTTACAACTCCATCTATTACTGCCTGATTAACTGTGAATGTTTTTGGAAATGTATCCTGGTGAGGAGCCAGAATTTTGACAGCCTCTGCAACAAGCTGATCATTATATATTGAAGTAAAATCAAAAGAATTCTTCAATACACTTTCTGTATATCTCATCCACACTTCAAGCGCACTTTCTATAACCTTGTCGAAACTCTTCGGAGATGTTGGAGATTTCTCTTCTGGTTTCTCAATTCTAAAATAATCATCTATCCCCATATCTTTCCTCACAATATATCTTAATCAGATCTCCCAAATTCTTTATCGCAGGAATATCAATTGCTGCGCTATCTTTTGTGTGCTCGTACATTTTGTCAATCAATAAAGAGAGAGATTTATCTTTTTTGAGGTCGCTTGCAATGAGATAAATACAACCCCTCTTACATCTTTCTCTCATTGTGGGAGAGACAAAGATACAATCACCTTCTGCCTGTTCACCTCCCGAGAGAGTGGAGTCGTAGTTTATAAAAAGACCCCCGTGCGCAAAGTCCCCTATACTGGGAGTATAACCATGATTAATAAAAATACCCCCATGCGCATTATATCCAAAAGAGGAGTATTTTTCTTCATCCTTGAGGGCATAACGATGTTTAATGAAGACCCCATCTTTAGCAGCACAACCAAAGAACTTCGGGCTACCATTATCAATAATACAACCACCTTCGGCATCCAAACCTGTCCACCAGGAATCAATAGACGTGATTGATAAAGTACCTTTCTGAAGCTTATAACCACACCAATCCATTCCTTTCTGAAGAGGAAAAAAAACCTTTCTTTCTGTGGTACCCATGTTAAGCAGTGCCGTATAGAATATTCCCGAAAAAATTCTTTCTTTCGTGAACTTGTATGTATTGGTTAAAGATGTAAAAAAAGATTCTTCTGCAATCACAAAAGGCAATGCTTTTTCATAGGGTTTTAGTAGTCTACATGCCTCATCCAATAAACTATTTGCTGCCTCATCGTGTTCAAGTTTCGATTGCTTTAAAAAAAGTATCCATAATTCAAATGCATTATTAATAACACTCTTGGAATCAAATCTGGTAAAAACTTCTTTCTCTTCTGGCTTAATCACCCCAATATATCGTTCAAGCATTTCGCTTGCGTAGCTGTCGTTTTACGTCCAGTGGAATGACTCCGGCATCATACTCCTTCTTCGCTATATCAACTGGATTATACTTCAGCTTTTCCAAGTCTTCCTTCTTCAGTTCGACAAGAAAAGGCGCGCCTTGTGACAACTGCAATGCGCGTGATCCTATTAGTCTCGCTTTTTCGAATTTGGTGTGTTTCATTTTGTACCTCCGAGTAATTTGCGCAATGACTTTGCCTTTTCCAAGCCAATATCAACCATGCACTTGATGTCTTCAAGCGTTACTGGTTCTATACCACCTTTCTGCAATGCACACAGCATACCTTTTTCCGTGGATGCTACGGTGAGTCTCGCATCTGCCACTTTCTGCTCCTCAGATAACGGATCTACAATAAAATGTTTGCCAATTTTACAGACAGTGACTGATATTGGGAGCTCCTTAAGCGGCAGCTTCTTCGTTGTCATTTTTTTGTAATCCACCTTTTTTCCGTCGTAAGATGGAAATACCGTATTCTTCAATGCCGCAACTGCTGCCAGCGCGCTCGCATCAAACAGATTTCCGGCATCGTTTATTGGGCATATGTCAATGGAGACACCCCACACTTTTTCACCTGGTGTGATACACATCTGCTTGAGATCCAGTGCATGGGATTCCCTTATCCCTCTATCGACAACTCTGCTGAGTTCGATGGCTTCCACTGATGGAGGCCCTGCTTCAAATTCCGGGTTTGACAAAGGTAGTAATTCCTCTCCCACCATGATGACACCCTCGTTAGGCGTATCTGAAAATGGTTCCATTACCTCCATCTTCACTCCGGCAACCACTTCGGTTTTTCCCATTGTAACCTTTGCAGAGCCTTCTGCCAAACCAGCAACGCCATATTCCACTTTAATTACGTCGCGGTATTCGTCTTTTTTCCTTCCATCAAGCCTCATCCCTTTATCCAATATTGAAAGTATGTGGTTTCTCATGAGACATCAACCTCGAACTTCTTAAGCAATGCTTTTTTCTGCACTTCGTAAATTTTTTTCGTGGCTTCACGTGCCAATTCCAGCAGCTTGGGCAGCTCTTCTGGTTCTATTATGCCGTCCATCTGCAATAATGAAATCTTCCCCGAGTTTGGAAGCACTGCAACAGGCACGTCTGCAGCTTCTGCCTCCTTGTAGGAATCCTCCTCATAATTGAGGTCAACAACGAATTTATCATCAATTTTCCCAACTGCCACTGCAGTGACAAGATCTTTCATTGTAAGCCCTGCATCAGCTAATGCCAATGCTGCTGCGCAAATGCCTGCGCATCTGCTGCCAGCGTCTGTCTGTGTGAATTCCACGAACACGTCTACCACTGCGTTTGGGAATTGTGTCATGTCCATCACAGGCAATAATGCGTTTGCCATCACCAGAGAGATTTCCCGAGACCTTCTGGAAGGACCTGGCCTGACACGTTCACCTGCACCTGAAAATGGCATCATGTTGTAGTGGCATCGCAGCAACCCTTTCTTTGGGTCCTGGAGAAATTTAGGATACAATTCCCTCGGCCCATAGACTGCAGCAAATGCTACTGTCTTTCCCATACTGAATGTTGCTGAACCATGCGCATTGTCAATAACACCAACTTTCGCAGACATAGGACGGAGCTCTGTCCAATCCCTTCCATCTATTCGTTTTGCGTAGACCATGTTTATCCCTCGTACTCCATAGATTCTATCTCCCTTGGTATTTCTACAGGAGCTCCTGTCTCTTTCTCAAGGAATGTTTTGATGCGCTCTGTCAGGCCACTTGTGTGAGCTTCAGCGTCTATCTTTGCAATGGCTTTACAAGCAATAAGTTCCTTTACAGGATCATTCCCGTACAGCCATATCCACCCGTTCTGTCCGACGACTATCTGACAGTTTGTCGCATTCTTAATCATGCTGACCATTGACCCTTTCTTCCCGATGATTCTTGGCACTTTAACTGAAGAAACACTTAGCATCCTCCCCTCAGGCAACTTCCGTAATCCGGGATCCTTCATTGTCAAATCTATAAGGAACTGTGGTGTTACGTTGATGATCTTCGTCACAATGTATTCTCCAAAAGTAAGCATCTGTGTCAAATCTGCTCCCTTTGGAACATAGTCGCTTGTGGCATCCTTGATGTTAAGCATAGCAGAATATGCAGAGTTGATATCCAGTCTCCAGTAAGACATGGAGACATCAATGACTCTTGCTATGATCAAATCGTTCCTCTTCGGTAAATACCTACCAGCCAATGGAATAAGCTTCAGCATCCGACCTTCAATCTGCAGGAATCCAACTCTTGCTGCGAAGATGTATTCCCCTTCTCTGTACGTTCCCATTCCGGGGACGTAGTCTAACCCCGTAGCCAATTGCTGGCCAGGGACAACAATGTCTTTTTCTTTTACAAGTAATGTTGTCATGTGTTTCATACCTCTGTCTCTATCACCATCTTTTTTTTCAGAAAATACTTATTGTGTTATTGTGACTTGCTGCTGAACTTACCATGCGTTAACGCATTTAAGTAATTGAAGATTTCTTCCTTTACACCAACTAAAACCTCTGCAGTTACTCGCCAACTGCTATCTGCGAGCGTTTCTTCTTTGAGTATCTTGGCATGATTGGTGAGATAATACTTTGCTTTGCCGATGAATTGAGGAGCTAATGTCACTTGTACAGTTTGCATGCCTACTTTTAATGGGGTCTTGACTGCTTCGATTATCTTCCGGATAGTCCATGAATCAGACTCATGCAGATCTATCTGCACCTTTGCATCTGCCATTATTTTTTCCAACTCCACATCTAGTAACGGTTCACCTGTCTTTGCGTGAACCGCACACCTTCTCAGTACATCGATGATGCGTTTTCTCTTTTCTTCTCGCAGCCTATTCTCTTCTTCAGCCACCGGTAGTATTTTTCCTTTTTGCAGGATGACTTTTGCAACATCCAACACGTCGTCTGTTGCAAATAACGCCAGCATATCTGAGTTCTTTGCAAATGTTGCAGTAGATACACTACTGAAAATACGCTGCACTTTGAGTACATCTCTCATATCAATATCTTTACCATGTCGGAAGTCAATCGCTCGGCTGGGATTAACGTCCAACTCAAAGACATATTCCTTACCATCTTGCTTGATATGTAGACGGGCAATATTATAGTGATAATGCTTCTGCGTTCTCGGATAAATAGCCTGACCAGGATTATGGTCTGTTTTATATCGTACTTTTGATTCTGTCGGTCTCATTTCCCTAGTCGTTTCGCTTCCTTGAGAAGGCGATCCACCTTCTCTTCGCTGAGGCGCGTGAATTGCCGCTCCTTTGTCTTGATGTACACACAGTCAAGTCTATCAGATGTCACGTTCTTTCCAAGGACTTTGACCAATGCTTTAACTCCAAGTTTTAATGCATCGTCCAATAACAGCTCCTGGGAGTATTCACTGTAGAGTATTTCCATTACTTCTGTCTCTCCTTCTCCAATGACTTTTGCGTGGTAACGAAAATAAATGCCTGCTGGGTCTGTCTCAAAAAGTTTCGGTCCTTCGTCATCAACCCCAATAACTAAGAATGATATGCCGAAGGGTCTTAACCCGCCGCTCTGTGTGCATATCTGCTTAATATTGCAAATATCTTTTACTACGGTTAATACGTCTATCGGAGTGTCATATGTAAGTCTATGTTGCTGCGCGCGCAGTTGTGCCCTCTCAACAAGGACACGCGCATCTGATATCATGCCTGCAGCAGTTGCACCAATGTGCTCATCTACTTGCCATATTTTCTCAACAGCTTCTGGCACAACCAATTTGTCCACAAGACGTTTATCTGTTATAAGCACAACACCTTCTTTGCATACTAACCCAATGGCTGTGCTGCCCTGCTTAACCATCTTTCTGGCATATTCCACTTGTAGCAGTCTTCCATCCGGACTGAACATTGTAATCGCCCTATCATATCCCATCATCTGGTGATTTATTTCCATTTTTTTAACCCCCTTTAAGGCAAGTTGATGCTTTTCTTATTGTTCCTGAAACAGTTATACTCCGCACAATGACATGTTCTTTTTCTATGTTCTGCACAAACAAAAGCGCTGCTTTTAGTATATTAGTTCCAGTATGGCATAGTCGTACGATCCCTCGTTGCGTCTTGGAGTTGTATTTCTCAGGTAAAAAATGCAAATGCAGCTGTGACATCCCATAGTCTCCCAAGAAGCTATGGCAGTTATGCCATAGTTGACGCTGTATTACGTTTATATCCTTCATTGGCCTTTCTGAAATAACTTCATACACCAGGTAACGCTGGCGTGGCCGTAAGCTCGGCAATAATGGTTTCAGTTTGATAGGAATCACCTACAAACAGAGAAGGTGTCTTTTTGTCTTCTTTCTTCTCTCGTGCCTCTATGAAAACAATGATGATTTATAAATCTATTTATTTTGAGGGTTCCAATTTTGAGGGTTCCATCCAAAAATTCCAGCTCGGCTCAGCAGCTTCTCGCCTTTGCATTTCTAGGTGATAGCTGACACAAAGGAGAATCGCTGTTCTCCTTGTGCAAGAAGCCCATGGCTTCTTTGCATTTCCCGTATGGAGCGCAAAGAAATCATTGTCAAATGATTTCTTGCGCAAGAAATGCTCCAAGCATTTCTTTGCTTCCCCTTAGTCAGCACAAAATGGGTTACTGCTAAGGCTAGACTTTAGGCTGCTAAGCGCTTTTTTGGATGGAGCTTGTTTTGAGACACCATTGAAAATCCCCTAAACAAATGCTTTCACCGGCCACCTACAAGCTTTTATTGTAGATTATTGGATTACAGAAAAGTGTCGTGTTTTGTTGGTATGTTTCTTTTTCGAGTAAAGCATTACAAAGCATTATTATTCATCTTTGTATTGATATGATTGGATATACCACTTGGTCTATCTGTTCATTCACTTTCTCAGTTTTATTAGCAGAACAGCAAGAAAAAAACACAAGCTTATCTTTGCTCATGGTTACTCATTGGCGCATCGACACTCAATCCTATCTTTTTTCCGGAATGCGTACGTAGCATAGCACCATCTTTTCGTGTATTACCAAAGACTTTGCTCATACTACAATTTACTGGTCCAGTACAATAATAATGGCAAACGCACGTGTTAGTCCCTTCTTTTATCATCTTGCGGACGTTATTCATCTTTTGCCCATACCATATTTCATCAAATGATTGGTGTAATATGTTCCCGACGTTTGCGATATACTCTGTACAGTTGTACACATTTCCATATGGGTCTATCTGCAGGTAAAAAAACCCGGAATAGCACTTAAACTTTTTGTATAACTCCTCCTTATCAAAAAAGAAAGTTGAGAACTCTTGATAGTATTGGTTATTCATCCACGAGTACTGTTTTGCAAGCAATGAAAATTCTTTATCAAACTCTGTTTTGTCATCTGTTTTGAATTTCATTTCTTCAGACATAACAAAAATATCCTTTCCAATCCCTTCATGAATTGGCTGTAAAACTATGCCATCAGCTTTATCCTGCCAGTATTCAATAAATGCTTTTGCCCTCTTGTAGGAATCACGCCCTATTTCCATTCTCACCTTGATGGCAGGTTTTTGTTTGCGTATTCGTTTAAGTTCTTCTATACCCTCAGAAAGCATTTTGAATAAATTCTTTGTCCTTCGTACTGTATCATGGACCTCTGACTCGTGACTCTCCACACTAACAGTGATAGAATCAACACCCAGATCAACGATCTTCTGTGCATCTCTCTTTAAGAAGAATCCATTGGTATTGATACTGACATTCATACCTGCATTTTTTGCTTCCTTGACTAGTTCGAGAAAATCGGGTCGTACGAATGGCTCACCCCCAGTAAAGATAAGGAGCCACACTCCTCTAACACCCATTTCACGGATTGTTTTTTTAGCGACTTCTGTCGATACATCTGGTATCTTCGATTCCATCCCCACTTTCCAGCTATCGCAATACGTGCAGCGTGCGTTGCACTTGTAGCTTATCTCCCAGTCTACGTATAGTGGTCCCCTCCATGGTTTTTTGTTTAGTGCATAGGTAACCATGTTGTCCGCAAAAGTAATTCCAGCCCGTGTAAAGTTGCCTCCATGCACCTTGCGGAACGCATCGAGTTCTTTAATAAGTGACATGTTTATTCAAATGGACAGTTGTATATAAAATTAGTGCTAGATATATTTATTAATGGTCCATTTTTCCTCCGTCGGATGAAGCGTAGCACAAACATATTCTTGGTGATAGTACTCCTTGGTGTAGTTCTAAGGATTTATCGGTTAGATGCTTTGAGCATATGGATAGATGAATTATTCACGCTCTTGATGGTTTCTGATTACTTCAATTATATTGTACATTATTTGGCATACACTCCCGGCATGTTCAACAATGTGAACTCACCCCTTTTTACCGGTTATCTCTGGCATGGGTTGAATATGCACCAGCCGCTTTACTTTACCATTCTTGCTTATGTGTCACGATTCTTTGGAATGTCGATTATACATTTTCGGCTGGTATCTGCTCTTTTTGGTATAGGTTCTGTTGTTGTAATGTATTACTTCACACGATTATTGTATGTTAAGAAAGTTGCTCTATTGAGCTCATTCCTACTAGCAGTGTCGCCAATTCATGTACTTTATGCACAAGAAGCAAGACCATATACAATTGTCATATTCTTTTTCCTGTGCGCATCATATTTTTTTTATCGGGCAGTGCATGAAAATGAGTGGCATCTATGGATGTTGTATGTTTTTTTTACCTTCCTTGCTCTTCTCAGTCACACGTACGCGTATTTCTATACATTTTCTCACTTTCTGTATTTCTTCTCTCCGAGAGGCTTTTCCAGCTTAGAGGGAAAAAGATATATTTCTTGTCTTCTGCTGATAGTTGTCTTACTCCTCCCGTGGTTGCCTCATTTGTATTACCAGCAGAAGTTCGCTTTTACCGTTTTCAATCTTCAGAGAAATGTTAATTTGATTGCTGGTTTTCATTATCTCAATGTCCTTGCCTATGTGTTGGGAATGTTCATTACGTTTGCTTTTGGGAAGACACTTATCGACGAAACAACTGCGCTTCCTCTTTTAGGAATCGGGTTTCTTGTTTTTATCTTACTCTACGGGGTTGCTTACTACAAAGGGATGAGAAAAAATTTTGGAGAGAAGGAAATATTTTTGCTGTACATAATGCTTGTCCCTATAGTAATCACCTTTGTACCAACATTTTTTACGTCTACAAACCTCCTGGTTCTCCGCTATCTCTTGATTTCATCCTTGCCTTTCCTTATTTTTGTCGCGCGCGGGATAATGAGCTATCCCAAGAAAGTAGCAATGTTCACTTTATTGTGCATTATGGTATTATCCAGTGTGTCCCTTTCAAGATATTACTCGCAGAGCGTTGTAACAAAAGCGCCATACAGAGAAGTTAGTGACTTCATTGTCCAGAACCAAAAATCAGGAGATGCCATTATGGTGCGTGTGCCCCTCTTCAAATACGCATTGTTATACTATCATCCGGAACTATCTGTTATAGAGCTTGGTAAGTGGGAAACAAAGCATATTCATGAGGTTGATTTACAGCCAATAGTTCCTCTCTTCGGGCAGTATGACCGTTATTGGGTTATGGTCAGCCATACTTATGATGAAGACAAATTGAATTCTTTCTTTTCCAAGTATGCCACTTTGGAAAAGAAATGGGAATCTCCAGGAGTCAATTTATATCTTTATAGACATTTCAGAAATCTTCCACCAGTTTAATGTTGGTGGTTGAAAGTGGTTCCACCTCAAATTTTTTGCTCCTGCTCGGTTCAGCAGCTTCTCGCCTTTGCATTTCTAGGTGATAGCTGACACAAAGGAGAATCGCTGTTCTCCTTGTGCAAGAAGCCCATGGCTTCTTTGCATTTCCCGTATGGAGCGCAAAGAAATCATTGTCCAATGATTTCTTGCGCAAGAAATGCTCCAAGCATTTCTTTGCTTCCCCTTTGTCAGCACAAAATGGGCTACTGCCAAGGCTCGACCTTAGGCTGTTGAGCGCTTTTTGGGGTGGAGCCCCTTCTCATTGAGCCCTTTTCATAAAAAGATTTTTATACCCCTCTTGCGTTAGATAGTCTAAAAGAGGTGGTTTTTGATGAAAAGTGAGAAATGTTGTGGATGTACGTGTCATGGCGTAAAACATTATTTCATGGCGCTGAGTTTTGCAGCATTAGGAGCTGTAGGTTTGTGGTGGAATGATTATTTCATGATGATACTCTACTGGCTTTTGTTGTTGCACGGACTGATGATGATGGGACACAAACTATGCAAGTGTTGCTAAAGGAACTCCACATCCATCTTAAGGGCATCGGCAGTGGGGTACTCCTCCACCAATGCAGGAATAAGCCCTATTTTTTTTTGATGACATCACCTTTCACGGAAAAATCACCTGCTTTCCTTCAACTTTAATTAATCCTTCTTTTTCCATCGTTGCAAGCAGAGGAATAATCCACCCCTCTTTTTTTTTCCAGAGATCTGTCATCTTCGTGATATCAATACTTTTTTTCTCCTTCAATAGCTTCAACAATTGCCCTCTGTAATAACGTCGAGAACCAACAAAAGATGGTTGTGGTTTGGCAGCAATAATCACAATCTTTGCTGGATCCTTTGCTACAGTAAATGCTTTGCACGATGAGGAAAACGGGCAGCTGCCACATAATGGATTAGTTGCCGTACAGAGCAGTGCACCAAAATCCATTATTGCGTTATTCCACGTTCTGCTCTCTTCAGGGAGCATTTCCTGCGCCAGTACAGTGAATTTGCCTCGCGTTTCTTTATCATCTTTCCATACATTACCAAGAAAAAGCCGGTGATATACACGCTTTACGTTAATGTCAACAACCGCTGCATGATAATTAAATGCAAAGCTTGCGACTGCTTTTGAGGTGTAATCACCAATCCCTTTCAGCTGTTGCAACTCAGAAGGAATCCGGGGGAGATAAGAAATTGTTTTTGCTATAGCATGGAGATGCAATGCACGCCGATTAAATCCTAATCCTGACCATGCTGTCAACACATCTCCTACGGAGGCGTTTGCCAGAGCATTCATTGTTGGAAATCGTGAAAGGAATGCTTGGTACTTTGGAATTACCCTGTCAACCTGTGTCTGCTGTAACATCATTTCAGAAACCAGAATCGCATATGGGTCTGTGGTTTTACGCCAAGGTAAATCTCTCTTATGAGCATGATACCATGTGAGTAGTGTTTGTTGGAAATAGTGTCTCTCCATTTTTTTCGTGTTACAGGTGTTACAGTATTCTTGTGCTATAACATATGCTATAGAATAACATGCTGCATCATTATATATAAGTTCTTTCATCTCTTTATCCATGCAAGATGTGGTCTGTGTCCGTGAAGAAAAAGGTATTATTTTTGTTCTTGGAGAAAGACGGATCGAGTTTCTTAATAATATTGTTACCAACACAGTATCTCAAGACAGTCCTGTTACTCATGCAGCATTCCTTTCGCGGCTTGGGAAGATGATTGCGTTGTGTACAGTTTATGCGTTACCTAAGGCACTTATCATTGTTACAGATAATGTGTGCTTACCAAGAATCATGGATGCGCTTTCTACAGCACGTCTTATGAAAATTACAATTCTGGAGAGATCAAACGAATTCATTTTTTATACCATTTTTGGATCAAAACGGAATGAAGCGACAACAAAACTAGCTGGTGTTTTCCCTAAGACTATTGCGGAAGAGAAAGGAACTATTATTATTAACCATAACAATACTATCGACATAATAACACCCACACCACTGCCTATTGAAGAAACAAGTGATGACATAAAAGAACTTTTTCGGATTGGGCAAGGGTTTCCCGCATGGGGTAAAGAAATGGATGAGACAACATCATTTCCTGATTTAGGTTTGGAGTACACCGTATCCTATACAAAAGGATGTTATGTCGGTCAGGAGATTGTATCCCGTGTAAAAAACATCGGACAACCACCAAAATTACTCCGACAGCTCGTAATAGACGGAGAAGAAATTCCCCCCTTTCGTACCCCCATTATCGCAGAGGCACAAATAGGGTACATCACCAGCGCTGCATATTCCTCTTCCCTGAAAAAGATAGTGGCGTTAGGTTTTGTGCAGAAAAGCCATTATGCACCGGGTACAAAGGTGAGTGTATTGGGAAAGAAAGCTGTGGTGAATGCATTACCGGAGCATCAGTGCTGATTACACATTTCTCTTTTCCATCGCTTTCAAGTACTCTTTCCAGTTGCAGTGCTTCTTGCAGTAGTCTTGGATTTTGTGAGATAAAGTATCCACAGGTAGCTTGTCTGCTTTGAGCAATGCATGCCTTATATTTTCAACAAGCCTGCCCAAGTGATGATCCATGTGAAGATAGGCTTGCGGTATAGTTCGTATCTCATCATTATCAAAGTGAAATGGTGGGTCTGGAGGATGAGCTGCGATGAAAATACCCTCTTTTGCTTCAGCACCAAAACATTCTGTGACAATACCAAAGTTGATGTAGAGTCCTTGCTGCGTTACTATGTAAGAACCTAAATTATTGGCCATGCCAAAATTAGCAAATAAACCACGTCCATTAATTCCCATCTCAGTAGCTTTATTATAATTAACAAACACACAATTATCATGATTCAGCTGGCCGAAATTGTCTGCTTCACCATGATTCTCAAAGAAACAATTCGTAGCTGCAATTCCAACAAGCTGAGCTTTTCCTTTATTGATAAATTTAGTGTCCTTTGCATTTTGCCCAAGCCAGCATGTTTCTGATTCGTTTATGAGTAATCCACCGCTCGCTCCTTGTCCTAGATTAGTTCCTCTCCATCCCCTGTAAATAAGAGTACCACCTTGCATTTCCTCACCTGCATGGAAGTCACGAGCATACAATTCCAGTGTCCCCTTTTTTAGCTTGTATCCAAAATAGCTCATCTCATCTTTGATGATGGTTATTTCGTTTGGAACAGTTATTTTTCTCTCAGTGCTGCCTATATTAAGCAACGCAGTGTAAAATATACCGGAATATCTGTAGATATTGCAGTCACGCACAGAATCGATGGGCTTAAAATATTCTTTGTCAAATCTGTCTGGAAGAATCGCATCAAAAGGGGAGAGCATGCGCTCAGCTTCTTCCAGAAACAGATTTTCTGGACTCAACTGCTGATGCTTCTCAACAAATTTTATCCATAGCTTGTATGCATTAGCAACAGTCTGCACTGGATTGGTCTTTACTTCTACGTGCGCTTTCTCATCAGGCTTTCCAATGCCGAGATAGTGTTCTAGCGTTGTCATCGTTGCTGTAGTAAGGAGAAAGTGGCGTTTCTTAAACCTATGCAAACATCTTTAAAGAGCCTGCTGCCACCACGACAGATGGATTTTGTTACGACTCTGGCACTCATTGTAGTCATGCTGGCTAACGCAAAGCTTGCAGGAGAAATCTGTGAGAGACTAGGCTATAATGCTGTACTGGGAGAATTGTTCATGGGATTTCTTTTTGGGCCTAGTCTCTTAGGGCTGCTGGGAAATAATGAAATCATTACATTTTTTGCAGAACTTGGTGCATTGTTCCTTCTTTTCGAGATTGGGTTAGAATCAAGCTTGACAGAATTGCTAAAAGTCGGCTTGCGCGCGACAAGTGTTGCTACTATCGGCGTTATCGTTCCATTTGTTCTTGGATGGGCAGTGTTTACTTTTCTCGGATACTCACCAATTATTTCCCTTTTGGTAGGTGCAACGCTGACTGCCACCAGCGTTGGTATAACATCCCGTGTTTTGTCAGATATGAAAAAGGTAGATACCCCAGAAGGAAGAATCATCCTTGGCGCTGCGGTGATAGATGATGTGATGGGGTTACTCATCCTCTCAACGATAGTGGGACTTGTGCATGGCAGTGGCATTTCAATTCCTCATATCCTTAAGGTAATGTTTATCACTTTGGTTTTCCTTATTGGGCTTGTGCTGGTTGGCGTTGCATACATCCCCTATGTCGGGCATCACATAGGACGATTGCAATCAAAGGAAGCGGTGTTTATCTTTGGTGTGGTTATTGCCGGGTTGCTTGGAATTCTTGCGAACACACTGGGCTTGGCTGCCATTGTTGGTGCATTTATCGCAGGGTTACTGCTTGCGCGTACACAGCACAAACAACACCTACATCATCGTATTACTGGCGTTTCTGCCTTTTTCGTTCCATTTTTTTTCCTGACCGCAGGCGCTAATGTTTCACTTGACGCATTTCTGTCATGGCAATCATTTGGTTTCATTATGCTGCTTTTTATCATTGCATGCATAGGCAAATTTGTATCTGGTATTGCTGCGTGGGGAGTTGCCCGGCCAGTTGTCGTTGGTGTGGGAATGATTCCTCGGGGAGAAGTGGGCTTAATCTTTGCACAATACGGCTTAACATATGCAATAGTTGATGCACAGCTTTATTCTGTATTGGTGACTGTTATTGTGCTGACGACGTTTGTGACACCAATACTTTTGAAGAGAGTCTTCTTTTGAAGAGAGTCTTTCCAGCACAGCGTTCCCCCGAGGGTTTTTCAAAATAGTTTTTTTCAGAGTAATTTCCTTTTAATGATGTACATGCCACTAAGGCAAGCTGCCAGCAATGCATAATGACGCCAGCTTATCCATGGCGCTGCAATAGTTGTGAAAAAAGAAAAAGGAGATGCATATTGTTCTTTCCTCTCGTAATTGTTGTCACGCAACGCATTTTTTATTGACCTATAAAATGCCCTGTCTCCGGAGAAGTCAAGTGCATCTCTCGGAAAATAGACTCCACTAATTCCCACATCTTCAATAATACCATGTGTGTCTGAGCCTGCTGTCCCGGGAAGATGGGATTGTTGCGCAGTATGCCTTGCTTTCACATTGCTTGTGCACATCCAGAATTGGTTTTGTGCATTAAATGCTTCAATTGCATCAACGTTAGCTAAATACCAGAAAAATTCTGAATCCTCATTACGAAGAGTATACGGAAACAGCCATGAAATTGCTGGATTGTGTTCCTCAGCAGAATACGGGTGCGCAAGAATGATTATGCCACCTTCCTCACGAGCGAGTGCAAATGTTTCTTCACGTGATTTTTCGTGAAGTGATGATGTATGGCCAACAATAAGAAGATGATAACCAGGTACTCTTTTTTCCTGCGCATAGCCAACGTGCAATGTCTGCTGCCGCGGTATATCCAGAAGAGATCCTTTGTCAGTAAATGGCATATGTTCATCTAGCAGTTTCTGTTTGAATTCGAAATACGATAAATCCAATGGCCCTTTATCTGCAAGAGTAACAATATCAACATCCTTCGGCAGCTTATCCAGCAATTCCTTTGCAGACGTACCGCGGTTACTATGCACGTGAAAATCAGCAAGTACTTTATTTTTTTTCACAGAAGGGGTCATCCAATCATGTACCATTTTGCCATGTTCCTGCACTACCTCGTTATGATATGTCACGTCATTCAGATACCACCACGCGCCCCCCCCAATTAGACTATAGAAAAACCACTTCCTCCATCTTGACTGTGTTTTTTTGCCAGCAACCAACTCATCAAGCTCTTGCCATGACCAGCACCAAACATCTGTTGCCTCCTTGATTTTTTCGTCTTTGGGGTTAAATGCTATGCGAAGCGATTGTTGGGGATAGGATAATAACATAAAGGGCACGTCTTCTTTTGAGTCCCCAAAGGCGATGACTTGTTGTGGGTAGTACAAAGAAAAAAATCTTTGCACATGCGTTGCTTTCTGTTCTGCTGTTACGACAAGCCTCTCCAGCCCAGTTATCTTGTCATTGTGCACTATCAAAGGATTGGAACAGCTATGGATATTTTTTCCAAGAATAGCACCAAGGTGCTTTTCATATGCTTGTGCCATGGGCGTGAGAGACTTACTTACTAAATAGACAGCAGTATCTTCATGAGATAGTTTCTGCATTGTTGTAACAGCTTCCAGATGAACATTTCCCGCTGTTTTTTCACATGCAGCTTTAACCATCTTTTCCTGAATCCCCACCAGCCCCTCAGAGAATTGTGTTATGTGTAGTTGTTCACGCCTTTCCACGAGTTCAGAAGTTGCAACCTTTGCCAAAGCTGTTGAGAATCTCAAAAGATGTTTAGGAGAGGTAAGCAGTTGTGGAAGGAGATAGATGGCAATATCAATATAGGTAATGCCTTTGTAACGGCTGAACAAAAGTCCTTTATGCAATGTCCCATCGATATCTGCTACAATAAGCCTTTTGCCCGGTGCATGTAGTCGTGCCTCTAGTTCTTCGCGAGAAAGTTTGCTGTATATTTTTGGAGAGAGCCAAGGCATTAGTCCATGATTTGAGAAGCTCTTTTAAATCTTTTCCACATGTTCTGTTGCAAGTTCTATAAGTACCACTTCATAAGCATAGTATGAGTGAAACATTTTGCAAAGAAGCGTCAGATCAGCAAGTTGCAGCGTGAAATAAGAGAACGCAACCCTTTATGATCCTCTTCCACCTTCACTCCTTGGCAAGTCCTCCTTACGTCGGCATGCTCACTCACCGGCGAAAAAAACCTGGGAAAAAAAAAGAAGAACGCCGGCAGCAGGATTACCACCAGCTTTTTGTCCACTTCGCCTCAGAATTCTGGTTCCTCGGCTCAGTTCCCAAAAACCTGGGAAAAGAAAGAAGAACGCCGGCAGCAGGAT
>JAHFLT010000019.1:0-12114 GCA_023264635.1 Candidatus Woesearchaeota archaeon | reverse complement strand
AAAGAAGAACGCCGGCAGCAGGATTACCACCAGCTTTTTGTCCACTTCGCCTCAGAATTCTGGTTCCTCGGCTCAGTTCCCAAAAACCTGGGAAAAGAAAGAAGAACGCCGGCAGCAGGATTACCACCAGCTTTTTGTCCACTTCGCCTCAGAATTCTGGTTCCTCGGCTCAGTTCCCAAAAACCTGGGAAAAGAAAGAAGAACGCCGGCAGCAGGATTACCACCAGCTTTTTGTCCACTTCGCCTCAGAATTCTGGTTCCTCGGCTCAGTTCCCAAAAACCTGGGAAAAAAAAAGAAGAACGCCGGCAGCAGGATTTGAACCTGCAAGTCCTTGCGAACAGCGGTTCCCTCAAGAGAGATTCGAGACCGCCGCACTACCAGATTATGCGATGCCGGCAACAAAGAAGGCGTTGTATAATTTGGTATTTAAAACATTCCCACTACATAACGATAATTTTCCCTCTCATCATGTCCATTTAAAGGAGATGTTGAGGATGAAGCTGAAAACATAATCAATTTGCATAAACACACAAACAGCAGTGGATTAAAAAAACTTATGCATACTTTTTTAACTCTAGTTATTTCCCCTCAGTGTTATGTCTATTGCAGATGCATTCAGAGGATGGGGATATGAAAGAAGAATACATGGATAAAAATCTAGAAGATATCTTGGCAACTGCACGGACACAGGCGCAAGAAGGGAAGACTTTTGGGATACTTGAAACCATCGACAACGCAAAACACTATCTGCCTGCATTGCCAGATGACAAGAAACAGAAAGTAGAAACAGAACTGCAAGCGCTGGAGATAACCGCTTACAAGAACGCAATCACACGATATCTTGCTAACGCGCAGAAATTGGCTGAAGCAAAGCAGCCTGTTTATGCGGAAGCATATCTCTATGATGTCGAGAGATATGCAACGCGTATAAGGTTTGATGTCACTGAGGAAGTGGCAAAAATCCGTAAACAGCTAAAAACGTGAAGGAAATTTTGTATACTCCGCTCCACTGAGATTACCGAAGACACTAGTAATGGATAAAACAAAGTAGATTTTGCAGCACCAGTAATTATTTAATGTTCCAGTGATAGGACTGCCTGTATGTCACTAGAATCTGTAACAGATGATACGTTTGAGAAAGAAGTGCTACAAGCAGAGTTACCTGTGATTATTGATTTTTATGCAACATGGTGTGACCCATGCAAAGCGCTGGCTCCTATATACGAGGACGTAAGCAAGCTGTATACAGATAAAGTCAAGTTCATGACATGCGACATCGAGGACAGCAAGATTGCTATGAACTATAAAGTTATGCGCATTCCGACACTCATTATTTTTGACAAAGGGGAGGAGATTGCACGACGAAGAGGATACCTTGATAAGGACACATTAGTTGCGTTCATTGATAAAACCATGGAGGTAAAAAAATGAAAACACTTTATACATTAGTTGGTGCCATTGCAATTGGATGCTCTAGTGGCGTTGCCTATGCTGATAACGCTTCTGCAGCATCAAGTGGTGCTACGACACAGACAACAACAACGCAGTCTCCACAAGCAAAAAGTATCGATGAGCTACTTCACGTCACTGATGCGACATTCGAGCAGGAAGTGCTAAAAGCTCATACACCAGTCATTGTCGATTTTTATGCAACATGGTGTCCGCCATGTGATATGCTGGCACCCATCTATGCAGAGACAAGCAAACAATATACCGGAAAAGTAAAGTTTGTGAAATTGGATGTTGACAAGAACAAAAAGAAGTGTATTAAGTATGGCGTGCATGCTATTCCCGCGCTGATAATTTTTTCCAAAGGCAAGGAGATCTCGAGGAGTGTGGGCTACATGGAAAAGGATGAACTGGTGAAGTTTATTGACGATGCAGTAAAACAGCAGTGAAATGAAAATAGGGGGTATCCTTTTTGATTTCGGGGGAGTACTGGTAAAAGGCACGCTTGAGGCCTTCTTTGCGAGAGTAGAACCTGTAGTAGGAATTCACATAAAACAATTTGACAATACATCTATGGTCCCGGAGTTTGCAAAGGGACTCATTGACGCACGAACTTGTTTTGAGAGATTGTTCCAATGCAAACTATCAAACAATACTTTTGAACGAATCATTAAAGTCTTTTCAACCAATTGGCAGCAAGACCCGAAAATGTTTGAGTTGGTTTATGCATTGAAAAAACAAGGATTTAAGCTAGGTGTATTGTCTAATTCTGATCCCATCAATGCGCCAATCTTCAGGGCGCAGGGACTCTATGACCCATTCGATGCAGTTACACTTTCTCATGAAGTCGGGTTTGTTAAACCTGAACCTGAGATATACGAGATTGCAGTTAAAAGACTAGGGACGCAAAAGGATAATACGCTATTCATAGATGACCTCTCTATCTGCATTGACGGAGCGAGGAAAGTCGGCATACTCGGAATACAGTTTACCGGGAAGCAGACGCTCATAAACAACCTTGCATCTTATAACATACTAGTTTAGCAGACCAACATACTGATTTTGCAGGCAGTTCTTTATAGTGATAATTTTACATTGATGATTTTACATCGAAATGTTTATAATCTGCATTCTGTTCACGCGTCGGCGGAGGCGGTCTATATGGAGAGAAAGACATTAGCTAGATACGTTCTTGGTGCAGTTGCTACTATGGGATTCGTGTATGGGGGATATGTTGGTTTCACAACATACAGAACCGAGCAGCAGCGCAAGGAGCAGCGCTTGAGCACTGTTGAGAATAAAGTAGGTGCGCTGGAAAACAAATCAATTGAAACAGGACAACAGCTTGGTCAGCTGCGGAACAGCTTTGTTTCTAGCTCAGTTTCTATAGCAAATGGTTTTGTTTATGATGATGCACGTCTTAAGCAGTTAAGCAATCAATATGCCCAGCTCTCTGAGCAACACCATTGCCTTGAAGAGGAACAGATCGCGCTTAAGGGACAGCTATCCGGGCTATCTGATGTGGGAAATACTGTCAATGTACTATCACAGGTAACTAACTCGCGCCTGACACAGATAGAGAATAATCTTGAGAAGGCAAGTGGTACTGTGATGAACTTCCAGACGACACTCAACAACAAGATAAAGCTGATTGAGAAGAATCTCATTACTATTAACGAAACGTTCAATGAAGAGGAACAGGAAAAAGAGCAAGCGATGAAAGGTATAACCACGCTGGCTTACCTGATGGGTAAGGAAGTGCAGTATGTGGGATTTTCTGTACAGCAGCCTGAGCAAAATGTGATTCCAGTGATTGAAGCTGTTATGGAAGAATATTCAAAAGATATGCAGATGTCAAGACGAGCTTTCACAAAGGAGACGCCAGAGGGACTTGTGCTGAGAACAGAACTGCTTTATACCAAAGACCACCAAAGAAATATGCTGATTGTTGAGCAAAAGGAAAACTCCGCATATGTGTTCCTAAAGATGCAGGGAAATGATGAGACAAAGGCATTAAAGGATATTGTAGCACGATGCAAGTTGCCTTTGTCCCCCAACGCAAAAGATAAGTTTGACCAGCTCACGCATGCTTATGATGATGATGCACGATGAAAAGCCCGTATTTTACTGTTGTTGCGGCAGTTGGAGCATCTGCGATAATTCTGGGAGGAGTATATACTTATCAACTTTATCAACTTGAAGAGGAAAATAAGGCACTGAAGAAAGAAAAAGCTGGCATTGAAGCACGTGTTGATAAAGATAAGGCTGCCATTGGAGCAAGTATTGATACATTGCGTAACCAGTACAGCGTATTGGAAACCCAGCATACTAAGCTCAGAGGGTTACTTGAAAAGACATATGAAAGACTTGGCGATGCACACAAGGCGCTTGAAGAAGAGAAAGGGAAATATGCCAAGCTGGAACAGGCAGTTGAGGATATGCGGAAAAAAGCGGAAGTAAAGAAAGGGGACTTCCAGAAGACTAAGAAAAATGATACAGAAGAAAAAGATAAAGCAAAACTGGAAAAAATTGCTCAGGGAATAACACTTTGGGACCTTTCTTACGAGCGAAAGGGTGGCGTGGTTGAGTCTATGAGCGTAACACTGCATAATCTTGCACGTGAAGATGTTGTCACATTGGAAAGGACGCTTGACACCATCAATAACACCAATAAGCTTAGAAAGGAAGAAAATAACATACTCGTTCTCATCTACAATAAGCTCCTCTATGATTCTGATGTTGGGAATGACGGAGCGCCATATCTAAAGGTAACTGTATCCAGTGGCAATGCACATATATCTTGCGCGCTTCCGGGCAACAACGAGGTCCGTCTTCTTTCTCTGGTGAGCAGGAAGCTGCCTGTTGGTGAGGATTATCTTACTGCGGTTGATGCGCTGCGAAATACACTTAAATAAGTAATCCTTCTGATTTCAGGAAAAAAAAACTGCCGGAAAAACGGTTGTAAGCTTGTAGTAAAAATAGTATTAAGTAAAGATAGTATTAAAAGAAAAGAAATAAATTGGTATTAAAAAAGTGTTGGTATAACAAAAAAGTTGGTGCTGATGAAAAAATATTATAAGGCACTTTTTGCTTTATTCGAGAGAACAACGTTTCTGCAGTGCTTCATGTTCTGGCTGGGATGGATACTGTTTTTTGGGGTTCTGTATTATTTTCTCTCTTTTTCACCGCAACATGCGTTGCTCGATACTAAAAAGCCATTACCGTCTGGCATCAGCGGACTTGCTACAGCGGAATACTTCAGTTTCATCACTGCGCTTAGCGTTGGATACGGAGATGTAACCCCTACAGGTCTCTCTCGCTTTTTGTCTGTATTTGAAGCCGTGACTGCTCTCCTGTTGGTTGGCATTATCGTTTCAAAGCTGGTCTCAGTGAAACAGGAGCAGATTCTCGAGGAGGTATATGACATCTCGTTTGAAGAAAGAGTGAATCGCCTCCGTTCAGGCCTTTACCTTTTCAGGGCTGATGCCCACAAGGTCATCGAAAGAGTACAGGCAAAACAGATAACTAAAAGGGAAATCAGTGACCTCTGGCTAATAACACTTACGTTGGATACAAGCCTGCATGACATCTATAAATTAGTAACACAGAAAAAAACAAATGAAAGTTATATCAAGACACTTGATCCACTTAATCTTGAATTGCTTCTCAACAGCATGGAACTATCACTAGCGAAACTACAGGATATGTTGGACGTCCTCAATGTGCATAACCTTGACTGGCGTGTGCCAATGACTATTGAGAGCATCAATGCCATAATCAACACGACAGAAGTTCTCTCGAGCTATTACAAGAATAAGAATCTGGAAGAGATAAAAATAATCCAGAAACTGGATGCAATCAGGGCAGTGGCTAATGCCATCAGAGAACGAATAGCGATGGCTAACGCACACTTGGCGCAGCAGCTCAATCTCAAAGTGTTTGAGCAAAAGGCATAAGGAGTTTCTTGATAAAGGTTGTTTTAGGATGCTTTACTACGTCTTGTATTGTTCCTGTTTGTTCTATTTTACCCTCAATCATCATTGCCAGATGCTGTGCAAGGAAGAATGCATCTTCATGATTGTGTGTTATTACCATAATAGGTATATCTAATTTCTTAAAAAGCTCTTTCATCTGCATGGCAACCTCGGCCTTGGTTACCTGGTCAATATTTGACAGTGGTTCGTCAAGAAGCAAAAGGTCTGGGGCAATGGCTATGGCTCTTGCCAACCCAACTCTTTGCCGTTGTCCTCCTGAAAGTTCTTGTATTTTATGCTTTTCATAGCCCTCCAACTGCACAAGGGAAAGCATTTTTCTGGCAGGTGCTTCTGATGGCAATCCTCTGATGCGGAGGCCATAAGAAATATTGTCAATGACAGTAAGATGGGGGAACAAACCATAATCCTGTGGCAGATACCCTATATGACGCTCTTCTATTGGCAATGACGTAATTTCTTTCTCATTCAGAAATATCTTTCCACGTTGTGGGAGTATGATTCCTAAAATAGTAAGCAAAAGAGTACTTTTACCACTCCCCGAAGGACCCATAATGACCAACGTCTCTTTTGGCTTAACTGCAAGTGAAAGATCGGTAAAGACAAGAGTATGATTATATCCTGCAGCAAGATTTTGAAGAGAAAGCCCCCTCATTCAGCTCGCCTCGTTACGCGTTTGAAAAACACTAGTGCTACCATTGAAGCGGTTGTTCCGATAATAGTAGCAGCCAATGATGCAGTGGTTAGTGTTGTTGCCTGTGTTGCAATGAATGTTGGAATGATTTCTGTCTTGAATGGGATGACGCCTGCAAATAGCAGGCTACCACCAAGCTCTCCCATTGCTCGTGCCCAGCACAAAGCTGCACCGGCCATAATATCTCTCGCTGCAAGTGGCAGAAAAATAGTTCTAAAAACCTGGAACTGATTTGCTCCCAGAGAACGTGCTGTCAGATTGATGCCGGTTTCTTTAATCTCCCTAAAGCGTCTTGCTGAAAGTGACACAACAAATGGCGCGCAGACGAATAATTTGGCAATGACTAACGCAGAGAAAGTGAAAGCGATGTTTATACCAAATGGTGAATGTGGACCCAACATCAAGAGGAATATCATACCCTCTGCAATTGGCGGGAATGTTTGCGGCACCTCCACTGAAAGCGTTTCAACAAGCGCTTTGGCAGAGAACTCCTTCATGGCAAAAACGTAAGCCATGGGAACGCCAAGGATTATGGCAATAACCGTCGTCACGATTGCAGAAGCTACACTCAGCCAGAGCATCCCCACTATCCGGGGAGTAACAAAAGCTGCAGTTATCTCTTTGATAGACCCAATGGCAGCAATATACTGGAAAAAAAAAGTAAAGATGAGGAACAAAGCGAGAGCTGCTGCGAGAATGTATATAACTAATAGCAACCGGTTGCTATCCAATAATCCCATTTTCACACTATTCTCTTTACAGGGATAGAATATAAATGTTTATGCGGGTGAGGAGACTTTCATGAGTTGTCAATTGTGAGCGAACTCTTTTTGAACTCCCGACATTCGGCTTATGAGACCGACGCTCACTCCAGGCTGAGCTACACCCGCATGACCACGGAGAACTGCATTCAATAAATAAGCTTTACTGAAAAAATGTTGCAAAAGCATGTAGCACTGATCTAAGAAAAGTGCCGTGTCAGAAGTAGCTTTCCCGTCTGCTCCATTCTCTTATTTTAGTTCGGGCGGATACAACGAATCTCTCCGTGCACTGAACATGGGATGCAAAGATATCTGCTGATTTTTCATCCAGGCAAATCACGTGATTCGCTGTACTGAATCGCGCGATCGGGGAGACGAATTGACCAAAAATACTTGAGAATTTTGTCCACGTTGAATTTACTTTCACATGATACAGTTCATGCAAGAAGACTGCTTCGAGTTCTTTTTTTGTTAAAAGGTCAAACAGGCCCACACTTACAAATATCTTGTTTCTAGAGGTGAATGTCACAGGCTTGGCAGAATCAAACCAAAAGAAGGTGGCATTCTTTTGAAGAGTTCTTAGTTTTCTTGTCAGCGCATCGTTGAGTGGTTTAGCAGCAAGGCGCGTTTGATAGAGTTTCGGGATGAGAAAATACCCCACTATAATTGAAATGCCTGCTACTGGTGGAATCACGTATGCCGCAAGCTTAGCCCATATGAGGCTGCACAAACCGAGAAGACCGGTAAACCAATGCATATCACACTCAACTCTGGTAGCGTATATTCCTAAAGGAAGAAACAACAATACGAGGTGCGCATACACGAGAAACGGTTTTCCGCTCTTACGCCAAAGCAAAAAAAAGCAAAGTGCCAATAGCCAGCTAACGATCGCTAGTGTTACTATCTCTTTTGGTACATAAATGTTCATCGCTACCTCTTTTCGAATCTCTCTTCAAAATAAGATATTGCCGCAGAACCGAATTTCTCAATAATAGAATTCACGGCAGTATCAATCATTGACTTTTCAAACTCCTGTTTTGTCTTTTTTGGGAAGTAGATATATTGAAGTCCGCCTCGACCCTTTCTTACGTTTCTATCAACAACACCGCGAGTATGCAATCGATCTAATGTTACTGCAATACTTGTCAATGCAACACTGCGATTTTGCTTGAGAATATCATAGAGCTGACGCACCTTGAGGTTTTTATTAGACCATAGTTGCTTCAGGATATCTTGTTCCAAAGGGCTGAGTGAGAGTTTCATCTTTGTTGTACCTTTTCTCCGGGTGTAAGGGAACAAAGCTAGTATAATAACCTTCTCTTTTTGTGTAAAGCTTTTCAGTATATGCAAAGGTTTAAATATTTCTTGCGATTATCAAAATCAAAACAATTTTTTGAGAGGGTACGGAAAATGGCCAAGCGGAAAATGGTCAAGATAAACCTGACTGTAAAAGGAATGCATTGCAATAGCTGCAAAATGCTCGTCACAGACGCATTGCAGGAACTGGGAGCATCAAACATTTCAGTTGATATGGATGAAAAGAAACAAGTTGGAAAAGTGGCATTTGAATTCGCTGGCAACAAACAAGATGCTATCAATGTCATAGAAGCTGAAGGGTACAAAGCAGTATGAAGGCAAAGATCTACGTCCCGGATATTGAGTGTGATAGTTGCGTAAAAGTAATCAACAAAACACTTGCAAAATTCGAAGGAATTCAGCAGTTCACCACCCATAAAGATTCAGTTGATGTCGAATATGATCCTGAGAAAGTCAAAGCCGACTCGCTTCTTTCAATCATTCACGAGAAAGGATTTAGAGCTGCCTTTGAGCCATTCCAACGAAAAAGTTTCAGCGAACGATTCAAAGATTTCAAAGAAAACAAACACAAATATCAGGTCGAGTACACCATGCTCAAATACAGTGTGC
This sequence comes from Candidatus Woesearchaeota archaeon, assembly GCA_023264635.1. Lineage (GTDB taxonomy): Archaea > Nanobdellota > Nanobdellia > Woesearchaeales > JAGVYF01 > JACQSS01. The sequence goes on along the minus strand of JAHFLT010000019.1, from coordinate 3,291 downwards.
TCACCTTTCTTATTCTTACGCTTCTTGAAGTAATGTCATACATTGCTTTTCTCAAAAACAAGCCAGAGTTCTTAGCACATTACGGTTGGTGGATGTTCTATCTGAACCTTGCAGTCATTAGCATCGGATCTGGAATGTGGCATATCAAGTCCTATAAAGCAAATGTGACGAGTATGATTGGTATGATGATTGGCATGACTTTTGGCATGCAAACTGGTATGATGCTAGGCACAATCTTTGGTGCAACGAATGGTCTTTTTGTTGGAGGAAGTGTTGGAATGCTCACCGCAGTTGGAGTTGGATTCTATAACGGCAAGTGCTGTGGCATTATGGGCGTTCTCGAAGGAATGATGGCAGGAGTCATGGGAGGTACCATGGGCAGCATGATCGGAACCATGTTTACCATCGACCACATTTTCTGGTTCATGCCGCTATTCATCGCTATTAATATGATAATCATGTGGGGCCTCTCGTATATGCTCTTTGAGGAAGTCGTTGAAGATAGTCCAAAAACGCAAAAGAATCCCAGTGATTTCTTCACTTTTTTTGCGTATTGCCTGCTCGCCACAGTGTTTTTGCTTGTTATCATGATTTATGGGCCTAAGACCGGCCTGGCAAAAATCGGAGGTGTATAACTATGTCGGATTCGGATAAAACAGTAAAAAGAATGGCGATCATCATTATCGTTCTTGTTGTTTTTTTTTACCTCGAAAATCTCTTTTCGGAACCCGTCGCGATACCGGCAGCAGTTGCAACTACTTCTGTTGCATCTGCTTCTGGAGAGGGACAAGAAATTGAATTAAGCTGGGGAAGATTCAACTACAAACCAGAATCAATAACGGTCAAACAAGGAGTGCCGGTAAGGATAAAGGGAGATCTTACGCGACTTCAAGGTTGTTTCAGATCATTTGTCATACCTGAGTTTGGTGTTTCAACCTATTTCAGTTCGAGAAATGACGTTGTTGAATTTACACCAACTCAAAAAGGGACTTTTAGGTTTAGCTGCTCGATGGGAATGGGCAACGGACGACTCATTGTCACATGAAACGTGTTTTCAAAAAACCTTATGTGTATTGGATTATTGCCATCTTTATTAGTTATCTCTTTCTTGCAGTTTATTTCAGTCAATTTTATACGACCGCAAAATTCATTCCGTATTATCTCAATACTATCCACTGGCCGAGATTCGTGCTTGCGCTCCTATTCACGCTGATGATAGCATTCCTTGTCGCGGTCAATTCAACCTACAGTTACATTAAATACCAGGAAAGGAAGAATATCAGGAAGGCATCAACTCTGACTTGCGCAGCCGCGTTAGGTGGCTTAACAACAGGAGTTTGCCCAGCCTGTGCCGCAACACTTCTCTACCTCCCGAACTTTCTGGGAATAAGTTTCACCTACAGTTCTCTTCCATTCCAGGGTCTCGAAATTCAAGCAGCCCTTATCATTATTCTTATAGTGAGTCTTTATTTTGTAAGTCGGGGGTAACATGTCCAAGGAAATAACACTTTCAATCCAGGGAATGCACTGTGCAAGCTGTTCTGCGGTGATTACAAAAGCACTTATGAAAACGCAAGGAGTGAGATCTGCGAACGTTAATTTCTCCACAGCAAAGGCAGCCATAGAATATGATCCTTCCAAGTGTCGGGAAAATAATCTCATCAAAGCCATCCAATTAAAGGGCTATGGGGCGTCTCAATTCACTGATCCTGGAGCGGAAAAGAAGCGACGCAGAAAAGAACTTAACCGTCTCAAAGGACTCTTCATCATCAGTCTCTCTCTCTCGCTTCCGGCATTATTCATTGGGATGTTTTTGATGAGTGATGGGCTTTTCTTTATCGGGCGTGAAATGCCCTACGCAATGTACGTTCTTTTCGCTCTCACAACACCTGTTCAGTTTTATGTCGGATGGGGATTCTATAAAGGAATGTGGACAGCACTTAAAAACAAAACCGCAAACATGGACACCCTCATCGCAATGGGAACAAGTGCTGCATATTTCTACAGCGTTTATGCTGTTCTTGCCGACATGGGAGGGCAATACTTTGAAGTCTCATCCGTTCTCATCACTCTTGTCATCATGGGCAAACTTTTAGAAGCGATTGCAAACGGTAAAACAAGTGAGGCCATTGCAAAACTCATGAAACTCTCACCAAAGACTGCAGTAGTGATCAGAGATAAGAAAGAAATCACTATTTCAGTTGATGAAGTCCAGGAAAAAGACCTTGTTCTTGTGCGACCTGGCGAAAAAATCCCTGTTGATGGAATTATTATTGAAGGAACATCGTCTGTTGATGAAAGCATGATTACTGGTGAAAGTATCCCTGTTGAGAAAATCAAAGGGAGCGTGGTCATTGGAGGAACTATCAATAAGAACGGCAGTCTTACCTTCAGAGCAACAAAAACAGGACAAAACACGACGCTTGCCCACATAATCAAACTCATCGAAGAAGCACAAAGCAGAAAAGCACCAATACAGCGTTTTGCTGACCTCATTTCTGCATATTTTGTTCCAACAGTCATTATCATTTCCATCATCACATTTTTGACATGGTATTTTGCCGTTGGGCAAACATTCAGCTTTGCACTCATCACCGCAGTCGCAGTTCTCGTCATCGCATGCCCCTGCTCACTTGGCCTTGCAACACCCACCGCAATCATGGTTGGAACAGGCAAAGGCGCTAGCACTGGAATTCTCATCAAAGGCGGAGATGTGCTTGAGAAAACCCACAAGGCAAAATACATCATTTTTGACAAGACTGGAACCATCACCAAAGGAAAGCCCGAAGTGACGAACGTGGTGCCAGTAACAAAGGTATCAGAACAAAAACTGTTAGCCCTTGCTGCAAGCATAGAGAAATTATCAGAACACCCGCTAGCAGAAGCAATTATTAAAAGCGCTCTTGACAAAAACATCACTCTCGGCAAAGCAACACAATTCACGGCAATTCCCGGTCACGGAATAAGCGCAAATCTGGGGTCTACCAAATACTATTTTGGAAATGACAAACTTATGGCAGAGCGAAGACTCTGCACTGACACGCTCAGAAGTCAGATTGAATCACTTGAAGAACAAGGAAAAACTGTTATGATTCTCGCAGAAAAGAAAACAGTTCTTGGATTTATCGCGGTTGCAGATACCGTGAAAGAGACCTCTGCAGAAGCCGTGCAAAAGCTCAAACATCTCGGTCTGGCTGTTTACATGATAACGGGAGATAATCAAAGAACTGCTCAAGCTATCGCAAAACAGGTAGGAATCACAAACATCTTTGCAGAAGTCCTTCCCAAGGA
>JAHFLT010000018.1 GCA_023264635.1 Candidatus Woesearchaeota archaeon | reverse complement strand
GTGCATTAAATGAGACATACCACCGTGTCTTGAAAAAAATTACTGGCAGCACTGTAAGAGCAATAACAGTTAGAATGCAAAACATCGAAGTTGCATTCAAAATTCTTGCTTGTGCAGCATATTCCAAAGCAAGAATTTTATTAACATTTAGAGTTTTCTACTAAGCCATGCAGCCAGAATGTTTCTCAGAACAGAAAGTATGCGATGGGCACGTCTTACTTCTCGACTCTTGCTCTTGATCTATACCCTTACAGAAAGTTAAAATATTTCCCGGTTTGCATATGACCTCCCCCCATTTAGTACATTTTTTCGTAGGAAAGCTTAGATGTTTTACATAAAAGTTACGAAATTGTGAAATTACTCGCGGGGTTAAAGACGTTCCATTTGTTTCAACAACCTCAAAGTGTACTGTGGTAAAACCATTTGTTAAACTAGGAGTAGTATAGCTTGTAGCTAATGAGTCTAAAAAATTTGTTTGGGGAACAAAATCAACAAATACTTTGATCTTTCTACCAATCGCATTTAATACTCTGAATTGTATTTGTGATGTAGCTGTGGTTACATTCGCTTCTTCTGTTGGGGAGGTGATTGTTATGAATGGTCTGATTGTAGAAATTAGTTTACTTACATCAATTTTATTCATATTAGTGTTAGCAAAGTTATCGACCACGATCGGTTGATTAGTAGCTATTGATATCCTCATTTTTCCCTCCTGCACAGAATGTATAAAATAGCCAGCGTTTGGCTGAAATATCGGTAGTATAATGTTTTTCCATTCACTATTTTTTATGTGATATATTGCTGGATGCAGATTACTTGGCTCAAAATTTATTATTGTTGTTAGGCTGGGAAATAACACATAATTCCATCCTATATGCACGTCTATTACTTTTGTTTGTCCTACTGTTTGATATCCGGTTATCCGTGCTGTGACTATCATAGAGAGAGAAATAATTACTAAAATGAAGAAAAATACTATCCTTCTATTTTCTCTCATTCTTTTTTGTAGTGATTACTAATATATAAAGTGTGGTATTATTGTTTGTAAGCCTCGCACAAAAACTATAGTGAAGGAACCAAATAATCGTATGTCCAATGTTCTTCTGCTTAGTAGGAAAGAAAATACAATTTATACGAAAATTAATTTCCTTTCCTATAGGTCGCACCAACTAAGTTTTCCGAAGTAAGATAATCTTTATCTGTTATTACTTTGCTTATTTTTTAACCATGATAATATCTTCTTGTGCACTCTCTTCTCTCCCATCAATGCAAGACCTGCGAGAATGAAGAGAATTCCCGGCACAATCGGCAGAAAGAGTCCCAGAATCCCCAAAAGAGTAAGTAAGACTCCAGCAAGAAAAGAAACCCATCCTCCAACCCTAAAAAGAAATTCGTGATTCATCATTCTAATCCAAGAGATGTATCAATATCCCGTGCCACTTTTTTGAGTTTTGTGAAAATACGGAGAGCATCGAGCTCAATTTCTTCTATTGTACGACGTATGCTTTGTGCGCGAAGAACATAAGCTCTTCTCTCAGACACAATAATCCCAGATATCATATAATTTCTGATGTGATACAACACTGCCGCCCGGGAAACATCACAACTCATCGCTATCTGGTCTGAAGACAATCTCCTTCTCTCTGCTGTTGCAGTAACAACAGTATGAAGCACTTTGGCTACAGTCTCATCTTTATCACGTGGTGTAACGAAACCAAAACTCTTGCACAACCAATGAATATCTTTATCAATATCTTCCGGAGGGGTTTCCAGATTTTTGAGAATAATTTCCTGTTGCATGCACGTGCAAAGAACAGCCACTATAAAAAAGTTTGTTACCTTTAGCCTTTACGGGAAAATAAAGTATCTTTACTGGGAAAACTTTAAATATGAGTCCCTTTTTTCAGAGAACATTGGGGGGTGGAGAGTTATGAATATCAAACCACTAAAAGACAGAGTTTTAATAAAAACACATGAAGCTGAACAAAGAACAGAAGGAGGCATCTACCTTCCAGACACTGCAAAAAATGATAAAGTGCAGGAAGGGGAAGTTGTCGCTATTGGTGAGACAAAAGAAGTGCAATTAAAGGTAGGGCAAAAAGTCCTTTTCGAAAGTTTCTCGGGAACAGAAATAAAGACTGGCGGGAAAAAATATCTTTTACTCGAAGTAAAGGATGTTCTTGCCGTCATTGAATGAGGTGCATGAGCATGACAAAACAGATTATTTTCAGTACAGAAGCAAGACAAAAGCTCTTAAATGGTGTTGATACACTTGCGAATACGGTACGGGTAACAATGGGTCCTGCTGGCAGGAACGTTGTGCTCGATACAGGACTTTCTCCCACTGTTGTCAATGATGGGGTAACTATTGCAAAAGAGATTGATTTGAAAGATCCTTATGAACAGATGGGCGCGCAACTGGTGAAAGAAGTGGCAACAAAGACACAGGATGTTGCTGGTGACGGAACAACCACTGCAGTAGTCCTAGCGCAGGCGATGATTCGAGAAGGACTAAAGAATGTTACTGCTGGCGCAAATCCCATTGAACTAAAAATGGGTATGGAAAAAGCAGTGAAGGTTGTTGTCGAGTTCTTAAAGAAAAAGAGTACTCCTGTGAATGACAAAGAGCGCATTACACAGGTCGCAACGATTTCTGCCAACAATGACCCAGAGATAGGCAAGTTGATTGCAGAAGCAATGGAAAAAGTAGGCTATCAGGGGGTTATCACTGTTGAAGAAGCAAAGTCATTGGATACTACATTGGACGTTGTTGAAGGAATGCAGTTTGACAGAGGATACCTTTCGCCGTATATGGTAACAAATGCAGAACGTATGGAAGTTGTTTTTGAGGAACCGAGCATCTTGCTGTTCGACAAGAAAATTGATAATATGAAAGCGTTGGTGCCTGTGCTTGAGACAGTTGCACGTGAAGGAAGACCATTGGTGATCATCGCAGAAGATCTTGAAGGAGAAGCGCTTGCAACCATTGTGCTCAACGTGTTGCGGGGAGCAATCAAATGTGTTGCAATCAAAGCGCCAGGCTTTGGGGACGAACGAAAGGAAATGCTTGAGGACCTCGCTATCCTTACAGGAGGTCACGTTATCTCTGAAGAGAAAGGCATGAAGCTTGAAGGCGTCACAGCTAAAGATCTTGGTCATGCAAAAAAAATCAAAGTAGACAAGGAAAAGACAGTCATCGTTGAAGGTGCTGGAGACAAGAAGATGATAGACGCGCGCATCAAGCAGATTGAGAACAGAATAAAGGTAACTGATTCAGACTACGACAAGAAGGATCTGAAGAAAAGACTTGCAAAATTGACAGGAGGAGTAGCAGTAATTAATGTGGGTGCAGCAACAGAGACTGAGCTGAAAGAGAAAAAGGCAAGGATAGATGACGCGTTGAATGCTACACGCGCTGCTGTTGATGAAGGTGTTGTTGCTGGAGGTGGCGTAACACTGTTACGTGCTCTTGGTGAATTACACGGGTTAAAGGTAGAGGGTGATCAAAAAGTAGGAGCTGATATTGTGAAAAAAGCGCTTGAAGAGCCGGTGCGTCAGATATCTGCAAATGCGGGAAAGGAAGGAAGCGTTATTGTTGAGTACCTCAAAAAGGAGAAAGACAACATAGGGTATAATGCCAAGACAGATGTCTTTGAGGATTTGTTCAAGGCTGGTGTCATTGACCCAACAAAAGTAGCGAGATCTGCACTACAGAATGCTGTAAGCATTGCTGGCATGATAATTACTACTGAAGCATGTGTTGCAGAAATACCTGAAGAGAAGAAAGAATCAGCCATGCCACATATGGGCGGAATGGGGGGCATGGGTGGAATGGGCGGGATGATGTAATTCCTATTTTTTTCCTTCGCTTTTTTTATGTAATCTTATCTGGGTTTAAATCCCTACAGGAAGAAAAATGTTCTTGGCCGATTCGTCTACTGATCTTCGTTCCTCAGACCGCGCAGTATTCTTAGCCTACACATAATTTCGGGATAACACATAAGTATTGCTAGACTCTATTTACAACTGAAAACAAACTACCACTTCTACTAATCAATAAGGCAACTTACTCATCGCCCTGAATTTCTTGTTCTTGTAGTCAAGGATGAATATGTTCATGCCAGCATCTGTGGCTCTCAATTTCACAACGTTCAGCTCTCTGCGGACTTTTAAGCCATCTCTGACCATTGCGAGTTTGAAAATACCGTCTGACAAATAATCCTCTACACCATACTCTCCAATGCGATCGCCGATGACTTCTGTGATCAATAATGTTGTCACATCCAAATCCCGCATAAACTCAAAGAAATGGAATAACTCTGTACGCGGCTGCTTGAATTGTGATAATGCATACAACGCTGATAACGAGTCAAGCACAAACACATCCACAGCATTCTCTGCTTTGAATGCCTTGACAATATTCTTCAAACAAAAAATCCAGTCTGCATCTGGATTTATGTTCTTCAAATCCTGCAGCTGCTTGCGCATTGCACCAACATCAGTCATAACTAACGTACCGCCTTGAGCTGCCTTGATAGCTGCAATTGCTTTATCCATTTTTGAAATATCTGATAGCACAACAGTATTGATTTTGGATATGTCAAATCCCATTGCAACAAGATGATTAAGTAAAGAAGGGGAACTCTGTTCGAGAGACATATAGAGACCTTTCTTTCCGTTAACGACTTCATTGTATAACACATTAAATGATACAGAGGACTTCATTGTACCAGAAGTGCCTGCTACCAAGGAAACAAAACCCGTAGGAATGCCACCTTGTACATTTTCATCAAATCCCTCGATATATAAGGGAACACGTTTTATTTGTTCTGCCTTTTCAATAAGTTCTGCCATTGTTAATCACCTTTGATGTGCTAAGCATAAGAGCTTGCCTTCTTTTGTACTGACAATGATCTGATTTTTTCCGTCTGATTTCATAAGAGCTATTCCTGTAATTACCCCATCTGTATGGTACTGCCACAATTTTGTGCCAACCAATTTTCCAGGTTCTTGCGTCATGACTTCTGCCGTATGACCGGGCTGATACGCAACAGCAGAAATGCCAGGCATATAATCAAGGGAAAACGTTCCTACTGCATCTAAGATATAGACTGATTTATCATAAGATCCTGCAACAACTTCGGGATGATTGTCATTATCTATGTCTGCTACAAGAACTGGCGCTACAACCCAGAAATTGGTTTCATATGTCCACATTTTCTGGCTGTTGGGAGAGAGTGCATAGATCCTATCATCACCTGAACCGAAAAAGATTTCCAATTCTTTGTCATCATCAACATCTGTTACTGTTGGCTGTGTGTAAAGATGCCCCTGCGCCTGAAACTTCCACACAATATTGCCATTTTGATCTAATGTATACAATGTGTTGTCTTCTGAGGCAACGAGAATGAGTGGTTTTTTCTGTCCGAAGACATCTGCCACAATCAGTTTTGCACCTATTTTCCCGGTGGTTTTGTACTTCCATATGGGTTTGCCATCAGGCGTCAGCGCTATAACAAAACCATCATCTGTACCAAAAACAAGAAATGTTTTATCGCCCTTGTAAAGCGCGGGACTTGACTCTATAGGAGATTCTGCTTCATACTGCCAGAGCAAACTACCTTCCTGATTAAGAACATACAATGATTTGTCACGTGACCCAAAAACAATCTCTTTTTTGTTGTTTCCGTCAATGTCTTCTACTAATGGTTGACTTCTTACAGCAGCTTTTGCCTTGAATTGCCAAAGTATCTTGCCATCTGCAGTAAGCGCTGAGATCAACCCATTTTCCCCTGCAATGATAAGAATAAATTTTTTACCGCCATTAATGAATTCTGTTAGAAGTGGAACTGCATAGATACTGTTGATTGCTTCCTTTTCCAAGAACATTGCTTCTGTTGCAGACACTTCTGCAGCCAGTTTTTGTGTCCACTTTAATGAACCATCATGAGCCAAACAGTGAACTTCACCATCTTTTGTGCCAACAATCACTTCTTCTTTTCCATCATAATCTATGTCTGCACATGCTGCTGAAGAAAGAATAGCGGATTTTGCATCAAATTCCCATTTGCGGTCAATATACCCTACCCGTTTCCCTCCTATCCTATCCACTATATCAGAGAAAAATCCCATCTTTTTTTACACCTTTTTACTGTGTGAAGTAGATAGTGGAATATATAAAGGTTTGGAAGACAAATACCCATCTGAAAATTCTCGCTCTCGCTTGACTCGGCAGCTTCTCGCCTTTGCATTTTTAGATGATAGCTGACACAAAGGAGAACTGCTGTTCTCCTTGTGTAGGAAGCTTATGGCTTTTTTACATTTCCCGTATGAAGCGCAAAGAAATCATTGTCAAATGATTTCTTGCGCAAGAAATGCTCCAAGCATTTCTTTGCTTCCTCGTTACCAACACAAAATGGACCACTGCTAATGCTCGACCTTCGGCTGCTACATGCTTTTTTGGATGGAGCAAAGAACCTTTATCTTTTTTCGCTAGAACTTCTAATAGCTTCCGTAAGAAGACTTCCTCCCAGCATCTGAGGAGTTGTGAGTGCAGTAAATGTGTATAATTTATGTCATTACCATTCGGACGAAAAGAGGAGATGCTGCTACTATCTCGCCTGCTTAAAATGATACTCAACTTCTGCTTTATCATACCCGCTGCTTAGTAGTTTCTGATAAACTTGTTCTTTGGGGATATTTCGTGCTTGGCACAGGTTGATGTAATTCAAGAGTTCTGGATTAAGTTGGATTTCTTTTTCTACTCTGGAAAACATATAACCATAATACACTCCAGCTATTACTCCGAAAAGAAGAAGAAGATACACTGAGTATTTTACCAAAGGAACCAGAATAGTTCCTAGTGCACCATACGCTGTTACTTTGCCTACTGGTGTTGGGTGACTTGTTTCTGGGAGAGCTTCTGAAGTTCCTGTAGGTGAAACCCCTTTTACAGGTTGTATCTCTGCTGGACTCCCTAGAGAGGGTGATGGTGGTGGGGGAGGAACTATTGACGAAGACTCTGTTTTCACTTCTTCTCCAGGTGCTGGCAATTTCTCAACCCATTGATTGGAGCATGGAACCCCGCAAGATATAATACCACAATCAACACCTTCTTCACCAGGATCTTTTATTTTATTGGAACATGTATCTTGCGCATAAGCTAATGGCAAAAGCAAGAGAACACCAATGACAAACAAGAGCATTTTCATCACTTCTCTTAATAACGAAACAGCTATTTATACTTTGCGTGACCTATGTGTATAACCATAATAGACTCCAAGCAGAATGAGGAAAAAGAGAAAGATATACTGCACATATTTAGGTAGTATAATTGTTTCTGATGCACCAGACAGTGCTATTTCACTCACGGGCGTTTGTGTTTTTGCTAGCTGATGTGTTTCTGGGAGAGCTTGTGATGGTGTTATCGGGGATTCTCCGGGCACTGTTGGTGTGGATGGGTGTGACGATTTTTGAGGTTCTGGTGGTGGTACCATAGAAGGAATTGCTGTTGGCACTGCTTTTGTAGGTTGTGGTGAAGCTACTGCAGAAGGAGTTGATGGTGGAGTTTCTTTGGGTTGCGTTTGCACAGGCGTTGATTGTGACCGCGTTGTACGACGACTTGTTTCTGGAGCAGTCCTAGATAGCACTGGTGATGGATGATTGGTAGGTTGTGCTTGTGTTATTGATGATGAGACAGGTACATCTGGTGGAGGAGGAACTACTACAAAATGAGGAGTCTCTGTTGTTGCTGCTTCTCCCGGAGGAGGGATTTCTTCAACCCATTGATTGGAGCATGGAACACCACATGCTATAATACCGCAATCAATACCTTCTTCACCAGGATCTTTTAGGGTATTGGAGCAGGTATCTTGCGCATAAGCTAATGGCAAAAGCAAGAAAACACCAATGACAAACAAGAGCAGCTTCATTATTATCGCACAGTAAATATGTCTACAAAAAAAGAAAAAATGACAATGTTACGTCCGTTCCCATACTGGTTTCTTTGTTGTTGTATCCAGTACTGGTGGTGGAAGTGCATCTTTACAAATGACTGCACCGTCTGCACTTGTACGACATGCCTGGCCCACGGGACACTTTTTGGTGGGTTCTGGTACCAAATCAAATGTTCCGTCAGATTTTTTCGTACAGACCAATACATCATGTTCTTTTGAGACTGTAGCATACTGGTTATTGTATGGCTCCTTATAGTCCTTTTCACTAACAGCACACTTTTGCTTGCCTTTATCAGCTTCGGAAGAACAGGTGATTTCTACTGGACCTGTAGATTTTAGCGTAACTGTAAATGGTACTGTGGCTTCTATGAAATAACCATTCCCTGGTGTCAATGGTTCATTGTAATCCAAGTCCATATAACCGAGATTCGGATCATATTTATAGATGGTATTATAAAATCCTGGAGTCCCACCATACATAAGGGGTTTGTTCCCGTTCTCTACAATGACCAAATCATTTAAGAACTGGGGTTTATCACTTAACGCACCAATAAGAGTATATCCTTTTTTGACTTGTATTACAGGAACAAAAGCTCCTCCCTTTAACGACAATGATGTTTTAGCTGGAATGAGTATAAACCCTTGACCGTCTTGTAATGAATCTGCATCAGCCCAGCTCTGTACATCAGGATTCCATTGGTAAACAACATCCTTATATTCAATAGCTGAAAGAGGGGTATTGTCTTTGAAGGGATTAAACACTAGATTATACTTGTCAGGAACAACAGAGATTGAAATAGTTTTCCCTTGCGCACTTACTACTACAAACAAAAGCAAAAAAGAAATCAAAAAAATAAAATTCATTCGCATATTTTTTACCTCCTATGCTGGCGCCACATACATGCCAGTAGTTGCATCACAAACATATGATCCCTTCGCAGTTGGTGGCGGTGAATTAACTAAATTACTTGCAAAGAACCCCGTATTTGCACATGCTTTTAATTTCACACCATCACAAACACTCTTCCCACATTGCGTTGTACCTACCGAGACACAACGGGTAATTATACTTGATACTTTAATGCATCCTTGTCCACTTGCACATGACACTGAATTACCATAAGCTAACTTTCCATCTGACTGTTGTGCACAGCTTAGAGTCATTGCTTTTCCATCTGGGGACTTATCACAAATCTTTTCACCATCAGTCGTACACGCTGCACCCAATTTTGTCTGCGATGCCGGCTGGGGAATTTCTACTGAACAATCTGTTTTGCATTTACATATTGTTCCAGTAGCTGTACCGGTTGGACATGTAACTACATCTCCCGGATTCTTCCCTTTACAAGCATTTTCTTGTGTGCATCCTTGTGGAACTGGCGCAACTTCCTCTTCTTCTGGAGGAGCTCCAGGTGGTAATTCATCAGGTGGTATCACTTTCTTCTTGCATGTACCTGTTACACCGCCTGTTGTTCCTGCTGGTGTTAGTGCTCCTAGTGGTGCTGGGGGATTACATTCCAAACCTGATTGACAGTCGAGAGTACTTCTACATCCCTGAGTCTCAGCACACTTCGCAGTCTCTTCCCAACACTGTTTAGAAACTGTGATTGGTGCTGGTGCTGCTTCAAGCTCAAGAACTTGAACATACCATTTAACTTTACCAGCATCACTCACCGGAGTTGTATAAACAACTGCTTTTACTGATATTCCTGTTCCGGGAGGATTTATACAATTGAAGCCTGAGGCCATTTTAACAGGTAGAACAAATGAGCTTTCAGTTTTTGTCTTACATCTTCCGGTATCATCTGCGTCTTTTGAAAGACATAACTGGTTCTTTAATCCTTCTTCTGTAGCCCAACTCTTTTTCTTCTTTGTTGCTGGATCTACTATCCCTGCTCCTTTTAGATAGAAAGATCTCCACAGAGAACTCGAACTTTTTATAGTAATTGGAATAGCTTTCCCTTCATCGGCACCCAATGTTACTTTTCCATCACCAAACTTGAAAACATTTTTATTCTCTACGAATTTCCCAGGTGCATAACAATTAGGAACTTGTTGGCTTTGAGCATCAACTGCCATACCTACTGGAGCTGAACTCTCATCTTCTGGCGGTACACCAGGAACTTCACTTTTACATCCTGCAATAATCATTACCATAACTGAGAACAAACAAATCATTATTTTATTATTCATATGAATCTCACCTGTTTTGTTGTTTTGTTTTGACGTAACGTATCTTATCTTAAATCATAATTTCACAATTTTATATTTTATTTTACTTTACTGGTTTATATTACTTTGCTTTCTGTTTTTCCTGTGCTAAGGAAAAATGATAATCCAAATCCCCTTCTTTAAAGTTAAGCTGCTTTAATTTAGTATAGATTGCGTCTTTAGGAAATCCCTTTTCAACACACTCTTTAATGTACGCATAAAGCTGTGCATTAAATTGAACTTCTTCGGGCACAGCAACATAATGCCCCTGATATAATTTGGTATAACCAAAATAAGCACCAATTATCGCTCCCACTGCAAGAAGCAAAAGAAGCATGCTTGTCAGACTCCCTTTGACAGCGGTAAGGACACGAGACATGTAGCCACCTGCTTCTCCTACGGGAACTCCGGAAACTTGTTCAACTGGTAGCTGAGTTTGTGTAGCACAGGGCACGCCACATACTGTAATACCACAATCAACACCCTCTTCACCTGCGTCTTGCACACCATTTGTACATGTATTTTCTCCGGAAGGTGTCATTGCTTCATACACCTGCCCAATCGGAAGTGTAGACGGTGGCAAAGCATGTGGAGACGGTGGTGAAACACCATCGGAAGGGACTTCAGGTGTTGTCATTGGTAATGCTGTTGATGTTGTCGTGAATGACACAAAAGCCCGTGCTTCAGGATTAGGTAAGGAGACGTGATTAGCATTCACCAGTTCTGCAAGAAGGACATGACTGCCCGGAGCAATATTGTCCAAGACATATGGTTCTAAAGAGAAGTGCATTCGTGGTGCTTCAGTATCAAGAGTGAAATGCACATGAATAGGTTCTGAATATGTTTCACTATTCTGCACTGTGAAAATAACTGGAACTTGACTACTAGCTATTGCTTCTCCTTCTTGAGGAGATGTTATAACAATCCCTGGCTGCGCAGTGACGAGAGGTATCAACAACAGCACGAGAACCAGAATGTATACACCCTTTTTTACCATTACTTTATTCATTACTCACACCTATTTAAACTTTTTCTCAGCTGCTGCAAAATGAAAATCAATAATGGCTTCCTTAAAGCCTTGCTCTTGTAATTTTTTCTTAACAGCTTCTTTACTAAATCCTTTTGCGCGTGCATTGGCGATATACTGTACCAGTTGTGGCATTTCTTGGATTTTTTCCTGCGGTACTTTCTTCCAGATGTATTTTCGTGCAACCTCAAATGAGACAGCACTAGTGATAATAACTAAAAGAATTGAATTCACGAACCACCTGTTTGTAACACAGACGTTGTGAACAAAAAGATATTTGGAAACACTGATTTCAATGATTGCGGCAATGTAGAGAACAATGACTGACAAGGAGAGCAGCATGAATGCATTATTGCTTATTTTAAAAAATCCTTTGGATAAGAATTTCTCGCGCAAAAAAGCTTCCGATAACACACCACCAGCTATTGCAGCAAAAAAATAAGCAAGCACTTCAGGAATACCATGAAAAAACATAATGCCGAGATTACATGCCATAAAAGTATAGGTAGACCAAAACGCAGCAGGACTAAATACAATACTCTGCCCGAGTAAAGAGAATGTATACGTATACCATGAAGGGTCTCGAGGAAGTTTTATCTTAATCACTTTGGCTAATGTCGCTGCAAAAACAGAGCCATTAAAGGTTATCAGAAAAAGACTTCCTGCACCATAGAACAGAGAAAGGACAAAAGAGATAATCATCACGTAGAAATTATTTTGGAAAATGGAGTAAATCTCACCGTGTTGTTGAAATGCTGGTGGTGGTGGAGCAAACTCTGTTGCGTAGCCTCGGGGAGCTGAACCTCGCTGCATGTCTTCAATGGAAAAGACAAGTGAACTATTGACTAAGGCAATGAGGAAGAAAACCATGAATGAGCCAATAAAGAAGTAAAGGTAGAAATCAATCAATGCCTCATTTCGAGTTAGAAATGATGTTTCTTCTCGCTGTTCTGCTTCTTCCAATTCAAAAAGACGCATGAGGCATGGCAGTGCAAGAATAACAGTAAACAAGATTGATGCTAATCCTACAAATGGCTTAAATAAAAGATAGGAGGTGATAAATCCAGTTAAAGTAAAGAATACTCCTGCAGCTAAGGCAAATGCTGGTTTTTGTTTAATAAGCTGTTCTTTGAAAATCCGTTCAATCACCATTTTACATGCTCCAGCGCATCATGAATACTACCTGGCTTGTGCCCTGCTACAAGCAACTCTTTCATTATCTTCTCTCGTGCGTATCCCAACCTTCGCAACCGTTTAACATACTGCTCAAGCTTCTCCCCCGGTAAGCATATATGATTTTCCACTTCTTGCTTAGTGTACCCATGTTGGATGAGCTGATGATAGATATGGTCATCACTATACCCCTTTTTGCGCATTGTTGTGATGTATTCCTGCACAAAATCTATTTTTTGCAGGTGGGATGATTTGATCTCTTGTTTCTGGTAAAGAGAGAACCCGATTCCCACAATAAGAAGCGTGATAACGAGGAGCATCCACCATTGTTGTTTCTGTTGTGGCAGCGTTGGTTTCTCTTCAAAGATTTGCTTTTCTTTTGCAACGGGAAATTCTGCACCGGCTTCTTTTTCTGCTGTCTTTTCTTTTATGATAAGCTTTCCCCGCATTCCTTTGTGACCAGAACCACAGTACACGTCACACAGGAATTCAAACTCACCTACCTTGTCTGCAATGAACTCTATCTGCTGCGGTATCTGAGGAAGCAATTTTTTTATGGGAATGAATGCTGGCAGTGAGAATCCGTGCGGAACGTCGATGCTGGTAATATTTATGCGGACACGATTTCCTTTGGTCACAGTAATCTGATTAGGCACGAACTCGAACTGCTTTGCCACCATCTGTATTTCTGTTGTTGGGATATCACATATGCCATTGCTACACACAGCAGTAACACAATCCTCATTCTTACTGCATGTGCTGCCTTGCAGGCACTTCCTGCATTTACCACCACAGTCAACAGCTGATTCGTCCTGATTTTTTTCATTGTCTGTGCAGCTGGGCGTAAGACACAACCCACTCTTCGAGCAGTAGTTGCCTTTGCAATCAGAAGAAGATGCGCATGATTTGCCATCTGCACACTTTTGGCACGAGCCGCCGCAGTCATCATCTGTCTCATCCTGATTCTTTAGATTGTCTGTACAGGAGATAGGGAGCGGATGGGAACAAACATTGTCTCTGCATAAGCTGGTCGTGCAATCGTTATTTATTTTACAGCTTTTGCCTACCTGACACTGAGGGCAAAGGCCTCCGCAGTCAGTATCTGTTTCATCGAGATTTTTCTGTTTGTCATCACACGTCCCTGACCATGGATGCACTGCTATACTGATTTTGAAATCACTCCAGATGCCTGTTGTTGATGGGTGTAGGTCATCATGGAAAACAATCTCTCCGGGAGTAATAAGCGTATATGACCATGATTGGCCGGATGAAAGCTTGTCTCCTTCTATTGACCTGTCAGGAGTCACTGGCTGATGCTGTGCAGAATCCTTATTGGTAATGATGAGAATATCACTGACAATAGCTTTCACTTTATTTGGCACAAACGCAAATTTCCCATTCTGCAACTCTATGGAAATAGAATACGTATTTGGAGTTCGTGGAATGGTAGCTGGCGGACCAAGAACGATGACTGTCTTTTTCGGCTCTTCAGTGATTATAGGCTCTTTTTTTAGCAGCGGCTCAACAGAAGGAATTGGCTTGATTTTACATCTTTGGATATAACAGTAGCCACTTTCACAATCCTCCATGGTGCTGCACGTCTTGTCAAGAGCACATTTCTTTCCCAGAGGTGAGCACACGCCGCCACAGTCTCTATCTGATTCATCCTGATTCTTGATGGTATCACTGCATGAAGCTGGTGATCCGCCAGGCATGCTCGGGATGGGTGGAAGTGAAGCAACTGAGTCCCTCGTTGTTGCGCCTGTAAATGTATTGTACGTGGAAGAGAGAAATACGCCTAAGACAATACATACAAGGAGACTTCCAAATATGACAAACAACTCCTTTTTTTCCACGGGAAACCCAAAGAGAACAAGGTATTTATAGATTACGGAAAGAGTCTTTGGACTACATGTAATAAATAATCAACTACTGCATACTTCTAGCTGACAGGAAATGCTTAGGTCCAATCTTGGCGGCATAAAGACAAACTTCTCCTTTGTTTGCTCGAGAGAAGGATAATCGTCCATTACTATGCATCCGCTTGGTCCGAATAAGATGTAGTTCTGCTGACTATCACCATTGATTCCGGAGAGTGGTATTGGGATAGTCGGAGTAAAACGTGTATCTTCATTACCCGGAGTATCAGTGCTTGATATTGTGTATTGGTTGTCTATCTGCGTGTAAATCACTTGCTTTGGTTGTGACCCTTGGAGAGTTAGTTTCATTCGCAAGACACATGGCTTACCAAAGCACTGCTGCGGCACGGGAAGTATCACGACTGGCGGTCTGTCAGGAACAGCTTTATGTTCAAAGTAGAGTATACACCCTTTTTTCACTTCTGCTACGGATTTCACTCCTTCTGCGGTTACCTCACTATCTGATTCTTTAGTTATTGTGAATGTGAAAGATCTGCCATCAGATGTTTTGAATGCATACTCACTCCCACTTATGCTCTTTGCAGAGGCGTATGCTGTTTTTCCGAGATCTATACTGCCCATCTTTGCACCCGGACCGTAGAAGACGCCAAATTTTCCTTGAGTAATCCGTTCTATTACTACATTTCCTAACCCACCTATTGTAAGCTCTGTCTGGACACGCTCAACACATCCAACCTTACAGCATCTTCCCACATCGCTTGAACGCAACCATTGTTGATTGGGACATGTCTTTACTTCTTTGCAGTCATTTCCCTTCTGTGCTGCACACGTTGCACTTGCATCACCTTCAGTAGCTACTATCTCTTGAGAACCAACGCATGGCTTTTTGCAGCAGACATTATTCGTACCTGCTGGTAAAGAAGTGGTTTCTCCTTCACAATCACCTACTGGACAAGGAAAGAAACCCGCATCAAAGCACGCATTGCCTGCTGAGAGGATACTTACAGGCTCTTTTTCTGCAAAGGATGGCTCCTCAACAGATGGAGGAGAAGAAGTCTCTGAATCGCTGCATCCAAAGAGAAAAAGAAGTAATACCATCAAAAGAAGATATTGCTTTTTCATTTTTTTATTGAGTTTATGCTCGTATATATTTTTATTGTTTCAACAAGGTCATTTCAACAAGGTACTGTTCTTTGCTCACGCTTGGTTACTGTGTCAGTTACTGGAGGTCCCATCAATTTCCCTTCGTAGCTTGTTATCGTGCATGTCCTGCTATCACTGAAAGCATAGTCGTATCCTTCTCTTGTTGGAGTAAGGTGAATAGCAAGGAATTGCATTACTTTGGGATAGATATCGGTATCACTAACCAGATTATATTTACCCTTGACATACGTAACAAGATCGGGATTTACATGAAGGAGAGCATCTCTCTCGGATTGCACGATAACGCGAGGAAGACCAAAAGAAGTGCCGGGATTATATTTATCAACAAGATACGTTCTTGTTTCTAACTCGGAAAATCGCAGTGGCCCATTGCCAATAGGATCTGCCTTAATCTCAGTCTCTGTCTCTTTTGTAATTACAAATGTGAATTTTCGCTTGTCAGTTATCTCAAACTCATATACATTATTTCCTTTTGATACAGCTTCTGCATATGATGCTTTGCCTATGTTGATATTCCCAAGAGAAATACTTTGACCATAATAAACTCCAAACTTACCAGCACCAAAGCGTTCAATGACTACTTTACCAAGGCCTTCAATAGTTATCTCTGTTTGCACACGCGCTTTGCATTCTCCCTTACAGCATCTGGCAGTATCATTTGCTGCTACCCATTGCTTATCTGGGCAGTTTTCATTTTCCTTGCAATTGAATCCTTTTTGGAACGCACATGTTTGTGTGACATTTCCTTCTCTTGGTTCATTCGGCAGTCCGCCTTCGCAGGGAATAGTACAGCACATATTACCAGTACCTGCAGGTAATTCTACTGTACTCTCTGCAGTTGGACATGTACTGCATGAAAAAAAACCATCATCGGTACATGCATTACTAAGCCGATTATCGGGGAGAGAAGATGGTTGTGGCGGTGGCGGGGGCTGTGTAATATCTTGCTGTGGCTTTTGTTCATCTTTCTTACACATGGCTAAAGCTACAAAGAGAAGCATCATTAGTATGGGGAGCATCATCCCCATGCCCCCTCCTTGGCCACGCTTCCGGAATGTCATCCAGCTATTCAACGATTGCCACTATTTATAGCTTACGAGCAGTATTTCCGAGTTTCGGCTGATGCAGACTTCACACGGAAATACTGGATGACACCATCATACACAGCATAGTAGAGTTCTCTGGTAAAGAGAGGATAAAGATGTCTAGAGACGCTTGATACCACTTCCACAAACAGAGTTTCGGCAAAACGGTTTGGTAGTAGGACAGACAGTATCACATCTTCCACAGTTCAGTGAATTACTTGCTGTATCAACACAATTTCCACTGCAGAGAGTCATTCCACTAGGGCATACCGGTTTGCATACGTCACTAATGCAACTTCCACCAGAGCACAATTTCCCATCTGGGTCTCCTGCACAAGGATTTGTTGTGCACATATTGTTTTTACAGGGGATATTGGAAGAACAATCAGTAGTAGTGAGGCATTGGACACACCCTTTTGCTGAATGACATTTTTTGGCGGTTCCCAGACAATCACTATCGGTTGTGCATGGAGATTTGATAAAATATCTTCCTTGACCACCAACTCCGCCAGTGTTCCATGCTTCACCACGACCACCAAGACCGCCAGCAACAAAAACATTTTGTACTGGAACAGTAAGTATTCTTCCTTGGATGAATATACTTCCCCCAGAACCACCACCACCACCTGCTGCTTCTGTCACTCGTGCATCTAAATCATTACCATTACTACCAGCTGCACCACTTGCATCGATTATACCATTAACAGTTACCTCCCTATTATCTATAAAGATAATACCACCACCAGCTCCCCCAGAACCACCACCATAACAACCACCACCACCTCCTCCGCCACCAGAACCAAGGTTTATTCGCGATAAGTCAACGACACCATATACTCCACCACTTTGTCCATATGGTCCCGATTGGGAGTCTTGCAGACCATTTGCACCTCCGGTGCCGTACCCACCGCCGCCACCACTAGAAGATGCTTTGTAATCAATATGGTGTCCTCCTCCGCCTCCACCACCAACATTATTTTGTGAAACTCCTAAACCACCAAGAAAAGATTCACCTTGTTGATTATCATGGCAACCACCATTATTCCCACCAAGGAATCCTTTACCTACTAGATCTATTTTAGCACCACTCTCAATAGTTAAAACATCACTCTTAATAAATAGAATTCCTCCATTATGACCATCCCAGGGATGAACCGTCATTACTGCACCCGATTTAAGTAGCCAGTTTTCATACAGTGGACGTACTATTTGTGCCCGGGCATTCCCTATGCTGCTATATGTTTTTTGGAGAGGTTTTTCTAAAGTAATTAAACCATCTGAATTGATACTAACAATGATATTGAACTCATACTGGCCTGCTTGTGCTTCTTGTGTTACGGTATCCACACGCGTTTGATGTATCATCACATCATCGCCTACTCTGAACGCATGCCTAGGGGCATCAGGAGCAATAAGTGTTGTTGCACCTTTAGAGACTGAATTAGTAATTGGAGAGGAAGAAATAGCAGCTGTTACAAGTGTCATACCACCTACACCCCCAGCGATAAATCGGCACTTACCTGAGAGACATGTCCCAAATAGACAGGGAGTGTTATCTTGTTTACCTTCACATTCGGAACATTCATTTTTTGAACATGAAACACAGTTGTTATTAATACATCTAAAGTAACCAGCACAACCTTTATGAACATTTTTATCAACTATACATTGAACACATTTTCCATCAGCAGGGTTGCATTGCTGTCCAATGGGGCAAGGAACTCCTGTGCATGTAGTGACACACGTCTTTGTTGTCGTATCACACTTCTTTCCAGGACAGTGTGTATCGTCAACACACTCAACACACGTTTTCGTTGTTGGATTACATTTCTTTCCACCGGAACAATCAGTCTCAACAAGACAATCAACACACTTCTGCGCAGCTGCATCACATTTTTTAGGTGTACAATCAACAGGACAACCTGGGAATGTTGCAGTGAACTTCTGCATCACCCATTTGTTATTATTACATTGTTCTTTTCCTTTACCAATACACGTGAAGGTAACAAAATAATTATCACCATCACTAATATCGTCACGATTAAGTGTTATTTGTGTTGTTACCCCATTCTGACCGTTTACATATCTCCCGCTCACTGGTTGTTCACTAAACTCGCCAACTTTTTGCCAGTTATGTGCACCACCACACGGAGCTTTACAAAAGAAAACATCTTTAAACACAAATTTTTCTTTTGCGGTTAAAGTAAATGTTTCACTTGTTTTTGTCAGAGAAAAAGATGCTGTAGATGGAGAAATAAAAAATTTCTCTCCGCCGTGAATATGATCAACAGGTGGTGTTGTTGGACCACGTGATTTTACAGCATTTGCTGCATAGCCAGTTATCTTAGGTAAAGGCGCACAGCCCAATAAAAAAATGACACACAACACCAAAACCCATTTCCTCATACCCTCTTAGGAGGGTAAGAAGTATTTATTGGTTTTGAATTCCACAGAAGTGTTAGTCCTCATCATCCTCTGAGGGAAATCTCTTTAAGCATGTAAAATATTCCATCCCTAACTTGGACATAAATAAACAATCTTTTCTACTTTTTACAAAACGCATAAAACATTCATCTGCAATGAAGGAAGAAGGAGTAGCGCAGTCTTCGATTTTTTTTGCTATTGCTGAAATACATTTAGATACCCTAAATTCTGTTCCGGAGTAATCATCAAAACCAAATGAACTTTTAAGGGCATAGCAATCTTCTGATTTTTTTGCAAAGGTTTTATAGCACGCATTTTCTGTTTGTTTATTCGTGATGCCACTACAATCATTTATGTTTCCCTTCTCCTTTCGTTCTGCAAGAGTATAACAATCAAAGTCTATACTAATAGGATATTCATCCTTGCACACACAGAACTTATCTTTTTCATCCCACTTTTGCCGTTCGGTACACCCCTTAGGGTTTTTCTTTTCTTGTGCCTTTTCAGTAAGCTGATGTTTTATAAAGAAACATGCTATACTTGTAGAGAAGTCTCTTTCCGCGTGCTCCCCGCACTTTGATTCGATGAACTCAAAATCAGACATTTCATCGCAGCCAAGCATAAATAAAACAGCGACAACAAAAAAGAGGGATAATTCTTTCTTCATGTTTTTTGTAAAGATTTTTCAGATATATAAATTATGACGGTCTATTAAAAAGCAAAGGTTATCACGAGCCATGCTACAGCACACGTCACGAGGAATGCACCCACAGCAACAAACAGTGAATTTTTCCAATCAAGTTTATGTAGTTTTTTAATGGCGATTGTATTTACGGCAATAGGAAGAACAAAGGCAATGACTCCACTTTCAAGATATCCACCAAATGCAAACAGAAGACCTGCTAAGAAAGTCATCAAGAAAGCATATCCCCATGACCTCACTTTATTTTTCGTCAACAGGTTCAACGCATACCAGATAAGAATGGTATGAACGATGATGAGTACTATTGCTACTTTAAGAAGGACATTAATCATACTTTTGATAATTTCAAAAACCAGCTCTTGAAAAACCATACTTTTTCTATACATACCTTATTTATATAATTTGCCTGGCAGGACTTTGTTTAAGATGAATAGTAGATTATACTTTAAAACCATTATTCACGTGGCATGTGACAATTGACAACTATTCTGAACCTATGAACAGCATATGACAAATGCCTTAGGTCGTTGGCAGGTTATATACATTCTCTAAGTTAGGTACTTGTTACACAAATAACAGAGAGAATATTACAAGCATCACATAACCACCCACTACCATCTGAGAGAGGACTACCGGTTCCTGTTCCTATTACCGTAGATGCCCCCCCTACTGTATTAACGTACAATGGACACCCGCAACTGCCCCAAATAGCTTTTTTACCAGATGGACACTTTAGCGTATATTGACCTTGAACTGGGCCAGAACACGATAGTGCACCTGATACACCACATTTGAGCAGTTCCCAACCAGAGGTACTCACCTGCGCCCAGCCAGTCTTACAGTCTCCCTTGATGCAAACCCCTTGTGCATTGACGTTACCTGCGACGTCGAGTTTTTGAGATGGTGAGACTGTCCCTATCCCGACATTGCCACCATTAGTATTTGTTATATCCAGTGCAACACCATTCTCTTTCGTGATCTGACTTAGTTTATGTGAAACAACAGGAGTAGTAGATGTCTGTGCAACGACAAAGACACCGACAAGCATTATCATTGCTATGATCATGTATGCATGCTTTTTGTTAATGTTTATTTCGAATTTCATGGTAATCCTCCCTCAATGCACATTTGACATGTTATTTGTGTTGATGTAGATAAGTCTCAACAGATGGTAATTATGATATATGGATTACTATTCCCTTTTGTTGCCCATTCTGTTGAAGTATTTCCATCCAATGCATTAGCGCACACATAGCTACCACCATATTCAGATCCAGCTGTGCACCCTAATCCTGTCAATTTAACTTCTTTACCACTAACACTTGCAAAAATCTGCGCA
The DNA here is from genome assembly GCA_023264635.1 of Candidatus Woesearchaeota archaeon. Classification (GTDB taxonomy): domain Archaea; phylum Nanobdellota; class Nanobdellia; order Woesearchaeales; family JAGVYF01; genus JACQSS01. The sequence continues at coordinate 8,931 of JAHFLT010000018.1, read as the reverse complement.
TCTTGCAGACCAACATTCTGCGTCCCTAAAGTGGGGGTGAGTTCAACCTTAATTGATGTTGCTAGTGGTGGTTGTACTGATAAAAGCACCTGTCCCGGAGACCCATCATTCGGTAATGCACCAAAAGAGGTACTCGCAGTGACAACATTATTATTGAGCAATGTTATTTTTCCACTAGCAACTCCGTCAGTAGGATTTACTCTGTCATGTAAAATAACTCGGGCTATACTTGCTGCGGAACACACAACACACGTCCCATCAACAGGATTACATACTTGCCCTGTAGGGCATGTCTTACCTGCACATTGGTCAACATAACATGTATTTGTTACAGTATTACATTTCTTCCCTGCCTCGCAATCTGCATCTGCAAGGCATTGGACGCAAGCACCTGTTTCAGGTTTACACTTCTGTGAACAAGAAATTCCTGCACAGAGGTCTATGATGTTTGTGAAAGACCGTCCAGCACCACCAATGCCTCCGGTACTATATTTACCAGCACCACCTACTCCACCGGATATTTGAAGTGCTCCTGAGACAACATTTTCTTTACGTGTAACAAACAAAATGCTCCCACCACTTCCTCCGCCACCCGCACCTAAGCTCTGACATTGATCAGGTACGCTTCCTAATATTCTTGCAGAACCGTCACTTCCTTTTGCTTCAATAGTGCCTGCTACAGTAATAGCATTACTCATGAGCATAATGATTCCCCCACCAAGACCACCAGCACCCCCTCCCCAATTGACATCCGCAGCTGCGGCGCATCCTGATGTTCCTCTAGAACCCCCTGCACGGAGACGACATCCTCCACCATTTCCACCACCTGAACCAAAATTGATATTATTTATCAAACCATATTGACTACCATAAACAACACCACTAGAACCACCACTGCTTTGACCACCTTGACCTCCGTTTGTACCTGCAACACCATAACCTCCACCTCCACCTGAAGATGCTGCTTGAGCAGTTCCCCAATCTCCATTGTAAGGTCCACAATACAGTCCTTCACCACCTTTGCCAGGCCCCTCACTGGCACGATAACCTTTTGTATTCATTTCTATTTTGCCACCAGAGTCTACATTTACAGTTCTTGCTTTTAGCAACAAGATGCCTGCTTTATTATTCCCTGTCCAGGCAGGTGCTGTTAGAACACCACCACTCTTGACAATAATATCTTCATATTGTTCTACACGCACTATTTGTGCATGATCATCACCAGTAGTAACATATGCCTTTTGCAAAGGAGTCTGTAATACAATTACCGTCCCTTGCACACTTGCAATCTTGTTAAACTCATATCTACCAACTTGCGCATCTGTCGGTGCACTACTCTGATGAATCATGATTTCGTCACCTGCAGCAAATCCTGTAGCAGAGTCAACTACAATTGTAGTTGCACCGACTGCTGCTAGTTGTGTTACTGCTGCATAAACACCAACAGACGTTGAAGTTGCAATAGAAGTTGTACACCTCTGGTTAATGCATGACCCTTTTCCACCTAAACATGAAGCTCCATCATTCTTTCCTGAACATTCAGAAGGAGTGAAACATGTCCCATCAGCAGGGTTACATTTCTGTCCAATGGGGCAAGAAACTCCTGTGCACAGATCAACACATGTATGCGATGCTGTATCACATTTCTTACCGGAAGCACAATCAGGATTATTTAGGCATTGAACACACGTCCCATCAACAGAATTACATTTCTGACCAGGAGGGCAGGTAACATCAAAGCATTTATCTTTCAAATTGCAGCAGACATTGTTGGAATAAACACCACACGCAGCACCATGCGCATTTGTCAACGATGATAAGGACAAGACACACGCCTCTGGACATACTTGCTGGCTTACAGCACACGTTATCTTGGATTTAGATGCACCCATTTTGGCTACAATACCATACCCTTCTGCTGCAGCTGACGAAAGCTGCGCATCAGTATCTGCTGAGAGGTACACAAATGGAGTTCCTGTTCCGGCACTAATCGTGTCACCTTCTGCTTTACAGCAGATTTTCTGAGGATAGGTTTTTCCCGGCAGTGCCGCATGTGCATTCGATATATCAGATAGCTGTAAGACCTCTGCCTCCCCACTAGCGCACGTAGTTTTAGGTGAGCACATCAAGTTTCTTGGAGTTGTCTCAAATGTGGCAGTGAACTTCAAGCGTACCCATTTCTTCGTGTTGCCACAGTCAATAACACCATTACAGACATTTATTGCGAGGAAATTATTTCCGCTATTTAGGTGAGAACGCTGAAGCGAGAGTTGTTTGGTGATTCCTTGAGATGCACGAACGTAATTACTGGCAAGATTACCACCAAATACATCTACATTCACCCAGTTATCGACAGTAGCACAAGGAGATTTACATAAGTAGATAGTATTAAACACAAAAGGCGCTGTTACCGTTATGCTGATAGACACCTGATCCTGACCAACAGGAAATAGAACAGTAGATGGGCTCAGTGTTGCAACAGTGCCCGGCTCACTATATTTTGTAGCACCACCTGGAGCTTCATCTGGACCAGAGAGGGGTACAGTAAAAGCCTCTGTGCCTTTTCCAAGCGGAGGAGTACACCCAGTGAGAATTAAGAGCAGTACAAAGACTATGAATTTACTCATTCCACCACTTCCTTTTTCTTTCTGAATATTTAAATTCTGTTGCTTTGACATTGTGTTATTTCCTTTTTTTTCAGATGCTGACGCATTTTTTTGTTGCTGTGTCACATGTTACTGGTTTCTCAGCATTGTAATTTGTAACAATCTCATTTTGTGTCAGCGCACGGTTATACATGCGTGCTTCTGCTATTGCTCCATTAAAGTAATCAACTGTTACTCCGCCACCCATGTCTCGAGCAGCGATAGTTAAACGTCCTCCAGAGATTAATGAGTATGCAGTCTGTATTCCTGAATTTGCTACTCTCTGTCCATCAAGATAGAGATTATATGTCGCTCCATCTGATACAAACACAATATGATGCCACTTAGTCGTATCCCATCCATTGGTATTACTTTGTGAAACAGTTTGTTGAGTACCATAATTACCGCCATAGTTCAATCCTTGTGTAGGACTAAAGAAAAACCCGGAGTAATGTTGGAATGTAACACCATTAGAATTTCCTGCATCAGCTAAAAAAGCTACATTAGTGGACAACGTATTCATTTTCACCCACATCTCAACTGTATTCGGCTGTCCTGTCAGCGCCACGAGATTAGTTTGAGCGCAAGACCCTAAATAAGCACTTGCACCATTAAACTGCGCAATGCCATTTGCTCTGTCAACGCCTCCTGTAGGGAAACAATTGTTATTTCCGCCTATAGAATCTATAGCCTCTCCCGTTGTTTCATCAAATTTGTACCATGCTTCGAGACCAGTCGTAATCACTCCCGACGGGGATCGTTGCGGATTCCCATCACCACAATCAGGATTATTTAGACATTGGACACATGTCCCATCAACAGGATTACATTTTGGCGTTGAACCGGTGCAAGAAATCCCTGTACATTTATCTGCAGCAGTATTTACCGTAAAACTTCTCGTCATTATAATAGGTGCAGCTAATGGACTTCCATCTGCATTCACAATCTCCAGCTTAACAGTATGACCAGCATTGTTTAAAGTGGACGTTGTATAACTACTTTCGGTTGGTGCCAAGAGAGATGTTTGTGCTGTATTATCAATAAAAACTTTTATCTTCTTATCTGCTGCATTAGTAACAGTAAACTGAATTTGTGGTGTTGCTGTTGTCACTGTTGCTCCTTCTGCAGGTGAAGTTATTGTTATGGTTGGAGCTGCACCCGAATCTTGTCTCCCCGGCAATCCTGGATCTGAAAGGCCAATAGTTGTGCTGGTTGTTTTTCTGTTATTAGTTTCATCAAGTTCTTCTTTCTGGTTAGCGGGATCAACTGTCGCTTCCACATTCACCTGTAGCGCTTGGTCAAGTGCAACAGTAATTGTTTGGTCTACTGTCGCTACGGTTGAAATAGGTATATCACCTGTAACTGTGAGCGTTCCTGATTGCGGTGCTTTCCCCGGAGAATCTGGGAAGGTAACAGTATACGCTATTGCCACCGGCTGCATTGCGACTGCTGTGCCACTATTCTGAATTTTAATTGTTATTGGTAAGGTGTTTCCACTTGTTTGGAGGAATGCAATATCTTTGACGGTGAGATCTGACAATGAGATACACTTGTTTTGCTTGCACTTCTGTCCAGTGCAATCAGTGTCTGCCGTACAATCCTTATTATCCCCACACTTTGGACATGTTGGGCCGCCGCAGTCAACATCCGTCTCCTGACCATCCTTCATACCATTCTGACATGACGGAACTGCTTTACACACATTATTTTCGCATTGATTTGACTGACAGTCTGCATTAACTAAACATTTTTTAGTGTCGCTGCATTTCTTACTTTCTGCAACACAAGCTCCACCACAGTCAATATCTGTTTCACTGCCATATTTGATGTTATCAGAGCATGTGCCTTTAATATCTATAGTTGTAATGTTTGCGGGCATCACAAATCTATGATTAGTGCATTCATATTGCGTTGTTCCATTCTTTGTAAAGATATAATCAAACTTCGCATTTGGCAAAATACTTCCAGAATTAAATGATTCTGGTTGTCCTAAATCACTTGTTGTAGTATGTTCTGCTGCACCGAGATTCAGCCATGTAACTTTTGTGCCATTAACCACTGTAAGATTATTGGGACCAAAAAAGAAATTTTTAATCTGGATAGTGAAAGCATTTGCCTTTGCAGCAACACACTTGCTCGTGTCTGCCTGACAGACACAGAAATTGCCTGCTGGGAGTGATGAAGGTGAACAAAGAAGAGCTGTTGGTGGAGGTGGTAAATTAGCTACCTGTATGCAAGCATTACTACATAGCAAGTATCCACAATCGCTATTCGAAGTGCATCGTGCAACACATTGTTTTGTTGGTGCATCGCATTGCCCGTTTGCACAATCCGTATCCACATTGCATCGTTTACTAACATTACATGCCTTGCCTTGCGCTACACAAGCACCGCCGCAGTCTACATCTGTTTCGTCCTGATTCTTCACGCCGTCAGTACATGTGGGTCTGGCACATCTACCTTGGATACAAACACCAGATATGCAATCATTACCACCACCACATAGTTTACCCGGATCACATTTTGGGCATGAGCCTCCACAATCGATATCGGTTTCATCACCATCCTTTTCTCCATCGGTACATGTTGGAGAAACTAACTGCACTGTAAAAGGAACAGAAACCCACTTATCCCCATGACATAAACCAATGCCATTACAGCTATAGAACGCAAGGAAGTTATTACCTTGACTTAGATTATCACGATGTAACGTGATCATGGCAGAAACACGCTGTCTTCCATCGAGGAAACCACTTTGCACGCTTTGACCTGGAAAGAGCCCAATTTTACGCCAATTACTTACTTCTGTACAAGGAGTGACACACAAACCAATTTCATTCCACACAAAAGTATCACGAACAGTAATATTTAGTTGGATTGTATTTTGCGTGGATTGATACGTAAGCGTTGGGGGTATAAGTGTAACAATGGCTGGTGTTGGATCCCGTTCGATACTTCCTGGGGGGGTAGTTGGACCTGGAAAATTCTGTACTGTTTTCCCGGTGAGTGTACACCCTACAAAAACAACAAGTAATAATCCAAGTGTAATAGCCACTCTTTGAACAGTATTCATTGTCCTATTGATCCAGGACCTTGAAGGCCATATTTTTCCGTTTGATTTCCTATGTTATTATCAAAATTAGATTCAGTGATATTTCTTCTTGCATTGATGTGCGCTATAACTGTAATATTTATTGATGATCCCAATACCACGCTGGGAATGGGTATACCTTTTTCCTGCAACGGTAGTAAATCGATTGTGTGCACCATATGGAGTGAGCTGAATTTCAATTCATTTGTTTTTCCATCGTAGACGCTGTAATTCAATTCAAATGGCTGGACAGCTGTTCCCACACCACTATTATTAATAGTAATGGTAATAGGTACATTATTTCCATTAAGATTACCAAAAGTAAATGATTGTATCCTAAGATCTGGCTGAGTAGCTATTGCAACAGTAAACGTTATTTCTTGTGCTGCAACAGGAGACAATGAAGTTCCATCTTGATTCACAATCTCTAGCTTTACTTTATGCTGGGCATTTGTTAATGTTCCAGTTGTAACACTGGGTGCTGTAGCTTCTAATAACGAACCAAATTGCGCATCATCAACTAAAACCTTTACCTTCTTTCCTGCGGCATTTGTAGTAGTAAACTGAACAGTAACTATTGGTGTTGTTACCGTTGCTGCATTTGCAGGGGAGGCGATTGTTATAGACGGTCCGGAAGGAACAGCAACAGTAAAGCTTCTGACAGAACTAATTATCGGTGGAGACAATGGAGTTCCATCTGCATTTACTACTTCAAACTTCACATTGCGTAGACCATTACCCAAGGAAGGGGTATTATAACTTGTAGCTGTTGGGTCAAGCAATGGTGTTTGTGGTATATCACCTACATACGCTTTAATCTTCTTATCAGAAGGTATATTTGCAGGAATGAATGCTACTGGCACTACTGCTGTTGTTACTGACGCACCTTCTGCAGGTGAGGTTATTGTTATGGTTGGAGCTGCGCTGGCAGGAATATCTTCCACTACTTTAATTTCTCCTTTTGGCATATTTTGGTGGAGAGTACATTTGTAGGGGAATGTACCTACTGTATTGAAGAGTTTGGCCTCGGACAAGCTACCCGGTAAAATGGTTGTAGTATCAAACAATGGCGTAGTTACATCGTGTGTCGCTGTATGAGCAACCGTATCGATATTCTTCCATCTTATCTGTATTCCTTTCAAAACAGTTAGTGTGGGGGGACTAAATCCCGCCGTAGTACTGACCATTTCGATACTACTTGTCCCTTTACTCACTGTCAAACATTTTTTTGTTTGTGCCTCACAGATGCAAACACTAGTTGGTATCGCAGGGGGGGCGTTGCATGTTCCTGATGTCGGGGTCTTCTTTGCGCACGCGCATTGTACATCCAGACCACAATCCGCATTGGTAGCGCATTCAGCCGTCCCCACAGTAACAGTAAAGCTTCTGAGAGGGGTTATTATCGGTGGAGACAATGGAGTTCCATCTGCATTTACTACTTCAAACTTCACATTGCGTAGACCATTACCCAAGGAAGGGGTATTATAACTTGTAGCTGTTGGGTCAAGCAATGGTGTTTGTGCATTACCATCTACATATGCTTTAATCTTCTTATCAGAAGGTATATTTGCAGGAGTGAATGCTACTGACACTACTGCTGTTGTCACTGGCGCACCTTCTGCAGGGGAGGTGATTGTTATAGACGGTCCGGGAGGAACAGCAACAGTAAAGCTTCTGACAGAACTAATTATCGTTGGAGACAATGAAGTTCCATCTGCATTCACTACTTCAAACTTCACATTGCGTAGACCATTACCCAAGGAAGGGGTATTATAACTTGTTGCTGTTGGATCAAGCAACGGTGTTTGTGCATTACCATCTACATATGCTTTAATCTTCATACCTGCAGGGATATTTACTGAGGTAAACTGCACTGGCACTACTGCTGTTGACACTATCGCACCTTCTGTTGGAGAGGTAACTGTAATTGTTACACTGTTCACATTAAACATCTGGAGCATCCATTTACCACAAGAGTTTGCATCATCTGCTTTTGCACAGTTGCATCTCCATTGCTCAGAGACACGCTTGCATGCGTAAGCGAGCATAAAGTTTGTCCCATTAAGCAGTTTCACTACATCAAGACTTATTGGATTTACCGGGTCTGTGCTCATACTTATCCACGGAGAATTATTATCATTAACCAGTAGTCCATTCGTTGCAATGGTTACCGGTTGACCATTCCACTGCTTCGCGCGCCACCCTTTGCAACAAGCGTCTGTGGCAAAAGAGCCACAGCCATTAGTGGCTTGGATACACTCAGGAGTGTTCTCATACAAGTAGAAATACCTGAAGATGAGATTATATTTGTATTTGACAAAGTCGGATGTATTATATTTAACAAACGCAGTAAACTCTACTTTATCACTTGGAGCCTTGTTTCCGAATTGTTCTTTGGATATATTAAACAGAGAATAATTATTTTCAAAGACATCAAATGGTGGAGCATAATTCCCTGAGGGATCAAAACCAAACCCATAGTATGCTTGTCCTACGGGTGTTGTCCCGGGCGCACCGGGATGCGGAGGCATTGCTGTTTGACATCCTACGACGAATAGAGAGAAAAGAAATAAGAACACTATTTTTCGCATAGATACGTTCACCATTTTTCTGTTTTTCAGAAGCGCTGCTGTTATATAAAGATTGTTATTCCCGACATTGGTTAATTATCGTTGAATATGATACTCCTGAAAAGTCTCAAAATTTTTATGAGTCCCCAGAATCGGTTTCTCCCAAAGTCAAAATCCAAATTTGCAGCTTGTGCAGGGGTTTTTCCCTGCAAAGTGGTATGTTTTCTTATGAAATTGTAATAGAGTCTGAAGAACTCAAGAAAATTGTCTGCACTTACGAAATTGTCGAAACCTCTAAATGTTTTGTAGCGTTGCTTTAATGTGTTGTGATATCGTTCAATGGGATTATTCTTAAACTTTTTTTTCCAAGCAGGGGAATGAACATGGTCAACTTGTCTCCAGAAGACTTTTTTAATAGCAGAAGGATAATCGTATGAATTGTCAGTATGAATGCGAAGGGGGAGTCTATAACTCAAATTTTTTACGCCAGCAAGGAAAGTTTTTGCATGAAATAAGGGGCTCCAGCGGCCCCTTATAATCCCCAGCAACCTTTCGCCTCCCTCACTCGGTAACTCCTTCGGAGATTACCGTATCTCGGTCGGCGACGAAACTACCAATGCTTTTC
>JAHFLT010000034.1 GCA_023264635.1 Candidatus Woesearchaeota archaeon | reverse complement strand
TATTTTCTGCTACATATTTGAACCGTTCACATGCATCCTCCTTTATCCTCTTCTCACGTGCACGATAATCCTGCTGGCGTTGGTGCTGTTGTCTTTTGTACATCCAGTAACTAACCGGAATGCCGACAACAAGTCCAAGGCCAATTGCTACAATTGATGTCATCGCAAATGTCTTTAGAATGCCACCACATACTCCCGTTGTGGCAAAGCCCACTATGCCAGGTTCCATATATCTGTCGGAGAGATATTCCTCACGCTCATCCTCTAGTTGTGCAATTGTAGTAGAGAGAATTTCTCGTGTTTCTTTGTCACTAATGTACATCTCTTCAAACACGCTAGTTATATCTTTTCCTTTCTCTCGGGTATCATACAGATACAGAAAAGATTCGAGCGTGGATTTGCTAGTCATAGGAATAAAGGAGCCAGCACTAACGTGATTGTCGCCAGTAATTTAATGAGCACATGGAGACTTGGCCCAACTGTGTCTTTGCATGGATCTCCCACGGTGTCTCCGACAACAACAGCTTTGTGGGTTTCACTCCCTTTGCCGCCATGCACACCGGTCTCAACATACTTCTTTGCATTATCCCATGCACCGCCTGCATTGTTCAGCACAAGCGCAAGCAGGATACCTGCAATAGTTCCAACCATCAAAAAGCCAGCTGTTGCTTCTGCTTTCAGTAGTATGCCAACCGCGATAGGGAAGCCTATAGCAAGAACACCTGGAAAGACCATATTCTTCAATGCACCCTTTGTTGTGATATCAACGCATGCTGCATAATCTGGCTTCACCTTGCCTTCCATGATTCCTTTATTTCTGAATTGCGCTCTGACTTCCTTAATCACGCACTCAGCTGTCTTTCCAACTGCGCGCATTGCCAATGCTGAAAACAGGAAGATGAGCATAGCTCCCAGCAATCCACCGATGAATACGTCCATTTTTGCCAAATCAACAACTGCAAATGGCTTGCCCAACAAATGCGAGACCTCATCCATATATGCTGAAAACAGCAAAAATGCCGCTAATGCTGCTGACCCAATGGCATACCCTTTTGTCAGGGCTTTTGTCGTGTTGCCTACTGCATCTAATCTGTCCGTCCGATTGCGAATCTCCTTAGGAGCATTACTCATCTCACCTATGCCACCTGCATTATCCGTGATGGGACCAAAGGTATCCATTGCCAAAATATATGCCGCTGTGGACAACATCCCCATTGTTGCAATAGCTGTGCCGTACAATCCACCATGTTCCAAACCACTAGCTACACCAAGCCAATGCGCCAACCACAAGCTGAGTGAGATGATAACTACTGGAGCTGCCGTGCTCTCAAGCCCAACTGCTAAACCAGCGATAACAACAGTTGCTGGTCCTGTTGTTCCAGCTTGTGCAATATCCTTGACCGGCCTATATTTGTATTCAGTATAATATTGCGTCAAATACACAAAGAGCTGAGACATGACAATGCCTACCAACCCGGCTCCATAAAACCATTTCCAGTAATCTCCAAATAGCCACCATGATGCAATACCAAAGAGTATTGCTGCAAGCACACTAGAGACCAAGTACCCTCGATTCAACGCCTTCATAGGATCTTCATTCTCTTTGCCATACACGGATATAATGCCGACCATCGACGCAACCAATCCAAGTGCTCTTGCAACAAGCGGGAATAAAACACCATGCAAGCCAAAGACAGGATACAACGCAACTCCAAGAATCATTGCACCTATATTCTCTGCTGCTGTTGATTCAAATAAATCTGCTCCACGACCGGCACAGTCTCCCACATTGTCTCCTACAAGATCTGCTATAACCGCAGGATTACGAGGATCATCCTCAGGTATGCCTGCCTCCACTTTCCCAACAAGATCAGCACCAACGTCAGCGGCTTTTGTGTAAATTCCACCACCAAGCTGTGCAAACAATGCAACGAAACTTGCACCAAATCCATAGCCGACGATGAGGAAAGGGGTTTTTATCGGGTCAGCACCGAATAAAACATACAACCCGGCAACACCAATGAGTGATAGGGCAACGACCAGCACCCCTGAGACTGCACCGCCACGCAGAGCAACTTTCATTGCTTCTGCGACTGAATGCCTTGCAGCAGCAGCAGTGCGGATATTCGCACGCACTGAGACATACATGCCCAAAATTCCAGCCAATGCAGAACAGAACGCACCGAAGAGGAAGCCAACACTCGTCTTTACCGCCAGCTCAGTTTGCCCAGTAGACAGATATATGCTGAGAATCAGCGCAGCAACAACCAATGAGAGTAGACCTATTGTTTTGTATTGCCTTTTGACAAACGCCTCAGCGCCTTCTTTGATAGCATCTGATATGGCCTGCATAGCAGGCGTGCCTGTGTCACGCCGTAGCACATCACGTACGAGCCACACTGCAAAGAGAATAGCAAGGAAACTTATTCCAAAAACTAACCCAAGCAAAAGTTCAACTGATGCCATTCAAACACCCCCGTAGTGTACTGATGAGGAAAAATGAAAAATATATAAAGGTTGGGGTAGACAATTTGTGTTTGTGTTATCCCGAAACTACTAGACAACCCGAAATAACAAGACATCTTTACGTTCCTTCCCTATCAGGGACAGCTGGTTGACTACGACCTAAAAACAGGATAGCGCAACAAAACAGGTAGAGAGAAAAATTTAATAAGACATGATTGTTAGGAAATGAATGAGGTGGTTTGAATGGCAGAAGGTAAAATAATTAAGATATATTCACGTGGTACACGTGATGCGACAAGCAAGTGGGGGCAGATAAAAGGTGATGGGGAAGAATATGAGTTCACAGAGAAGCATATTGATAAAGCATGGAAAAAAGAGCAGGGACTTGATAAATTCACTGCAGATAAGATAGAGGGATTGGATGTGGAGTTTGACATCCTGGATGGAAAGATCCAGAACGGCACCATTAAAAAGAAATAATCTTTTTAAAGGGGTTGCCTTTTCTCATAGTAAAGCCCCGTAGTGTAGCGGCCAATCATACAAACCAGCAATGGGTATATGGCTCTGGCCCTTGTGACCGCGGTTCGAACAGGGTTAATGGCTGGCAGCTAATTGCGGATAATAATAAGGTATAAGCCAAAAGCTATTTGCCTCGAGTATCCGCGCGGGGCTATCTTCTTTTATTAGAGAGCCATTTCCAGAAGTTATCTCATTTACCTGAATTGTAACTTGGGTTTAAAGCTCAAATTCATCAATAAGCCCTAGAATAAGCTTATACTTCTCAAGATACTTGAATCCCTTATCAGTAAGAGTGATATATTTTCTCCCTTTGTCATCTGCAATATCCTTAATAAATCCTTTTGCCCTCAATTCAGCACAATAGTCAGAAAAACTACTTGAGGAGAGATTGGAGTATCTTAGTAACGGTGTAGGTTTTATGGAATTGTGGTGATCTCTAATGATTTTGAATATATCGAATATCACCTCAAGACGGTCTCTTTTTTTGTTGTTCATTTCACCCACTTAGCTATCTTTTGATAAAGAGTAACAAACACAATCAGGGAAATTACTTGCGAAGATATCTTTACAGTGAATAACCGCCTCGGCCCTATCATCCATAGGTTAATCAGCCAAAGCGCAAGCACAAGAAAATAGAGAATCCTGACTTGGGTGACTTTCTTTCCTTCTTTGTGCATGAGAAGAGCCAAAATCACCGCAGTCACCAAGAGAAGTGATTGCAAAACAAGGAGGATGGCGTGTGATCTCGTGAGAAATGAAACAAGTGGCAATAAAACTGCAACACCATGGCCAAATACAATCAGGTATTTGTTTTTGTATCTCTTCCATATCAGACTGAATATGAGATAGGAGATTGCGATTGTGCTGAAATACCCCAGAGGTAGAATGAAAAGAGGTACGAATATGTTCTGTAGTAAGATAATATCAAATGCCACTCTGGAGAGTAGCAATAAGCTGAACAGGAATCTCGTGACATATGACAATCCAAAGAACAGAAATGCATCTCTGAAGTATTTTATTCCCTCATACTTCGTCAGTTCATAGCTTTCTCTGGTCTTATAATAAATCGCAAAACAGAATATGACAGCGGCTACTGTAAACAGGAGTTCAGCAGTGAATAATACTGGGTCAAAAAAATGCCCAAGTGGATTACCAAAATGTCCAAATGCCATTATTGCTCACTAGAGGGTTATTTCTATTTAAGTGTATATAAATAAGGTGGAGGCAAAGTCCATCTCGTTTATAAAAGCCAGAGAAACTATTCCCTGTGAAGTGAACTATCCAAAATCCTCTTCGGAAAGTGCTATCCTTCTCCTTAAAAATGTATGGAAGGTTTATGCTATGGGAGAAGTGGAGGTACAGGCACTCAGGGAGATAAACATTGTGATACTAAAAGGGGATTTTGTGGCTATCATGGGTTCCAGCGGTTCAGGAAAAAGCACGATGATCAATTTGGTAGGGTGCCTTGATCTGCCCACCAGAGGTACAATCTATCTTGATAACAAAGATATCTCAAAGTTAAACGAGTCTGAGCTTGCGCAAATCAGGGGAAGGAAGATCGGATTTATCTTTCAGCAATTCAATCTTATTCAAAATCTGACTGCGCTGGGAAATGTGACGCTTCCTCTTGAGTTCCAGGAGTATTCCCCTGAAGAAGCAAGACAGATTGCTATGAGATTATTAACCGCTGTCGGGTTGGGAGAGAGAATGTATCATCTACCTATGCAGTTATCTGGCGGACAGCAGCAACGGGTAGCGATTGCGCGTGCATTATCCAATAATCCAGATGTCATTCTTGCAGATGAACCTACAGGTAATCTCGACAGCAAAGCTGGATCTGATGTCATCAATTTATTAGAAGATCTATGGAAAAAAAATGGAAAGACTGTCATTGTTGTTACACATGACGCACAGTTGGCACAACGAGCTAGGAGAATGATTCAGTTGAAAGACGGGCAAATAGTAGGAAAAGCGTGAAAAAAATGAAAAAATTGACTTTATTAGTTTGTGTATTGCTGCTTGCAGTGATATCTGTAAACATTGTAGCTGCAGATCGTATACCTGACATCAGGATAAACCTCCTTAACCAGGATCCCAATCCTGCAAGAGCTGGAGACACAGCCAATCTGCGATTCAAACTCCAGAATTATGCAGATACTGCTGCACAAAAGCTTGAGCTTGAACTGGTACAAGACTATCCCTTTACCGTCGTCAGCGGACCATCACTAAAGACTTTTGAGCATTTGGACGCTTTCCAAACAGGTAAAAACTATGTTAATGTGGAATATACAATCAAGATAGATAGGGATGCAAAGCAGGGTCAAAAGTCGCTTACCGTTAGATATAGATATGGTGATGGAGCATGGGCATCTCTGGATGTTCCTATTGCCATAGATAACAAGGAGTTCGCACAAATCATCTATGTCGATAAAGCACGGTTAGAACCCGGCAAAGAAACAGACATGAAGTTCACGATTATAAATATTGGTAATGCCCCACTCCAAAATATGATTTTTTCATGGGCAGAACCAACTGGAGCAATACTGCCTGTTTACTCAAGCGATATGAAGTATGTCAAATATTTGGATATCGGACAATCAGTAGGCTTGACGTATAAGGTAATTGCTGATGTGAATGCGAAACCAGGACTCTATCAACTCACACTAAATCTTAAATCTGAGTCAGTAGCTACTGCAAATCCCGCAACAATCAGCACGAAGACAGGGGTTTTTGTTGGAGGAGAAACTGACTTCGATGTAGCATTCTCAGAAAGTTCACAAGGGCAGACATCACTTTCTGTTGCGAATACAGGCAATAATCCAGCACAATCTGTCTCCATAACAATCCCTGCGCAGGAATCTTTCAGAGTTGGTGGGAGCAGTTCAGCTATTATCGGTAATCTCGATAAAGGTGATTATACGCTTGTCTCTTTTCAGATAATCCAAGCAAGTTCCAATTTCTCACAAAGAAGGCAATATGGCCAGCAGCAGAATGTACAAAGGAAGATGGAACAGCCAGTAGAAAATGCGAAAACAGGAGGAAATGATCTTAAGGTAGTTATCGAATATACCGATACTGCTGGAGAACGGAGAAAAGCCAACAAAACCGTGCCTATTCAATTCCGGTCACCTACTGAACAAGGGACCACGGGATATAACCGTAGCATGCAGCAATCTTCTGGAGTTATGGGAGGAACAAGTTTTTGGATACTCCTCTTTGTTGTTATTGCGTTGCTCCTGCTTCTCCGCAAGAAAGAACGAAGAGCGAAGATTGCAGGCTTATTCACCAAATGAGATTACAGAAGTGCTTCGAGCTGGCTTTAAATATTTTAATACATAGCAAACTAAGAAGCTGGCTTACTATTATTGGCATCGTAATAGGTGTAGGCGCGATTGTCTCGATAGTCTCTATTGGAGAAGGCGCTCAAGCCAGTGTGCAGGAGAGGTTAGGAGGACTAGGCGCGGACATAATCACTGTTTCACCCGGGTTTCAGAGAGCTTCTAACGGGGGATTCAGAGTGCTGGGTGGTGGAGGAGGTCGTGGCGCAGCAGGAGGAGATGGAGAGAGAAGTGCAACTCCCGCAAAAAGTGCAAAGAACATAACACAGAAAGACCTACAAGTTATACGACCCATAGCAAATGTTCTTTTCATTAATGGGATTGTATCGGGCAAAGCAAAGATGACCTCTTTGGCAAAAACTGCCTCAGTTTCAATACAAGGAGTAGATACTTTTGCGTGGAAGAATATAGTGAACACTGAGCTTGAAACAGGGAGATACCTCAATCCAGGAGACGTAAATGTGATAGTTATTGGAAACAGGATAGCTAAATCAGTTTTCAAACAGCAGCTTGTGCTTAATTGGATGGTCACTATAAAAGACAAACCATTTAAGATAGTCGGTATCCTTAAACAATCTGGTGCTGTAGAGGAAGATAACGCGATTTTTATGTCAATCACTGCAGCGAGACAAATCCTAGATAAAGAAAATGACAACTTTGATTCAATAACTATTAAAGTAAGCAATCCAGACTATGTTGATAAGATTATAAATGAAACAGATACAAAACTTATGCTATCTAGGCATGTCACTGATAAGACAAAGGATTTCACGGTGACATCACCAAAGGCGATTCAGGAAAGAATAGTAGAGGCTACACAGACCTTTACACTCTTTTTGGGAGCGATAGCTGCAGTATCATTAATTGTCGGAGCAGTTGGCATAGCCAATACAATGTTCACAGCAGTTTTGGAGAAGACAAAAGAGATTGGTATCATGAAAGCTATCGGGGCAAAGAATATTGATATCATGCTCATCTTTCTGTTTAACTCAGGGTTGGTTGGTCTCGTGGGAGGACTTCTCGGGGTGATTGCAGGCTCTGCAATATCTCTTGCTCTGCCAAATCTCCTCTCCGGATTCAGCGTTCCTGGCGGGAAAATAATTACTGTTTTACCACCATATTTATTGATTAGTGCTCTGGCATTGTCTCTCCTCATTGGAATGATAGCTGGCGTAATTCCAGCATACAGAGCATCAAAGCTCAAACCTGTGGATGCGTTGAGGTATGAATGAACCATCTGCAACTGGTGGTTTTTGACAGACGAGAAATCAGATTCCATTGCAACAACAAAAAAGTATATCTTTCTGAAGAATTATTTTCTATTTTCAAGAATGACTAATTTAGTTCCACTCATCCACCCATTTTTTTCTGATATAATCCTAAAGGGAATGCCTTTCAGTAATTTTCTTAAGTCATATTCTTTTCCCCAACCCAACATGAGCTTGATTGGTTCAACTAGTTTGAAGAGACAACGTAAAATAAAGGTGTTTTCCTGAAATTGATCGACGATAACAAAAACTGAACCTGGCTTTGTGACACGCGCAACTTCGTGAAGCACAGCTTGTGGATAGGGTATAACTCGTAATGCGTATGTGGAAAGTGCTTTATCAAAAGTATTATCAGGAAATGATATCTGTTTGGCATCCATTATGCAGAGCAAAGCATCTTTACGTTTCTGTCTTGCTCGAGCAAGCATCCTCTCTGATATGTCTATACCGGTAATAAAAACCGTTGAGGGGTAATATGGAAGATTCAGCCCAGTTCCCACACCAACTTCAAGAACGCTTTCTCCTGGTCTAAGCTGAAGGGCATCCACTGTCGCTCTTCTGTCAAAGTGGAAGAGTGGATCTATAACAGTGTCATAGTACCCGGCCCAAAAAGCATACACAAAACAAAGGTATCTTTTACTTGGTCCGGAGGCGATTAGCTTTATTACGAAGAATGTAAGGAATGGGAGAAGGAGCATCTGAAGTAGCGGACTCCAACCAATGTTTAGATAAGGTATAATGGGCATACCGGCAGCATATGTCCATTTTCCCTGTAAACCGTGTAGTTCTATCAGGAATGCAGTAAGGAGAGCTGTTCCGGCAAGAAGGACTATGCGTTTACATGTCAAATGAAAAATCCATAAATGATCACGAGAAAAAATTCTCCCTCCCCAATAGAAGACTAAGGTAATTAATGCATCCCGAAAAGCAGATACCAAGACACAGAATTTCAGAGGCCATGGACAGATATAAAGGGGATAATGTATATACTCCCAAACGGCATTCAGGCTAAAAGAGATGATAAAAATAGGGAAACTCAGGTATAGCATAGCAGCGACTCTCTCTCATCAGTCACAATCTTTCTTTAATAACAGCTTCGACCTTTTCAATAGCGTCTGGTAATTGAAAACTGTGTATAATGGTTTCGTTTTTGCACATCAAAAGAGAAGAGAACGGAAAAAAAAATGACCAATACAGAGATTACGTTTTCAATAATCTTGACAAAATCATTAGTAGTTATGGTCCAGGAAATGAGGATATTACGGTGCAGTTTGCCGCAATAACGGATTTTGTGGGGAAGCATTACGTGCGCTTATTTTATATGTTCTCGTCAAAAGCTTTAAAAGCACAGAATTCTTGAATCGTCTATGGATCCCATATTTTTCATTTTGCTTGTAGTCATTACGCTTCTCATATTCCTTGCCGTATTGATGTATCTTGACTTACTTCCATGGGTAAAAGTGACGAGAAAAGACAAAGAGTATGTGCTCCTCATCGTCGCCGGGAGCGGAGCAGTCTTATTCTGGAGAGGCATCTGGCATATAGCAGATATCATCCCGATTGTGCAAAACCCGTTTGTCTCGCTCTTCCTAGGACTTACTATTCTTACTGTGACTGGTTTCCTCTGGCGGGAATTCTAGTTCTTTTTCATCTTCTCAAATGTAGAAATCAAATCAATAACATATTTTCCCTCTTCCAGCTTGTACACAAGAGGTTTGTCTTTGGAGAATAAGCTGACTAAATCTATCTCAAACTTGCCTTCTTGTAAAACATTGATGGACTCAAGATCAAGGACGACTGGGGTATCTTCTGCAGGATCGTGACCGATCATTTCATAAATATCCTTCTCTATCTGCTGCTTCTGCTCGGTGCTTAGTGTTGCTGGCACAAGCTGCTTCGCTTTCTCAAGCGCGCTTTTCCTGATGTAAAAAAAGAGTTTCCCTCCGCATGCGCAGCCCTTCAGGATTTCTTTTGCACCATCATCATATAAGGTACTGCAGCGCACGCATTGGTGTGGCATATGTTCACCGTTTCCGTCTCTTCCTGAGCGGTTGAGTCAATAGTTCAATCTTATTCGGGTCTTTCTTGATCTCCTTTATTATTGAAGCAGGACCAATGACGGTAATTCCCATACGGTCACCCATCAGAAGATTGATGAATAGCCGGCGCATCACATCTATCGCCAGCTTGTTGCGGTTGTCGGGATAGACGACAGACAACTCAATCCCTCGGAAATCGTCGTCTATGCATTCCATTGTTTGCTTAATCAGGTCCGCTTCCTCTTCTTTTCGTAGCCGTCCCTCAAGCACCACAATCTTGTTTTCCTTTACCACATTCAGCAGCTTCGCTATTCTTCTCTCCGAGGGGAGATGCTCTATCTCCGAATGCGGAATAAACTGCAATGTTAACATTTTCACAACCCCTTTTTTTCGGCAATGGTAAACAATCCCTGATAGAATTCATCAAGGTTGTTGCCGTATTTTGCACTGACACCTACTACATCATATTGTGGGAAAGCGGCTCGGACCCGTTTCATATCCGCTTTCTTCAAATCAACCTTATTTGCCACTACCAATACAGGAATGCTTCTGGCAGCAAGATTACCTATTATGGTTATATTCACCTGCGATAACGGGTCTTTTGTTGCATCTAACACAACAATGACTGCATCCATATCATCAAGCCATTTGATGGCATCAATGACGCCCTTTGTCGCTTCCTTTGCGCGGCGCTTCGCTTCCTTATCATTCATGCCATACCTAAGAAAGTCCTCATAATCTATCTTTGTTGCAATACCCGGAGTGTCAACAAGATTGAAACACAGTTGTTTCTTCCCAGATTTAATGATTACTTGCTCCTTGATCTGTATCTCCCGTGTCTCATGGGCAATATTTGATACAGCTCCCATGTCTTCTCCCAGCCAATCTTGACAAATGCGATTTGCCATTGTTGTCTTACCTGCATTGGGGGGACCGTAGAGACCGAGCTTTATTGTAGATTTATTACGGAAGAGAGAATTAAAGAATGGAAAGAAACGTGTGATAAAGCCTGTTAGTCCCATGTCAACCCCTCAGCCAGATTTCAAGCCACTGCACTATTTATACCTTGTGGTGAGAACGGCTTTGTGTTCTAAACCGTAATTATGTTACAGTGGTGCTTGTTGCAGGGTGTGTATCCGGAGGATACACCATGGGTTATAGCAAGGACATGAAAAAGAGGGTGCTAAAGCACGTTGGTATGGGGA
>JAHFLT010000017.1:30421-30815 GCA_023264635.1 Candidatus Woesearchaeota archaeon | reverse complement strand
TTGCTTCAACAATAGTATCCAACAGATACTCATCAATATTCCAAAGCCAGTACCACCACCCCCTGAGGCGCTCTCTCTTTTTTGGCTTTGGCTTCATGTAATATGTCACTGATACTGGCACCATGAGCACATCCTCATTTTGCGTTGCGCAATGCAGTGCAATAGAGCTCGTGCCATACATGCCAGGTCGCATCTTGCCATCCCTTTGGTACCATCCTTCTGGAAAAATAAGGATATGCTTATATGTCTTCAAGTGCTCTTCCAACTGCTTCATGGCAGCTTTGTTCTTTTCTTTGTCATCACCGACAAAGATTATGGCAAGCCTTTCAAATAACCTTAGCCACTCGAAGTGGTGAAACTTTTCTCTAATCCACTGCGCAGCCGGTATCATGAC
>JAHFLT010000017.1:0-30411 GCA_023264635.1 Candidatus Woesearchaeota archaeon | reverse complement strand
CTTTATTCTTATTCTGGGAGTAGTGGATAGTTGTCGGAATAAGAATGAGTGGATCAAAACGTGATGGGTGGTTTGATGCATAAATTGTTTGCTCATACTGACGCTCAACGATATTCTCCAATCCGGAGTAGTTTATTGTCAGTCTCGAACGGAATGCGTTGAGTTCTCTTACTACGATAGAATAAAAAAACCCTTTTTTGATATACATGCTATTTACTTTACTTCTGTTCTTAAAAAAAATGAGGTATATGGGGTATAGAAGACTCACCGAAGAACACGAGCAATGAATAAGAAAAATTCTCATCAACTATAGCGGAGGAACCAAATAATCGTATGTCACATGTTCCTCTGCTTATTAGGAAAGGAAATACAATTTATACAAAAATTAATTTCCTTTCCGATAGTCTATCTTTTCCTCCCTCTTCTGTTTTATCGCTTCTTCAATCAACGCCTTTCCACCAAGATAAGACTCTTCCTGCTCAATAATTTCTCTTTTCGATCTCGTTGCTGGGTGCTTTGGACCAAGTAATGAGCACATTTCTGGACCAATAGATAACTCATAGGTACCAATCGTTCGCGCAATGTCAATTGTTTCCTGTTTGTCAAAGCAGAGAAGCGGTCGTGATACCCGAGTAGAGATCGCTTTGGAAATGGAGATCATATTGGAAACAGTCTGGCTTCCCACCTGGCCAATACTGTCTCCCATTATTATGGCACTTGCTCCTTCCTCTTTCATCAGGCGTTCTGCAATGCGAAGCATGAATCGTTTAGTGATGATGTAATAATACTTATGCTTGCATTTGTTCACGATTTCTGCCTGTAAGAAACCAAATGGAACGGAAATGAACTTGGTACAGCCAATCTTCTCTGCCAGCACCTTTGTCTTGTCTTCTGTCTCTCTCTTTATAAAAGGCTCTCCTGAGAAATGGACTGCAATCAACTCATATCCTTTGCGTTTCATCATCCAGCCAGCAACAGGACTATCTATACCCCCAGAGATGAGAAGAATTGCCTTCATGCTGCAAAGAGTTCTGAGAAGTGTTTTAAAGTTTACTACATGAAAGAATTTCACACACAAAATCTTTTGAGTAGCTCTTTTTTTGTCAGGTGTTCAGCATTGTATCCAGCCCGATTACGCTCCAAAATAAATGTTAGTGTATACTTGAATGAGCTGCATCCATTTTTTTTCTACTCTCTTTAGCCGACTGTACAGCGATTCCATTATAGTACTACCATATATATTCCTACAGTACTCCTTACGCGCATTCAGCGACATACCATGCGTCATTGGAGCATCAATAGATATAGACCACTCTACATCATAATCCTTTTGATATTTTGTTACCTTGAGCAGGTAATTTGATACGAGAAAATCCTCGAGAACTATATTTTCCTCCTTGAAGTATAGTGTTCAAAGAGTTCATTACAGCTCTTAAGGGAGAGTATTACTCCTAATTAAAGTCAAACAACATGGGGAGAGTCCCCTTACGGGTATGGTCGTTTACCTGAAAAAAATTACACACGAATGGAATTCTGACGTTTGAAAAATATACATTTTGGTGCAATAATACTTAAAAACCAATAGAAGGAAGACCGAGTAATGGTAATCATAACGGATTTAGAACTGAGACAGGTCGTAAAATTGTATGAACTAGTAGAATGTAGCTACCAAGAAACCGCAGGCGGTCTTCTTGCGCATGGAGTGAGTTTGCCCGTGAACAAACGAGAAGAAGTTCATGCACTATTTGCTAAAGAGCACAGTGCAAAAAGAGGTCTAGACTTGTTAGTTGAGCAACGGATTACAGAGGGATATTCGCGACCATCTTATGCTGGAGCTGAGCAAACAAAAAAAGATTTTTTTTTGGATAGTGAGTTGTGCATCAGCATGCGGATTCAAGCAATAGATGTTGACAGAATAAAAATAACAGAACACAATGGAAAAATAGTTTATCTTGGAAGGGAGATACAATAATAGGATAGTATTCCACTTCTTCTTGATAATCCCTATGCAAGATTAAAAGCAGATTTTAAATAATATGCTTTTCAAAGGGTATTGTTGCATTTGTATCATACAGTTGCTCCCAACAACTTTCCAATGCCATAACCTGCGAGCGCAGACAATATCCCGATAAGCAACATCTCTATGCCTGCCTTTTTCCAGTCTCCTATAGTGTATTTTGCTTTCAGTGCACCTGTGGCAAATAATGCCATTGCTGACAGACCAAGTGACCAGGAAATATCTAGAGAAACAGCGTTACCGAAGAAAAAAGGTACTAATGGTATAAGCGAACCAACAAGCGAGGACAATCCAACAATCACCGCATCTGTTAAGGGATTCAAATAATCATCAGGAAACATGTGAAGTTCTTCTGCCATCATCGTCTCAAGCCATATCTTTCTCCGTGAAGTAATTTTTGCAACTATCTGATTCAGAAGCGTTCCTGAAAACCCCTTTTCTTTGTAAATTTCCCGAATCTCGTCTTTTTCAAGGTGTGGAACTTTTTCTATTTCACTCTTCTCCCTCTCAAGCTCACTAAAATAAAAATCCCGTGTTGCCTTTGAGGAGGTATATGCAACCGCAGCCATAGAAATCGACTCTGAGAAGGTACCCGCAAGACCAGCAATGAGTACAATTCTCACATCGTTTGTTGCACCTGCAACGCCAAGAATAAGTCCAAGCACATTAACTAAACCGTCTTGACCCCCAAGGATAATATCCTTTATCTTAACACCATCATTGGGAAAATGCTGCTGCATTATTTCATCTCGTAGTGATTTTTTGAAGTGAATATTTGAACATAACTGGTGCAATCACCGTCGTGAGGAAAGCAATCATCACGATAAGTGTATATATCTTTTTATCAATTAGGCCCCCGGTTAATGCAAGGGTAGCAATGATGAGTTCTGTATCCCCTTTTGGAGTAACTCCCCAGCCAACAGTAACTCCTTCCCTTACTGTTCCTCCCAAAAGCATAACTCCAATCATCGTTCCGAACACAGTTCCTCCGATATCAATAAGCAACAATGGAAATAAGTACTTTGTTTGTGCAAAAATAGAGACTATTTGTGTATTAACACCAACCCACACAAAAAAGAGAGGAATAAGGAATCCAAATGAAATTGTATGAACAGACCGTGAGATTTCATGTTCTTCCCAGTATTTTCTTTTCTTTCCTGTTAGGAGAGTGTAGCGGACAAGCATGCCAGTGATAAATGCACCTATGAGAGATCCTATTCCCAACTGTTCAGATAACCATGCCATCAAAAGCACAAGAATAAATGAGCCCATAAAGAGATAACTCCGTGATTGTTCTTGCTCAAACACGTGAAGAACCAGAGGGACGAACCACCATTTGAAGACAAAAACAATAATGACGAAAAAAAATATATTAAGAAAAAAACGTATCAGACTAACTTGTTCAATATTAATGTGGAAAAGGACAAGCAGAATACTAACCAGAAAAAGTTCAAATAAATCATCAATAGATCCAGCAGAAATGATGAGTTTCCCGATTTTGCTTTTCATCATATTACTTTCATCAAGAAGATCAAGCGAGATTGCTTGGGAACTAACAGCAAGGGAGATTCCTATAATTAAGGAAACCAGGGAAGAGAAACCAAAAACAAGAGAGCTCAGAAAATAACCACCGGTGAGAGGAATAACTGTGTTGAAGAAAGAAATAGAGCATGATTCCTTTGCAGTCTTCTCAAAGCTCCGTATATCAACTTCTAATCCTGTAAAGAAAAAAAGGAGGAGAATACCAACATCTGCTAAGAATTGAAAAATAGGCCCATTCTCAGGGGTAAAAAGCAATGGCTGCAAAAAAGGAAGACCAAGAAAAAAACCAGCCATTATCTGTCCTACAACACGAGGAAGCCCAAAGAATCGTGCACCTACAGAAAAGAGATAGGCAAAGAGAAGCATTACTAACACAACAAAAAGTATACTAATCGTCTTTCACCTCTGATTTTAAGATATTTATGACGTCTACATATTTATTCCTTGTGGTGGAAAGGCTCTGTTGCAAGTTTACATACTTTACCCTCTTAATCAAAAGACCATGGATCTCGACGCTTCCCAGCTCGTCGAGAAAGTAAACCTTGCAATTTCTCCACCCACCGATGGACTAAGCTACCTTGCAACAGAACCATTAAACCAAAAAGTATTAAACAAAGAACATCTTGGATAGAGAGATGGATTACAAAGCCATAAACAGCGCTATCGAACCACATAACTATACGCTTCACTTCGATGTAGCTGATTTCAGAAAAAAAGAGCAGACAACCTTTTCAGGTCATGAAACGATATCACTGGTTGCCAAAAAACCGATAGCGGCAATTACGCTTCATCAGCAAGGGTTACATGTAAAAAATGCCATAGTTTTGTCTGCTAAAAAAAAGATTGTCATTCCTGAGAAAGCAATTAGGTATGATCACAAGAAGCACACGGTCTTGCTCCCTTTTGGGAAAAAAGTAACGGGAAAGGTACTAGTATCTCTTGATTTCACCGGCAGCTTCGGTCAAGGTGCTGGGCTCTACAGAAGCGAATATCAAGAAAAAAACGGAAAGACTGCCTACATGCTCACAACGCAGATGGAACCTGCGCATGCACGTGAAGTATTTCCCTGCATTGATGAACCAGCAGCAAAAGCCACATTTGACATTTCTCTCACTGTCCCAAAAGAGCTTGACACTCTGGCAAATATGCTTCCTCAAGAAGAGAAACTGTTGGGCAATGACAAAAAACAGGTTATCTTTGCAACGACGCCAAAGATGTCACCCTATCTGTTTTACCTTGGTGCAGGAGAATTTGAGTATCTGACGGACAGCTTTGGAGCTATTACCTTGCGGGTTGTCACAACGCCGGGAAAATCAAGTAAAGGGAGGTTCGCCCTTCTGGCTGCAAAAAAAATCATTGCGTACTATGGAGAGTACTTTGGCATTGCATACCCCCTGCATAAGCTTGATCTTATTGCCGTTCCCGATTTTGTTGCAGGTGCGATGGAGAACTGGGGAGCAATAACATTTAGGGAAACTGCTCTATTGTATGATGAAGAAACATCTTCCCTCTCTGAAAAGCAACGGGTTGCAACTGTCGTATCCCACGAAATAGTTCACCAATGGTTTGGTAATCTCGTGACCATGCGCTGGTGGAACGATCTATGGCTTAATGAGAGCTTTGCAGAATTCATGGCACATAAAGCAATTAATGTGTTTTGGCCAGAGCTTGAACCATGGGCAGAATTCCTGTATGACGTGCGTGGCGCCTATCATCTTGACTCATTGAAAAGTTCGCATCCCATCCATGTTGCGGTCGATGTGCCTGAGGAAATCGAGGAGATTTTCGATGCTATCAGCTATGAGAAAGGGGGAATGATTCTGAGGATGCTTGAGGCATTCATCGGCGGAGAACTGTTTAGAAAAGGGCTTCATAGGTATCTCTCCACTTTTTCACACGCAAACGCAGTAGGCATGGATCTGTGGAAAGCGCTTGCAGATGTTTCAGGAAAGCCTATCCCTCGAATAATGGATAAGTGGCTTACTCAAGCAGGACATCCCGTTGTCTATGTGACGTATGAGAAAGAAAAACTGAAGGCCACCCAAAAAAGGTTCTTGTACAGGGGAAGTACACTTGGCACAACATGGCCAATCCCATTAACTGTTACAACTGATAAAAAAACAGTGCGCTGCATAATGAATAACCAACGGATGGATATTGCGCTGCCCGGACAGCATCGATGGATAAAAGTGAATAGTAATGAAACTGGCTTTTACCGGGTTGATTACATGACCTCTATGAGAGAAAAAAATGCTGCTGCAGTTGCTTCTAAAGAGCTCAATGCCATAGATAGATGGGGTATGCATAAGGATATAACTGCACTTTGTCTTGCAACAGACGTTCCATTATCTGACTACCTTTCGTTTATTGCTTCATACAATGATGAAGATGATTATCTTGTTCTTATGGACATTATCTCATCAATCAATAAGATAGCATTGTTGACTTATGGTACCAACTCGCACCAAATGGTTGCACATGCTGCAACTGCGTTGTACAGATCTTTGCTGAAAAAGTTTGGATGGGAAAAGCGACAAGGTGAGCGGGAAACAGATATGCAATTGCGGGCATTACTCATTACAAGCCTTGGACGATTAGAGGACAAAACAGTTCTTGATAAGACAAGAGCACTGTTTGAGCAATTTTTGCAGGACAAGACAGCAGTGCATCCGGATCTGCGAAGCGCTCTGTACACAGTCCTCGCATGGCAGGCAACACAAAAAGAGTATGACCAGCTCTATGTATTGTATAGAAAAGAGCAAGGCCCTGCTGAAAAGGTAAAACTTCTTGCGGCATTAGCCGGCTGCAAAAACAAAATACTCCTTGCACAAACACTTGACATGCTTTTTAGCAAAGAAGTACGCATGCAGGATGCATTTTATATTCCCACATCAATGTCAGCAAATCCATCTGGTAAATTGCTTGTCTGGCCATGGCTAAAAAAAAAATGGACAACAGTAAAAGCAAAATACTCTACTGGCTTTTCGCCTCATTTCAGCACTATTATAACCTCTTTGAGCACAATGGCAAATACTGCTGAAGCAAAAAACATACAAGTCTTCATGAAAAAAAACCCGGTTCCAGGAACCACACGTTCTATTCGTAATATGGTGGAAACCATGAGCATCAATGAACGGTTTCTTCGGAGTATTGCGCATGAAAAGGAGTGAATGATATGGACATCATTGATGCACACATTCATACCTCCTTTCACCATAAGGAAACTATGGCATTTGCCAAGGAACATTGTATTGATTTTTCGTGGTCAGGACTCCAAACATCACTTCAGAAATATACGATCAAAGCAGCATTGGCTATCACCACAGACACACAAGCGTTCACACCCGGTGAAAGCAAAATGCTCATAGCACAACAAAAATTAGATCAGCGCATCTTTCCTGTCTGTGCAATTCACCCGGAACATACAAGTGAAAAAGATTTGCACGTCCTCGAACAACTATTCAAGGACAAGAGCGTGTATGGAATCAAAATATTTCCTGGTTATCATCCGGTCTATCCTTCTGACAAATGCTATCATCCTTTCTACAAATTGGCAGGCTCCTATGGCATTCCAGTCATTATCCATACAGGAGATACGTTCGGCAGTGATCATTTTGTTAAGTACTCACATCCATTGGATATCGATGAGATTGCAGTCACATTCCGCAAGACTATCTTTGTGCTTGCACATCTTGGCAATCCATGGGTGCGTGACGCTGCAGAACTTGTCTACAAGAATGAGAATGTCTACGCAGACCTATCCGCCTTCTGCATTGGACACCCTCAAAAGCCTCCACGCTACATTGCAAAGGATATTCTTTTCGCTCTTGATTATACAAACGCGCCAGAGAAATTAGTGTATGGAAGTGATTGGCCACTGGTAGATATGGGAGCATACATCACCATCATCAAAAATGCTGTGCCAAAAAAACATCACCGCGCCATCTTCTTTGAGAATGCCAACAGAATATTTACACTAGGACTCTGAATGCCATGTCCTCTTTCTGCACAACAAAGTAACGAAATCCAAAAAGGTTTTAAATAGAAAAGTAGTGATTGACCATTATGAAGCTCACCACTAAAAGCATTATTATCGCACGAAAGAAATATAAGGGGAATGAAGAGTTGCCGTATATCGTAGAGATAAAGCTCTTTGATATAAACAATCCGCATATGACCATTGAAGTGCCTAAGAAGGTATTAGAGTTCAAGGGCATCGAGTGCGTGCAGATTTCCGGGCTCCAGACTGATTATTTTATCCGCGGGAATGATATTGTCATTAACGATGCCGGTACTGTTGTTATAGAACAGAAAAAGAATGTAGTTCTTATAACAAATGGATAATTACTTTAGTACTTACTTCGCTACCTTTTTCAAGACAGCATCCAGTCTCTCTGCATTATTCTCTCTTGATTCAAGGTAATCATTGATTGTTCTAGTGTATACTTTGATAACTTTCTCTTGCTGTTTCTTTGTCGGGATGATCCACTCACCATCTGCCCGGACCATATCAACATTGCCATATCCATTCTCTTCCTCATCAACAAAAGTGATAGTCATTGTTTCATTCTGCTCTTTGTAAGTTATCATTGTTTTCAATTCATGATTACCGTAGGTGAATTCGGTAAAAGCATTCTTTGTGATAAAGTCGTGGTGTGTTCCCCAAAGCTCATTTAGGGGTTGCCTTTGCAAATATTTCACGACCATCTCTACCTTTTGTTTTAGTGAAATCTCTTCACCATAAGCAGGTCCCATTACACCCAGCATTGCGGCAAGTGCTATCTCCCTTATTCCAGTTTTCATGTCTTTACCTCCTGTGCCTCGGATAAATCTCTTCTGTCTGCAGATTGAGACCCTCTTTCTTTATTCGAGCTCTCATTCTGCGTTTCCGATTAGCTGTTCTGGAAGGTCTTAGCTTTTCTGCGCCTGTACCTTTGTGCAATAGTCCGCGAGAGCGTCTTCCGGCCATTGTCAATCCGCGCATGACGCGTGCTCTGTTTTCAATCAGTCCATTCACACGCTCATCAGCCTGAATAATGGGATGCGTTTTGTCAACGAGAATGACTTCATACCATGCCTGCTTCCCGTCATCTCCAACGAGATAGGAATTCATGACTTCGCAGTTCGCTGCATAACGTTCATATGCCCTGCGCTCTGCAATATGCTGATAATTCATGTCAAGCATCTTGTTCTGCCGGTTATTCTTCGGCTTTCTCCCAGCAACAATATCAGGTCTCATACGACCACCGAGGTCAACTCTCTGTCGCACAATAAGGTAACCCTGTTTTGCCTTGTATCCCAATGAGCGTGCACGTTCAAGTCGTGTAGGATGATCTATTCTTACTGTCGTAGGTTCTCTCCTCCACAGAAGGATTCTCTCTCTTTGATGAATAGAATCAGATTGCCATGCATCCCGAAGATATTTGTACATTGACATTGTAGTAAAAGCCTCCATTATTTCTTCGTTGAGTTTAATACTCCGTTGCTCGCAACGATAATCAAATAGCTCAACGAAGACTAAAAATACCCACAGCTTGCTGTGAGGGATTTTTATTTTCTTCTTTTTCTTGTTCTCTTCTTCAGGGAAGCTACTCCCCACATCGAAGCATATGCGTGGGGAAGCACTAGCTTTATAAATATTACTGCAATAAACCCACTATGCTTGTTCTCTCATGGAGAGAGGCAGAACAGCTTCTCGGGGCAAAGGGCATAGTGCGCCTGAATATCGGAATGGACATCGTGGATGTGATTAGAGAGCAGGACAGCTTTCTCTTCCCGAAGCATGAACATCTTTCACGTCAAGATACGGAAAAAATAGCAGAAAACAAGACTGTTTGTTTTATGTTGAAGGACAATGAAACTACAAAAATCCAGTTATTTGCTCAAGATACAAATAGATTCTACAAACTCTATCCAACAGCTGACTGGCCGACGCTGGAAATATCAGGTGTGCGCATGCATCGTGTGACGCAGGTAACGCCTAAGAAAGATACTGAGATGAAGATAGCTCTGGTTTCTCCTGTAGAAGGGGTGTGCTTGGATACATGTACTGGTTTGGGATACACTGCCATAGGCTTGGTGCATGCAGGCGCTACAAAGGTAGTGACCATAGAAAAAGACCATAACTGCCAGGATGTAGCTCGTTACAATCCTTGGTCACAGGAGTTGTTTTCACTGAACAATATCGAACGTATCAATGGAGATGTTTCAGTAGTAATCAAAAGCATGAAATCAAATTATTTCAATCGTATTATCCACGACCCACCATCATTCTCCTTAGCAGGAGAACTATATTCATTAGAGTTCTATAAACAGCTGTATCGCGTCCTCAAGAAGGAGGGAAAGCTATTTCATTACACAGGGAGGCCTGGTGCAGTACGTTCTTCACGGAATCTCTTAGGAGAAGCTTCCAAGCGTCTTACGCTGGCTGGTTTCCATGTAAAGCGCCATGAGGATGCATTGGGAGTGGTGGGGGTAAAATGAACGGATAACAAAATGAGGAAAATGAAACAGACAATCGTTGTTGCGCCTAAGCAAAAATATGGAAGAAGGTTTCATCGCGTGAGGGAATGCCTTTCAATCTGTGGTGAACAGTATACCACCATTACCTATTACAAGAAAAAATACTATGTACTTAGCCCCTATACGTTAGCTGCTCTTGAAAAGATGGGTATTATGCTAATATATTACAAGACCAATTGTCCTGTCTCGATGATAAGTCCGCACACTCCATCTTATTTTAACCTTTATGAGACTCAGAAACCACATCTTGCTGTAGAAGATTCTCACTGGTTCAATACATACTACCAAACGCTCGAGGATATGGTTGATGCTGCTGAAGTGAGCGAGTACCTTGATTTAAGGACTAAGTAATTTATTGTGGCTCTAATATGTCTGCAATGCATCTATTAATCTGTACCATTAAGAGGTATGCTCACAATGAATATATACTCACCGTGTTTTCCATGTACAGAACTCACACTTCTCACTGCTTTTTGGCAAGTCTCCTTCCAACACACCCAAAGCATTCTTAATGATGGTTTCTACATTTTTTATGTTTACATCCAGTTTGACAAGGTTTGTATTGAACAAAACATAACCCTTCTCGTTTACTTCTTTTGGATGATAAAATAAGAGATACGAGTAATCTTCTGTCTCATAGCCATTCTTTCTGAAAAGGAAATTATAGATGTCTAACTGGTCTTGGTAATGTACAGCAGTATCCTCTTTTAATGGATATCCTCTTGTTTTGTAGTCTAGCACAATAAGCTTCTTTTCTTTTTGCAAGAGATTATCTATTGCACCATAAATGGTATTTCCTTTAGCATCTGTCCATCTTATGCCTTTTCTGCTATTTCTCCAGACGCTGAGAAGCTCTAGGTCATTGAATAATGCTACATTTATGCCTTCTCTTACTAATTCAGGAGGGAGTTCTCCTTTCTCCCTGAACACATCAAAGTGTGTTTTGAGGACTTTATCCATCCCGCTTGGCAAAGAAGGAAATGGGCCAGATGGTCTTTTGATATGGTGATTACTAGAGAGCCAGAAACATCGTGGGCAGTCTTTCAGTAAATTGAGAGCAGATGGTGAGAGCGCGTATGTCATTTTGTAGACCAATATGTAGCTTATATTAAAAATATAATGGTTGCAATGGCTCTGTAGAAAGTGTACCATTGCCACTCTTAAGGGAGAGCACCTTCAAGAGTCAGGAAAAGTGACAAAGGGGATGCAAAGTTGCGAAGCAACTTGCACAAGAAATCTGCGAGATTTCTTTGTGCTCCATCCGGGAAATGCAAAGAAGCCATAGGCTTCTTGCACAAGGAGAACAGCGGTTCTCCTTTGTGTCACTCTGCAGACTAACAGCACATGCGAGCTGAGGTGCAATGGCGAGCGAGAGCGAGACTTTCTACAGAGCCGGTTGCAATGAAAGAAATTGACAAAAAAAAATGAAAGAATGCCCCGGCCGGGACTTTCACCAGGCAGCTTTTACTCAGCTTCACCTTCGCTGCTATGCAGCTCGGTTCAGCTCCGTAACCCAAGAAAATCCAGATGATTTTCTGGGCCCAAGTGGTTGCGCCACTTTTTTGACCTGGGAAAACGTGATAGACTCCGTCGCTTTGGGAACCAAAAACATTATTTTGAATACTCCCATTTGCGAGACGCAGTCTCCTCCAGTTTTCCCAGTTCAAAGTTGCAAAGCAACGTGAACAAGAAATGCTCTCGAGCATTTCTTTGTTCCAAAGAAATTCTTTTGGAATTTCTTGGGCCAAGACGAGCAAAGCTCGTCTTTGGTTTTTGGAGGCGAATCGAGGCGCTGTATGCCGACGATAAGCCAAACAAAAAGCTGGCGGCTTTGAACCCGGGTCACAGCATCGAAAGTGCTGTATGATTGACCGGACTACACCACCGGGGCGAAATGGCTATGTGTTTTTATGCTATTTTAAATGCTTTTTGGCTTTAGGGAAGATACCATGCACAAGATGCGCCAAAAAGTTCGCGTGGTCTGAGGCTATAAGCTTGAATCTTCGCAGAAACAATAACACATCTTCACGTTTTCCAACGATGACAAATATATCATTAATCCCCGCACGTTCATCGACGTGAGGAATGATATGTGTGCTTGCTCCCCGTTTTATGGCAAGTACTAGCACACGGAACTTATTCGGCAGCTGCAGTTCGCGCAAAGACTTCCCGATAAATTCATGCGGTACCTTTATTTCCTTGACGATATAATCTGGTGATACTTCAATGAATTCAAGGATGTCTGATTGCGTCAGCTGATTTGCCAAACGCACTCCTGAATCATGCTCCGGATAGATGATCCTGTCAGCACCAATCTTTGCAAGAACTTTTCCCTGCTGTTCTGTCTGCGCTTTGGCAACAATATATTTAATACCGAGATCCTTGAGATTAGTAGTGGCCAGAAAACTGCTCTCAACATCCTCCCCTATGGCAACTATCGCAATATCACAGTTCTTGAAACCAGCCTCTTTCAATGCTTCAATGTCAGTTGCATCAAGTTGCGCTACATAGGTCACATAATCCTTAATGCGTTGGACATCAGGTTCCTCCATATCCGCTGCTATAACAGTCTGGCCTAAGCGTGATAGCGTAAGAGCTAAGCTAGACCCAAATCTTCCCAAGCCAATGACACCAAATGTTTTCTTCATGTTACCCAATAGAGATGTGCTCTTTCGGAAACTGAATACGCGTTGCATATTTTCGTGTAAAGAGCAAAACTACCGATAATGATCCGATTCTGCCCACGAACATGGCTGCCATTAAAATAACTTTCGCTGCTGGTACAAGTGTTGGTGTTATGCCGGTTGTTAATCCTACTGTACCAAATGCAGATGTAACCTCAAAGAGCACTGCCAGAAATCCATGGTGACTTGTGAGTTGGAGGGCGAATGTAAAAAAAACAATGAAACTTGCGGTCAGGACAATAATGGTATGTGCCTTCCTCACTGTTGTATCATCAACTGTCCGACTATCAATAGACGTCTCTTTGTGTCCTTTAATGTATGAGCTTACAGCAAAAAAAACGACAGAGATAGTTGTGGTCTTAATCCCACCGCCAGTTCCTCCTGGTGATGCACCGATGAACATGAGAAGGATTAAGAGAAATAATGAGGCATCGGTGAGCTTATTCATGGACAGCGTATTGAAACCAGCTGTTCTCGCAGTAACGCTGGTAAATAATGCAGCCCACATTTTTGTTGTGAAAGGGAGATTGCCCAGTGTTTCCTGATTTGAGGATTCAAATGCAATGATAAGGCCTGCACCAAGCACTATCAAAAGACAAGTCATCGTCAGTACAATTTTGGTGTGCAGTGTCATGACTCCTTTACCAGTAAGCCAGTTCACCAATTCAAGGAATACGAAAAAACCAAGCCCTCCTGCAATAATCAATCCAATAATAGTTGCATTAACAACAGGATCGCTAACATAGTTTGTGAGGCTTGCATAATTGCCCATTAGATCAAATCCGGCATTGTTGAAAGCAGCAACTGCATGGAATATGCCAAACCATAATGCCTTTTTGATGCCCATTAGTGGCGCCCAGTTGACGAACAATGCAAGTGCTCCTAGAGCTTCAAGCAATATCACAACCATGAAAAGGCTTTTTGCAAGTAAAAACATCTCTTTAAAGGAATACGTGTTAAGAGACTCTCCGAGGATGAGGGATTCAGTAATTGCACGCTTTCTAACAATGATAATGATACTTGCAATGATTGTCATGTAGCCCAATCCACCAATGTGGATCAGCAGAAGGATGACAAGCTGGCCAAAGAATGACCAATGTGTCCCTGTGTCCACTACTGTAAGACCAGTGACTGTTGTTGCTGAAGTTGCAGTAAATGCAGCATCAACAAAAGGTGTCCATTCATCAGTAGTAGAAGCGCTTGGCAGCATCAGAAGCAATGTGCCAACTGCTATAATTATGATGTAGCTCAATACGATAGTGAAGAGAGGATTATATTTTTTCAGCATAAGTTCAGGAAACAGTGGTGCTGTCATTGCACATGGTGCAATAGGTGGAGTTCTTATTTGTTACGCAAATGTTTGTTCAGTTCATTGAGCTGGTCTCGTATGTCTTCCAGCAGATGCACTGTCTTTCTCTGTGAGAAATAACTGAAGATATAATAAAAGAGATATAATCCAAAAAAACCCCCAATCAACCACTGTATGCGCGAGACAAGCACCTGCACTGTTGTTATAAGCTCAGGTAATGAATCAAATACCATCAGGAATATAAAGAGGGTGTAATATTAAAGCATTACCATTCCACTCTCTACTGGTAATGATGGGCCCGAGGGGACTTTCCTGGATAGATAGCTTTTACCTCTCAATAACTACCAACCAATTTGAACCCCCGACCATCGGCTGACTCAGCCGTTGCATAGAGCAAGGACATATAAGACCGATGCTCCACCAGACTAAGCTACGGGCCCAATGCTCGTGAAGGGTGATTTTATATAAAGATTATGGATAGCTGCTCAATAAAAATTGACTACGCAAGCCATCCGTCACAGTCAAAAAAGTGTGAACTTTTTTAATGCAGAATCCAACCTACTAACGTTAGAACGTAAAAATAACATTATGATCGGAAAAGGTGGATTGAGGTAACGCTGTTAATAATTCTCCTAAGCGCGGTGACTAATTCTGCTTTTATCCTCGGGTTTCTTTAGGGTCAACCAGAGGGGTTCAGCAGGCGCCGCGCACTAAACAAGGGTAAGTGATTTTCCCAACCAGTATACAAAAAGCATACATTTTTATATATTAGTTTATTCTACACCTTCATGGTAATTTTATTTGACCAAGCGAATATGCCAGACGATATATTTAAGATACTCTTTGCAACCGACCAGCAATACATTGTTGGCAAGGAACTAGTAAGAGCAATGAAGGGTAAAAAGGGAGGAGAATTCACAAAAACAGAGATGTCACTCTTTGCCACGAGGCTGCATGAAGGTGGATACGAGTGCATTCTTGATGATGTTCCAGAATACAAAGGCCAGCGCGTGCGATTGTCATACAATAAAAGGCAATTCTACGATCGTATTTTGACACCGATGCTTGGCATGGGACTTATTGATTACAATGTCTACAAAAAGACGTATCTGCTATCCAGAAAGTTCAAAGACAACATGATGCGCATTGGCTTGATGTGGGCCAAAGAGTTTGAGAAGTAGTCACTTTTCTTTGAATTCAGCTAACAACGTGATGAGCTGCAGCTGTTATTAGTTCTGTTCTGTTATTGGTTCCTGTAATGAAACTATTGACTTGTAATAGAAGTAACCAACTACGCAGAATGTTATTGCTGGAGAAACCCATTGGGGGATGTGGTAATTGAAACTATCCAAGAGCATGACGATTCCCAATGAAAGTATTGAATACATTGCCCCGTTTTTCAGGTAACGATAGCGTTTGATATGTTCTATATTGTTCATCGTCAACTTTCTCAAAACAAAAGCGCCAAGTCCATTGCCAAGAAGTATCAAGGGAACAGATAGAGTGAAAGCGAATGCACCAAGAACGCCATCTATGGAGAAAGTGGCATCAATCACTTCAAGATATAACACTTTGCTGATGTCAGAGAGATGTTTTGCCATTAATTGTTTCTCTTGCTGTTCAGCGTTCTGCTTAAAACCATGCGTGATGAAGAACACTGTCGAGCCTACCACAGCGCCAAAAGCCATTAAGGAGTTTATTTCTAACGCAAACCATACCACTATTGTTAAAATTACCGATACCACTGCAAAAAACCATACTCCTTGCTCATGGAAGAAACGCTCTCCAAACAAGCCATAGTTTTTGTGCTCGAGAAAGAGCCAGTGAAAAAAAAGGAAAATAAGGAAGACACCACCTCCGATAAGAAGAACTGGTGCAGAACTCTCTACAGCACCACCTATTTTCGGGTCGCTGCTGAATGTTGCTGTTAGTGCATCAAACGGACTAAGTCCTGAAGTCGCCCAGACAATAAGCCATGGTAATAATCCCCTAACAAGAAAAACAGCGGAAAGCAATCCCCATAAGAGAAACCATCTCTTTGCTCTTTCCTGCATGGTAGACAAGACTTCTGCATTGATGATGGCATTATCTATACCACTAATAATCTCAAAGAGGCAAAGTCCTGCAATAACAAGTGCAAGAGAAAATATATCGAGCATACAACCTGTAACAATGTTCTCTTTTTAAAATTACTACCGAAACGGTTTTAAAGAAGCACTAATCTTGTCGATTCATCGGGCTGGTGGTGAAATCTGGTATCACATCCCATTGGCTATAGTAGTGATTAATACCAAAAGATACCAAAAATGGGAAGACTCCGGGTTCAAATCCCGGCCAGTCCATTTTTCCTGATTTGAACGATCAACGTTGATATAATCAATTTATTGAGATAAATTTCGATTCGTTTTTGTACTGCTTAAATATGTGTGTAAGAAAATATCCAAGTTTTCTATAGGCACCAAAAACGCATTGATTGTCGGAATGAGAGATGACTCTCCTGACATGCTTCGGGAGATAACATTCGGAAGATAACAAGACCATTCTAGTGTAATCTCCTTTTCTGTTCTTTCATTGTACCTGTGTAGTCAGTGACCAGATCACTTTGAGCAATGGTATACGCTGTGTTGTTTCATACGGTGAAAACAGTCCATGCCCATCATCACATTCCAAGAAAGCATGTGTTGCACCTTCAGTCTAAGAATAGTTTATTGCTAACAGCACTTTTGTTTCAAAATCTGTACGTTTGTTTACTCTATTCATAACTAAATCTAGTATAGGTTGCATCGGTATCATGATGGTAAATACCTGTTCCTGTGTAATAATTGTGGACAATGGAATTGACAAGGTAAGGTAGTCTAATGCTCCTAAAGAAAAGGGCAGCTTGCTATAGTTCCAGGCAGGAACATCTTTACATTTTAGTGGTGAATCTTTACCCCTCTCTGTATGTCTGGCTATTCAGAGAGTATACCACAAATGCCATCTGGTTCGTAAGTAAGAGTGTACCAGTTCCAAGTATCCATTATATCATCAATAATAAAACCTCCTTCCCTCTGCATCGTAACCATAGCGTTGTCCACGATAGTTGTAATGCACTGGTCCGTATTCATCTTCTATTGCAATGCGACCACTACTATAGAGGCTTGGCCGATAATGACTGGTATAATAACCGTCATTATAGTCTGTCATCAGCGTTCTGCTTTTTCTACCGTCGTAACGCGGATCATAAAGATTGTAATACTTGCCGTAGTTGTCGTAATTATATTCAACTGTGCGCTCATATGATTCACTTGTTCGGTAGCGGTCATTTATTTCAGAAGAGCCATAGTAATTGCCATTATCCTTTCCTCGAATCTCATAGTCAGTAGTGTATCCATACCGTTCATAGAGATTTCCCTTACGGTAACCGGCATCGTAGTAGGGAGTATAGCGGCGAGCATATTGTGGGGATACATAGCTCGTATCCGTCCCAGAAGCGGTTCCATAATAGTAGAATGGTCTCGACTCTCCGTTATATGTGTAGTACGGTATGTCGGCGTGATTCGCATAAACGATTGGTGTAAGTAAAAGCACGAACAATAATATTTTCTTCATTGTTTTTTCCTCCGGCAGTCGGCAAATTAGCTACTTTTTTAAAGATTTGCCTCCTTATGGCTTAAGAAAGGTTTATATTGAATTTTAGTTTACTGTGAAGAGTTGAGAAGGTGATTAGTAATGAAATCTACCCTTTGGGAAATTATACAAGAGATGCCATTGAAAGATTTTGTTGAGGAAGAATTTCAGCGATGGTCATCAGACAGCATGAGAGGGATGACAGAGGCAGACGTCATTGCCAACTTTCTTGATGATATTGCACATCATGGACAAGCAAAGCCGAATAGTCCCGAGTATAAGGTTGTAGCGAAGTACGTAGTGGAAAACTCGGACAAACTCTATCAGATGTATCACCATTCTCAAGAATAATTCAAGAGTAATTTTTCTAGTGTTGTACTGTCCTGGAATTTCGTACATTATTCGTATTGTAATGCCTCAGATGGCTTCATGTGCGCAGCTTTTCGTGCAGGAAGTACACCTGACAATGTCCCAGTAATGAAAGAGAAGAGAAGCGCTCCCAGCACAAGATACCACGGAATTGAAGCCTGTAAAAGATTAGGACCCCACATCTGTGCAGCGACAAACTCAGTTGCTTTGCTGAGTGCTGTGCCCAGCAAGATACCAAGTCCACCCCCTGTCATTCCAAGCATGCCTGACTCTACCAGAAAAATCGCAAGGATGTCCTCGTTACGTGCACCAATCGCTTTCATAATGCCAATCTCCCTTGTCCGTTCCAGCACTGCAGTATACATTGTATTCATGATGCCAACGCCACCCACCAAAAGACTTATCGCCGCTATCCCCGTGAGCACTGCTGAGACTATCTGCAAAATAGTTGTGAGCTGACGCAGTATCTCTTCTGATGTCTGTATCTCAAAATCTTCCTTGCCAACTTTCTGGTGCCTGTCCTTCCCCATTGCCCGTTTTATCACCTCAGCTACAGCCCGAGGGTTTTCTCCAGAGGCCAGCTGAGCAACAACCACACTGTACTCATTCTTCATATCAAAGAGGTTACGCATGTCATTTTCCATGAGATAGATAGCCTTGTCCCTTGCCGGGTCTCCAAAACGATCCATAACACCAATGACGCCATACTCATGCTCATTGAGTAATAGCTTACTCCCTAATTTGATATTATGTGAGAAGACAAGCTTGTAAGCGAGGTCGTATCCAACCATGGCTTTTCTCTTGTCTCCCTTCTTGAGCATCCT
Source organism: Candidatus Woesearchaeota archaeon (assembly GCA_023264635.1). Lineage (GTDB taxonomy): Archaea > Nanobdellota > Nanobdellia > Woesearchaeales > JAGVYF01 > JACQSS01. The sequence goes on along the minus strand of JAHFLT010000017.1, from coordinate 11,535 downwards.
CCCTTCAGCTGCACGGAGCGTGTTTACTTCTTTAATGAGCTCAAACTCTTTGTCATCTTCGGGAAGTGATACTGCATATGTTGTTCTCACTTCATTAGCAAAGTCCACAGAGACTGGCTTTAGCAGTCTCCCTGCTGTCCTCATAATGCCTGGTGATTTTCTGAGCAGTTGTATATCCGCCTTAGTTACTTTTCCAGCAGACGCTTGTCCTGGGGGACCAAACCCCGCACTCTTCCCTGTTACAATTATCTTGTCAACTCCAAATGTCGAGAACTGACTATTGATTGCATCCTGAAGTCCCTGACCAAGCGAAATCAGTGCAACAACTGCAGCAATGCCGATAAAGATACCTATCATCGTCAGCCAAGCCCTCGTTGGATGGTGACGAAGATGTGCAAAAGCAAGAAAAAAATAATCGTGAATCATTTCTTTCTTCTGCGCCCAATAAAAAATCCGATAATAATACCCAGCATACCTGATAAAAGCGGCAACCAGTACGTTCCTCTTTGTGCTTCTTCCTCAGGCATTGTTACTAACGCTGATCCCCTTATCGTGAAGTCTTTATTGTAGGGGTCTTTGAACATCACTTCATAAGGGACGCTTGCTTGCTTTCCTTTTAATGCGATAGTAAAGTCAACTATCTCAAAATCATCAGAGTCTACATTTCCCAGGTAGCGCGTATCCCCCGAAGCAAGGTTATATTCCCCCGGAAGAAGGTGCAATGTGAGAGACTTTAGGTTTACAGTGCCTTTGTTAATTGTCTTGAGACTTACTTTAACATTGTTCTTTTGCTTTACGACATCATTTACCATAACGAGAACATCCGGCTTTGCATTAACAGAAGCACTTATTGAGGAAGAGCGGATATATTTATTGTTGCGGTCATCGCTATAACTCAGGGCTACTGGAAATGAATATACCTTTGGCTCTGCGCTCGGATCAGCAATAAGCGTGTAGGGTAGCTCTTCTTTTTCACCTGGTTTTAGTGATGTGAGCCTTCTTGTTGTCCCTGTTCCGGATAATGAGAATTTTTCATGGAGGTCAAGAGAGATATCAATGTCTTTCACTGTTGTTCTTCCAGTATTCTCTATCACCAGCACAAGATTTGCTGTGCTGCCTGGCATAATCTCTGAAGGTGTTATCTGGTAAGATGATACCGAAACAGAAGCGCCGCTTGTTCTCAGCTGTACTGGAGCTGTGCTCTGTACCCACCATTTGTCATTATCTCCCCACTGATATTCAAATGTTAGGTTATAGTCCTTACTTTGTGCTGCAACGTCTGTTTTGACAAGAAAATGCACAAGTACTTTTTCGCTTGCAGGCACAGTTCCCACATCCACTTTTTCCTGCAACGATGTGAATGGAAACGCATTAACAAGACGCATTCTCATTGTAGATAAAGCTTCTCCTTTATTGTCAATTCCTGCCCAGACGTCGAAGACGCTTCCTGGCTCTACGGGAACAGGATCATATTTTTCAAGTCTGACAGTTATCATTGGCTTTGTCATTGCAGCAAACACCATTGGCATTGTAACTGCTGACAGTGCAAACAGTAAGAAAATCACTACCATATATCTTTTCATTATCACTTTCATTATCTTCTCCTCCATTCTTTGTGTATTTTCCCATCAAGCAGATAGACAATCCTCTGGGCGTAATGTGCCAGTTCATCATCATGAGTTACCAAAATGATTGTCTTGCTGCTATTATTATGTAATGTTACTAAAAGCTCAATGATCTGTCTTCCCGTTGTGCTATCGAGGTTACCTGTTGGCTCATCAGCAAGGATGATATCCGGATTAGTTGCAAGCGCCCTTGCTATTGCTACCCGTTGCTGCTGACCACCCGAGAGCTCTGTGGGTTTATGATGGATTCTGTCCCCAAGCCCCACCTGGTGCAATAGTGCGATTGTCCTTTTCAACTGTTCATTGTGCGAGATGCGCTGGAATATCATCGGCAATGCAATGTTTTCCACTGCACTAAGAGTAGTGATCAGATTAAATTTCTGGAAGACAAAGCCTATCTTCTTTCCGCGAATCTGTGCGAGCTGTGACTCTGGCATGGACGCTATGTCTATATCATTTAGTAAAATAGTCCCTTTTGTAGGCAGATCCAAACAGCCAATAAGGCTCATCATGGTGCTCTTCCCACTGCCAGAGGGGCCTTGAATCGCAAGAAACTCTCCCTTATTTACTGAGAGGGATACTCCTCGGAGGGCATGCACTTGTGCGCTTCCCAGGGTGTATGTCTTCCATATATTTTTGAGTTCGAGCAGCGTCATTTTGATTACAAAGTCATTTTAACGAATTACTGATTCTGACGAATTACTGTAAGCAGAGTAAGTGATGTTGCTCTATAAACTTTTGCTGTGAGAGGGCAACTGCAAAGGTTCACTCCTTAAATGCCAGTTCAAAGAACAAGCAATAGAGACGCCTGAGCAATACAATATGCTTCCAGTTTAAGGAGTACACTGCCTTTGCCGTGTTCGCAAGTTCTTCAAGGAGTTTAGCCATCTGATAGAATAATTCTTTATCCATCTCTGGCAATTTTGAGAATATTTGCCCAAATGGGATGTGCTTGATTTCCTCTTCCAGCGTCCAATGATAGATATATCCTTCGGAGAAGCGTTTTGCCATATCCTGACTATGGTTCACGTGAGCTTCATTTAGCTTTACCATGGCGTTGATGCCATCTGCTGTGCCTGCAATGTCACAGAGCAACTGAAATACTTCTCTTCCGACTGCCATTTTAGTTGTTTTGGATGGGTCTTCACGGATTTTGTTAAAAAGCACCTGCATCCGGATAGGAATATTCTGCTGCTTAGATAATAAGACCATGAAAGCATCTTTGGTGGATAATAGCGCTGGCTTTGTTTCATTGATTATTATGTGAAGACGCTGTACATTCATTGCTTCATACCAGGAAGGATGCTGCTTAGCGACTGCAATAATTCCTTCCATCAATTCGCTGAATTGGCTAAGAAGATTTTCCAGATGGTCAATCAAGACAAGTTCTACATCAGTAATAAAAAAAGGAGATACCAACTGGTAAACTTTGTCAACATCCAGATATGTTGCACTTATCCCCTTATCAGAAAGTTCTTTGCGCAATGCCCGTCTCTCATCAACCGTGGCAAGCTCAAGCGTTGAGAAATTAAATGCTGCTAGTGTTCCCTTTATTGCCATGCTGGGTGGCTTAGGAGTACTCGTATTTAAGAATTACTGCGAGCCAAAATAACAAACAGCATCATTTATAAATTTACTAACTCTCGTTACATACATGAATACAATAATAACGCCGTGGGAAGTAAAAGGATGCGTTGATTATGACAAGATTGTGAAAGATTTTGGAGTCTCTCGGATAGATGAAACTCTCCTCAGACGAATGAAGAAAATAACAAAAAAGCTCCATTGCTTCTTACGGAGGAACATTTTTTTTGCACACAGGGATTTGGGGTTTATTCTGGATGAGTATGAGAAGGGAAACAAATTCTTCTTGTACACAGGAAGAGCTCCATCAGGACAAGTTCATCTGGGTCATCTGATCCCCTGGTTATTCACAAAATGGCTGCAAGACAAATTTGATGTTGAATTATGGTTCCAGTTCCCCGACGAAGAGAAATTCCTGTTTAAGAAAGATGTGACGCTTGAGGATACAGAGCGATACACCAATGAGAATATGCTGGATGTCATAGCACTTGGCTTCAACCCAAAGAAAACCCATTTCCTAATTGACACAAAACATGCGGGCATCATGTATAAAGAAGCAATCAAGGTTGCAAAGCTTATCAATTTCTCCGTCGCAAAGGCTGCATTTGGATTCACAAATGAACAGAACATTGGAGCAATATTTTATACATCTATGCAAGCGGTTCCTGCCTTCTTGCCCTCAGTGCTGTATAAAAAAAAAATCCCTTGTCTTATCCCTCACGCAATTGATCAAGACCCCCATTTCCGTGTGACCAGAGATGTGATTCAAAAAGTAGGTTTCTCGAAGCCAGCCTCTATTCAATGTCGATTCTTGCCAGGATTGGGTGGCATGCACTGTGATGGTAAAATGTCTACTGCTGCAGGAGAAACAACGACTATTTATGTGACAGATGATGCCAAGACTGTTAAGGACAAAATCAACAAATATGCATTCTCCGGTGGAAAAGACACCACAGAGGAACACAGGAAGTATGGCGGTAATCCCGATGTAGATGTGTCCTATCAATGGTTAACATTTTTTGAGGAAGATGACAAGAAACTGCAGAAAATATATCATAGCTATAAATCAGGTGCACTACTTTCAGGAGAGCTCAAGGCTATCCTTATTGAAAAGATCAACGCCTTTCTGAAAGAGCATCAGAAAAAAAGAGAAGAAGCTAAAGACAAGGTTGACCTGTTCATCTATAAGCCAAACAAATGAAATTCCTCTACTTTGAAAAAGATCAATCCTTCCAGGAAAAAGCAAAGAACCTTCTTGAGCCATGGGGGTACAAAGTAGAGTGTGTTGATACAGAGAAGATTCTGCTTGAGAAAGTAACAAACGAAACGTTCGATGAAATATTTCTTCACAACACAGATAAGAGCATCCATAACAAAGTAAAGGGAAAGAATGTATCATGGACAATCAGCTTGGATAATTCCTGGTTCCTTCTTCTCCAACAATTCAACAGATATATAGTTGATAGTCCAAAAGCGAGGAAGTTATATAGGTTGTCTTTCCTTCTCTGGTATGACCAGAATGCACAGCTGGCGCAACAGATGAGCAGCAATGTACAATGCCTTGTCACACGCGTTACAACTATTGGGGAATTTTTCGCCAATGCCACCATTGGTCTTTATGATTATGGGATTGCATTCGACAAGCAGTCTGCATTAAGCAGTATAAAACCATATATTGAGCACGCCCCACACACTGGTTTCTATCTGAGCACCACTCATTCTCTACCGGCTACTCCTGATCATTTGTATCGAAAGTATTGTATTTTCGGTCAGAAAGTATGTGGAACTGGTATAGTCAACTTACGTGTCAAAAAGTAAAATTCTTCAATCGATGGTTCTATTATCCCAATTATCACAACCCTAAGTTGTAATTAATCATTACACAACACTTTCCAAGGTATACACTCCTGCACCATAATACACCAATAACAGTAATCCCCCTATTATCGCAAGGTTCTTGAGGAATTGCATTTTCTGCATCAGGTCTGATAACGTGCTATGAAAAATGAGGGTCATTGGGATCATGAATACAACGAGTAAAGCAGCTCCCCATTGGGTCCATAATCCTAAGAGAACAAACAATCCTCCGAGCACTTAACAGACAATTGCACCGATAAGAAAAAGCTGTGTCATGGGTATGCCCATGGATTCCATACATATATTATTGTGTCCCTTTGAAATTTTTTACTTTTCCAGAGCCCGATACTAAAAAGATTGCTGATAAAAAAATTCTTGCGAGCAATTCTATCATTTTTTATCACCGTAGGTACCTTTTCACAAACATCTCTAAAAGTTTTTGTTCTGTATTTACTTCGAGACCTTATTTTTAGGTAATCATTGTTTAATCTTTGTGATTGCATAGGTCAATTGCATAGGTCGATTCATTCGCGAGTTTTCGTTCCTCAGATTACGCAGTGTTCTATATCTATACTCTTAAAATTTTCTGTGAGAATCATTTTTTTGTTTCTCCGTCTTTAAATCTGTTTTCCGTCGAGAAAACGAAATCTTTAAATACAACTCCTTTTTCCTATGTATACATCACCTCCACGAGCTTAGATACACTGTTCTAAGAATGCTCATCGGTATGTTTTCTTCATAGAAAACGTACCATTGCATGAGTCCTCAAAAAAACCTTTTGAGGATGATGGAGTGGAAAAAAACCAAACAAAAACATCAAACAAGAATATATCTTTCTTGCGACCGGTAAATTGTGGTCAATTGTAGGACAATTGGTAATTCCCGTTGATCCTGCGGGAGGTCGCTGCTATTGGGGTCCGATTAAGCCATGCAAGTCTGCTTGTTCCGCAAGGGATTGGCGGCAGACTGCTGAGTAACACGTCGATAATCTGCCCTTAGGTCTGGGACACCCTCGGGAAACTGAGGCTAAACCCGGATAGGGGAAGGAGGCTGGAACGCATCTTCCTCTAAAGGCAACGCCTAAGGATGAGTTGGCGGCTGATTAGGTAGTTGGTGGTGTAAAGGACCACCAAGCCGAAGATCAGTAGGGGCCATGAGAGTGGGAGCCCCCAGAAGGGCACTGAGGCACTGGCCCTAGCCCCACGGGGTGCAGCAGGCGCGAAAATTTTGCACTGTACGCAAGTACGACAAAGGGACCCTGAGTGCTCATGGTTTATCCATGGGCTTTTGTCAAGGGTAAACACCTTGGCGAATAAGTGGTGGGTAAGACGGGTGCCAGCAGCCGCGGTAACCCCCGCGCCACTAGTGGGGGCCACGTTTATTGGGTCTAAAGCGTCCGTAGCTGGTCTAATAAATCTCCTGTGAAATCGTCAGGCTTAACTTGACGGCGGGCAGGAGACACTGTTGGACTTGGAACCGGGAGGGGTGCGAGGTATTCCTTGGGGAGCGGTAAAATGCAATAATCCTAGGAAGACCACCTGTGGCGAAAGCGTCGCACCAGCACGGATTCGACAGTCAGGGACGAAAGCTAGGGGAGCGATCCGGATTAGATACAGCTTTTTGGTGGCCTCGTTTTTAGCACTTCGTGCTTTGATTCGGCACCAAAAACCTGGGAAAAAAAAGGCGCAAAAACCTTTCTACTTTTTGTGCAACTTTGCTCAGGTTTTATCGTGTTTCAGTTGGTTACGATCGTTATAACTACTATAACCTTCTGAAAATTCATCACAAAAAGCTGCTAATGACCCGAGTAGTCCTAGCCGTAAACGCTGTGAGCTAGGTGTCGCGTCTTCTTCGGGAAGATGCGGTGTCGAAGCGAAGGCATTAAGCTCACCACCTGGGAATTACGGTCGCAAGACTGAAACTTAAAGGAATTGGCGGGGGAGCACTACAAGGGGTGCGGCGTGCGGTTTAATCTAACTCAACGCAGAGCATCTTACCAGGGTCGACGGCAGAATGAAAGTCAGATTGAAGGTCTTACTTGACGAGCCGAGAGGTAGTGCATGGCCGTCGTCAGCTCGTGCTGTAAAGTGTCCTGCTAAGTCAGGCAACGAGCGAGACCTGTACCCACATTTGCTAACAGGTCCTTCGGGATGACTGAGCACACTGTGGGGACTGCTCCTGAAAAGGAGAGGAAGGTGCAGGCCACGGTAGGTCTGTATGCTCCAAATACTCTGGGCTACACGCGCGCAACAATGGAAGGAACAATGGGATGCAACTCCGAAAGGAGGAGCTAACCCTCAAAATCCTTTCCCAGTCCAAATTGAGGGTTGTAATTCACCCTCATGACGTTGGAATCCCTAGTAATCGGGTTTCAACACAGCCCGGTGAATATGTCCCTGCTCCTTGCACACACCGCCCGTCAAGCCAACCGAGCCGGCTTTCGGTGAGGTGCATCTGTAAGGTGCCTCGAATCGAAGGTCAGTGAGGTGGGCTAAGTCGTCACAAGGTAGCCGTAGGGGAACCTGCGGCTGGATCACCTCCTTTTTTTTCCACTCCATCTTATAATCACAAATGGGCCTGTAGCTCAGCCTGGTAGAGCATCGCCCTTGCAAACAAACGCATGGGCTTTTGTCTAGTGAGGCGGGGGCCTCGGGTTCAAAACACAATATGAGAGTATTGTGTGAATTTCCCGACGGGTCCATTCATTGCACATCGCCATGTAAACATTGCGGTGGAAGAGGTAGAGAATGTGAATAGATTCCCAACCATTATTCATATTCATTGATACCGTTCATAGACAGACACACTTGGTAGAGAGACGCTAGCAGGGGGATGCCTCGGCTCAAGACGATGAAGAAGGGCGCAGCTAACGGCGAAATGCGCTGGCGAGTGGTATGCACACGTTGAACCAGCGATACCCGAATGGGACTTCCCTTCAAGTCTGTAAGGACGAGCAACGCAGGGGACTGAAACGTCTTAGTACCTGCAGGAAAAGAAATCAAACGAGATGCCGTGAGTAAGAGCGACCGAAAACGGCAGACGGCAAACCGAATTCTGCCTAGAAATGGGCAGAAGATGTGGGGTTGTAGGACCTTCTTTTAGTCCTCACTTGCTGACTCGAACTTCCCTGGAACGGGAGGCCGTAGAGGGTGAAAGCCCCGTAGAGGAAGGCAAGTAGGATGTGAAGGTATCCTGAGTACTGTTCCCTGGAAATGGAGCAGGAAGCTGGGAGGCATCAACTCCCAACCGTAAATACGTCTTGAGTCCGATAGAACATAGTACCGTGAGGGAATGGTGAAAAGCACCCATAAAAGGAAGTGAAAAGACCTGAAACCTGCTAGCTATAGTAGGACAGTGCGCTTCGGCGTTCTGTCGTGCGTTTTGAAAAACGTGCCAGGGAGTGCATCTCTGTGGCGAGCGTAATCTCCGACGGAGAGTCACGCAAAGGGAAACCAAATTGCCCGCAACCCGCAAGGACGAGGGGCGTGGTATGAAAGTGCCACAAGTCACAGGAGTGCGACCCGAAACTCGTTGATCTATTCCTGGGTAAGGTGAAGCGGGGGTAAAACCCCGTGGAGGCCTGCAGAGGTTCTAGGTGCATCTGTTCTTCTATCCTGGGAATAGGGGTGAAAAGCCAATCGAAACGAGTGATAGCTGGTTCCAGCCGAAGTTGGCCGTAGTCAAGTTTCAGGTGAGGTTGCAGGGAAGGTAGAGCGACGGATTAGGGATTTAGGTTCCGAAAGGGATCGGTCCCCTGTCCAACTCCGAATATTCCTGCACTGTAGACCCTGATACACGGGGCCGAGGGGTAAACTCACGGCTCGAAAGGGGAACAACCCAGACTATGGTTAAGGCCCCTAAATATGGGCTAAGTATTATCGGGTGAAAGGTGTCTGTAGTCAGAGACAGCGAGGAGGTAGGCTTAGAAGCAGCCATCCTATAATAAGTGCGTAACAGCTTACTCGTCAAGACTATAGGCCCTGAAAACGGACGGGGTTAAGCCCATTGCCGATACCATAGGCCTCCGAAAGGAGTGCGGTAGGCTGGCATTCTGCTTGGTGAGAAGTTCCTCCATGAGGAGGGATGGACCGGGCGGAAATGAAAATCCTGGCGATAGTAGGATCCGAGTAGAGCGAACAACTCTACCACTGAAAGGGCAAGGGTTCCTTGGCAATGCTCATCAGCCAAGGGTAAGTTGGTCCTAACTGCCTTCAGAAATTGAAGGAGCGGGAAAGGGAAAAAGGTTAATAGTCCTTTACTATCCTTGTATGCGTGGTAACACAAGCTCTGTTTCTGACATTTCGGCGTAGGTTGACACAGGTCTTCGCCTGTGTTAACGAGCATACATCTCGGGAGTATCGTCATGATGGGAACGAGATGAAAGTTCGGAATAGTGGATCGCAAGATTCATTCAGCTGATCGCTGGATTCCATGAAAAGGGAACAGGGAAAAATCAAGGATATCCATACCCAGAACCAGCACAGGTGCCCCTAGGTGAGAAGCCTAAAGTGTGACGGCGTAATGCGGTTGAGGGAACTCGGCAAATTAGCCCCGTGCCTTCGGCATAAGGGGTCCCTGCTCCCGTACTCGTATGAGTGTAGGAGCAGGGTGCAATAACTAGGGAGGTCCGACTGTTTAACAAAAACGTAACTTATCGCTAAGCTGTAAAGCTGTGTACGATAAGTGACACCTGCCCAGTGCCAGCAATTCAAACTCCTTTCCAAGGGAGCTAAGATCTGGTAAACGGCGGGAGTAACTATAACTCTCTTAAGGTAGCGTAATACCTTGCCGATTGATTGTCGGCTTGCATGAATGGTGTAACGAGATCTCTACTGTCCCCAACCGGAAGCCGCCGAACTCTCTGCCTGGTGCAAAGGCCAGGGACCTCTAGTGGGAAGTGAAGACCCCGTTGAACTTTACTGTAGCTTGCAGTTGTGGTATGAGTTTGATTGTACAGTGTAAGTGGGAGTTGCCCGATGCCGTGGTCGCAAGATTACGGCTAGACGACAATGAAACACCACTCTTTTGGACTTGTACTGCTCACCGGGAAACCGGGACACCTGCAGGCAGACAGTTTGGCTGGGGTGGCACCCCGCTGAAAAAATATCAGTGGGGCCCAAAGGTTAGCTCAACCGGGTCAGAAATCCGGTGTAGAGTGCAAAGGCAAAAGCTAGCCTGACTGGATACCCAACAAGCCGGTATCCAGCAACGAAAGTTTGGCTTAGCGAACGACTATACCTTCTTGATGAGGGTTAGTCATGACCGAAAAGCTATCACGGGGATAACAGAGTCGTCGCGCCCGAGAGTTCACAGAGCAAAAACAGGTCATTACGAACGTTGTTCTGCTCAGAACAGATCGACGGCGCGGCTTGCTACATCGATGTCGGCTCTTCCTATCCTGGGCGTGCAGAAGCGTCCAAGGGTGGGGGTGTTCACCCATTAAAAGGGATCGTGAGCTGGGTTCACAACGCTGTGAGGCAGTTGGTATATTATCTACTAGAGGTGTAGGGTGTCTGAGAGGAAGGATCATCTAGTACGAGAGGAACGGTGGTTCGTTGCCACCAGTATACCGGTTATCTGAAAAGGTAGCGCCGGGCAGCTGCGCAATACGGGATAAGTACTGAACGCATCTAAGTATGAAGCCCCCCTCGAAAAGAGACACCATAGAACACGCCTAAAACAGGCGTTCAATGGGACTGGCGTGTGCGCGCAAAGGTAACGATGCGTTTAGCGTGCAGTTCCCAATAGTTCATACCTACTACGTGTGTCTGTCTATGAACGGTTTTTTTTATTTTCAGCTTTTGCTCCGTTTCACTTTCGTTGCTATGCAACTCGGTTCAGCTCCGTAACCTTAGAAAACCCAGATGGTTTTCTGAGCCCAAGTAGTTGTGTCACTTTTGGAACCTGGGAAAACGTAAGGTAACTTTGTCGCAAATTTTTAGCAAGTAGCATAAGCGTTATACAAAAGATTTATTGGTAGTATGGGTAGTGTCCTAATTTGAGGATTTTACCTTGGTGTGTAAAAAGTTTTCTCACGTCCAGATTTTCGGTGATTACTTCTCCATGATTGCTTATATCAGTTTTCCTTTGATTTAATGTATGAAATTCCAGTAAAACTGGAAGAGGTGCAATGCGTTTTCTAAGCGTGACTTTCGTTTTCTAAAACATTTTGTCTTACGCACGATTCTACTGAGGTGTTCTCGGAGAATGCCGTTATGAATGTCATTATAATTCTCCACGTCTATTGTTTCGATGTCTTCACTATCTTGATTTCAATAAACTAGTCAGTTTTCTTTTCGTTTTTTTTATGAAAGTTCAAAACTCATCAACCTCATAGACATTAAGGTCAAGGCCGTGTACGAGATAGTCAGTCATACCCTCAGCATATGCAGCAATGTCGTCAAGTAAACAGCCAATTTGACAAACAACCCGGCTTTTACTTCTTGGACAAGCCAGTCGCGATGCAAGC
>JAHFLT010000045.1 GCA_023264635.1 Candidatus Woesearchaeota archaeon | reverse complement strand
GCAATGCTTTGGTGACTACGTCCACCCCACCTCATGCAGATACCAGAGCACTGTGGCCGCAATGCTTTGGTGACTACGTCCACCCCACCTCCTGCATATACCAGAGCACTGTGACATCTCGAGAACAATGCTATTAAAAACTGGAAAATGTTCAAGCAACGTTGGAATACTTATACAATTCTGGCTGATATTAACGAACTTCCGACTATGAAACAACAAGCACTATTTATGAAACCTTTGTTTGATGATGCCCTGGATGCATACAACTCTTTCCAAATGAACGAAGACCCATCAGTGAACGACATCATTGAGGCATTTGACGAGTACATAATTGGAAAAGCTAATGAAACTTATGAAAGATTAAATTTTAACAAGCGTTTACAAAAGCAAGATGAAAACTTCGAGCATTTTTATGCCGACTTAAAAAGGATGATCAAAACGTGCAATTATTGTAACCAATTTGAGAAATCAATAATAAAAGATAAAATTGTTTTGGGAATCAATGACCCTGTTACGCAAAAGGATTTGCTGAAAGTGAATAACTTAACACTCCAAAAGTGCATTGATATATGTAAAGCAAATCAGAATGCCGAGCTGCAGAAGAATATAATTAAAGAAGAACAGATTAACAAAATATAATAGAAACAAAGCAGAAGGTACAACGATAGACAGAAAATACAAATTCTGTGGAGGCAAGCACGAGTTTGAGGAATCAAAGTGCCCAGCATTTGGGAAAACATGCAGTGTATGCAAACGCTCAAACCATTTTGCTAAGGTATGTTACGCAGCAAAAGACGAAAAAGAAGAGAAATACAAATATCAGAAATACAAAGTGCACTGCCTGGAGAACAAATGCGAGGACAGCTATAATGAAAGTGAAAATGAGTCAGAATGGGTAAACATGCTTAAAAATAATAGGGGCTCGATCGACGCAAACGCAAAGCAAGTGAGTTGTGCGATGTCAGTTGGAAACAGAATTGTTAAATTCCAAATCGATACTGGCTCAACAACAAACATAATCCCTGTTAACTTTGCTAAAAATGTACGCACTACAAATATAACTCTCAAGACATGGAACAATGAAAACTACAAGCCTATAGGCGAGAGTAGGCAGATCATCAAGAATCCCCAAAACAATAAAAGATACTCAGTCAACTTTATAGTGTGCCACAACCACTTCACGCCCATTCTTGGGCTGAGACCCAGCGATACAAATGAAATTAATTAAGATTAAAAGCCAGAATTTTGAAAGAGTAAATACAGTTGAAGATTCATGCATATTCAATGACGAGTTATGGACCTTGAATGGAGAACACAGGCTGCAGCTCAAGGATAACGTAAAACCAAGTATAATGGGATGCCGCAGAACCCCTGTGTCGCTCAGGCCTCTACTGAAAAAGGAATTAGAAAGACTCGTAAACAAAGGAGTTATCGCACCTGTGGAAGAACCAACAGAGTGGATCAGCCAAGCAGTGATCACACCGAAGAAAGACGGACAAGTGAGACTGTGTATAGATCCACAAGAGTTGAACAAAGCTTTGAAACGAGAACATTTTACTTTACCCACTTTGGATGACAATCTGCATGAACTGAGAGATGCTAAAGTGTTCTCGAAAGCAGATCTCGCTGCAGGATACTGGCATATAAAACTTGAAGAAGAGTCGAGCAAGTTAAGAACATTCTAAACCTGTTTTGGAAGGTTTAGGTGGATTCCCCTTCGGATTAGCAGTATCAGCTGAAATATTCCAGAGAAAGTTGTTACAAGTTTTTGAAAACCTGCAAGGTATTATTTGCATCGCAGATGACATTATAATCCACGGGATGAATGAAGAGGAGCATGACGAGAACATGAAAAACTTCATTGATGCGAAAAAGCAGGTGTACGTTTGAACAAGGACAAAATGATCATGAAGGTAGACGCGATATCATTTATGGGACACCAAATCACAGAAGAAGGGTTGAAGGTTGATCCCTCGAAGGTAAAAGCAATAAAACATGCACCTGCCCCAAAAAATGTAGGAGAGATCAGAAGCTTCCTGGGAGCCGTGAATTACTTATCGCGTTTTGTTCCTCATATGAGTGAGGAGATACATACGTTGCATAATTTACTGAAGAAAGATGTATTGTGGAACTGGTCGAGCGCACAGCAAAAGGCGTTTGACAACATCAAGAACAAGATAGCAGACTGTACAACCCTTGTATTCTATGACCCATCAAGAGAACTAACGCTACAAAATGATGCTTCTGAGTATGGTATAGGCTCAGTTATCATGCAAGATGGTAAGCCTATTGCCTTTGCTAGCAGAAGACCATCAGATGCTGAAAGAAACTACGCACAAATTTAAAAAGAAATGCTGGCTATAGTATATGGCTTGGACAAATTTCATCAATATTTCTATGGCCGGGAAGTAATAGTGGTAACGGACCATCAACCGCTTGTAAGTATTAAGAACAAACCACTGGCAAAGGCACCAAAAAGACTAAGAGCAATGCTGCTTAAAACACAAGATTATAACAACAAGTTGACATACAAACCAGGCACCAAAATTCCAGTTGCAGATGCCCTTTCAAGGATACCATTGAATGATAGAGAAGAGGTCAGTTTTATTGAATTAGAGCAAGATAATTTACCATTTTCCGAAGAAAATTTTAACAACATTAAGGGAGCAACGGCAAGTGACGCTCGTTAATGATATTAAGAAACACAATAATGCAAGGCTGGCCCGAAAAGAGAGGCCTAATATGTAAGGAAGCGTTACCATACTATCATTTTAGAGACGAAATGACTGTAGAAGATGGCATCATTTTTAGAGGAGATAGGATTGTCATACCTAAATCACTGCGCCCATCAATGAAACAAAGAGTACATGCCGGCCATACGGGCATAAATTCTTGCCTTCGAAGAGCAAGAACGTATCTTTATTGGCCAGGTATGTCAGAAGAGATACGGCAAGTATGTCAGAGCTGTAAAACATGTCTGTCATTCCAAATAAAGCAACCGCAGCAGCCATTAATTTTGCACCAAATACCAGCCCGCCCATGGCAGAAAATCGGAGTAGACATATTCACAATTGGATCAAGGAATTATCTTATTAAGGTGGATTATTACAGACAGTTTTTTGAGATAGATTACTTAAATGACATAACATCACAAACAATCGTCGGCAAACTTAAAAAATCATTCCGCACGTTATGGAATCCCGGATACAATAATCAGTGATAATGGACCGCAACTTACATCGTCTCAATTTCAAAAATTTTGCAAGCAATGGGACACCAAACATGAAACCTCCAGCCCAGGAAATAGCAAAGCAAATGGAGCGGCAGAAGCAGCGGTCAAAATAGCAAAGCGTATGTTGAAGAAATGTGATCACAGTAAAGACCCATACATTGCACTATTGAACTGGAGGAATAGACCTCAAGAAGGGGTGGACGCGACACCAGTTCAAAGGCTGATGGGCCGACAAACTGGGACCCTTGTCCCTACCAACCATAGACTGTTACAACCAGGTGACACTGACCAGCATAAAATAAGAGAACTAGAAAACCAGAAAATGAAAATCATAAAATCGCAGAAAGACCTCAAACCCCTGAAGCCGTTGAAAGTAAATGACCCTGTGAGAATGCAGCCGATAAATGCACAGGAGGAAATTAGGAAGCCAGCAAGAGTTCAAGAGCAAGTAAATCCAAGATCATATATAGTGGAAACGAACAATGGTAGGAAATGCAGAAGAGATAGACAATTCCTCAGACTAGAAAGAAAACCTACACCAACCGTTCTAAGCCAAAATGCAACTAGCCACATTTCAAACGATAATGCTGCCGAGCCGTTTTCCCACGCTACTCGTGATCCCTCACTCCATGCGCCAGGTGTCGAGCACAACGAGGGGGTAGGTGCTGCAGACCAAGGTAGATAAACTGTTAACTACAGAGTTGGTTCGCCAACCACTACCAGGGTTACTCCGGCTGGAGTTACCCGCATAACACTGGGTAACTCTGGCTGGGGTAACTCCGTGTTCGCCATAATCGTGTTGCCAACGCTAACTCCGTGTTGTTTACATCTGTGACGTCACATCATAAACGAATGTCTCGGTATTTCATTGCATTT
>JAHFLT010000033.1 GCA_023264635.1 Candidatus Woesearchaeota archaeon | reverse complement strand
GCGAAGCCGCACGCGCGCTCCGGACTCGTATGAGAAGTTCTAGAAGAAAAAGATTCCTGGCCGATTCATCTGCGGGTCTTCGTTCCTCAGACCGCGCAGTATTCTCGGCCTACGTGATAAGCTTTCTCCAACACTCATTTCAATAGAAACTGAAGCACATGCTATTGAAATATATCGTTGGGGAAAGGTGAAACTAGAACAGAACATAGAGCAACTTCCCGCAGAGAGTAAAGGACATGACTTTTTGCGTGCTTATGCACTACAGCATTATGAATTAGAAGGAGCATTGGAATACAAAGCAAAGAGAAGCGTGCACGTTATAGGTATTGATAAAAGAGAAGAAAAAATAGCAACTTGGCAGGATATAAAACCAATAGTCAGTGCGAAAGAAGAAGTACGTGAAAAGATATTTGCAGAACTTTGTGCTGATTTTGCACCTGACGAACAATGGATTGAAACACTATACCGTGCGTACGAGTATTTTTCTGATGATGGTAAGATTGCCGAACAGTATAATCTTGTATCAGAAGAGGACGAGTCACGCAACAGACATATGGCTATGCGTCTTGAGCAACTTCATAAGAAAACAGATACTCTTATCCATATCGGAGGCATTGCCCACATTCTGCGGGGACACCATTATCAGACACTTTTTACTCTATTAGAAAAATACAACCCTATAAGGATACCTTTACGATAACGAAAACGTAGATAATATAGATAATAAAAACGCCGCGGCTCGGATTTGAACCGAGAGACCCTTGCGGGAACTGGTTGTCAAAAGCGATTTTTACTGCCAAATTACCTTCGGCAAATGACCGCATTCAAGACCAGCGCAGTACCAGGTTGTGCCACCGCGGCAGACAACGAAAGAGAGGGCGAAGGTTAATAAAATTATCTGCCTTATCTGGACAGTGACTGTTTTAGGAGCAAAAGCGAGAATGAAAGGATAAACGGACCAAGAATTGCTCCTACAAGACCAAGCAACTGTACGCCACCAAGAAGCCCGATGAACACGATTAGTGGATGAATGTGCATGCTGTTACCTACTAAGAAAGGGGGCAGGAATGTATCAACATAAAAGAGCAGCACTGCAAAAGAAATAAAGATGACTGCTGCAAAGGTTTGTCCTATAATTACGTAATATATCATGGCAGGTATCATAATCATAACTGCAGAGATGAATGGGACAAGTGCAGTAAAAGCTATGATAAGCGCCCAAAATAGCGGAGCTGAACTCCCTACGATGGTAAAAGCAATATAGCCAAGAAATCCCTCAATGATTGCTACAAAAAAGAATCCGATAAGGATAGCTGAACTTATACGGCGTAACTGCGTGGTGAAATGATCCTTAATCTCGTTAGGTAGCGGAAACAATCGTTGAATAGTCGTAGCCCAACGAGGTCCTTCCACTAATCCATAATATGCAACAAAAAGAGCAATGAGCACCTCAAAGAAAAAATAAAGCGATTGCACTGCAACACCCGAAATAGAGGTTACCATGAGACTAGATAGCTGCTCTACAAGGATGTTCACGAAACGCGCTATCAGTGGTTCACTGAGAATCACATTGATACCATGAATAAGGCGACAACCTAAACCATCAATGCATGGAATTCCCTCAACAAGCACGTGTTTGACATATGCATAAAAGACAACAGACTCGCTGGCCAAGCGGTCAACTAAAAATACTGATGGCAGAATAACGAGAAAGCATATTCCAAAAAGCAGTAAAAACGCAGCAGCATTTTTGTTCTTAATTCGCCTATCCAGAAAGCAGTGCATGGGAAAAAGTAAGTAACTGAAGAGAACACCTGTAAGGAGAGGACTGAAGAACGGTCTCACAAGCAGATAAGAGATAATTGCCAAGACTACGACATAAACAATAAAGAGATACCTCTTTTTTTCCTGGACATCCATCCTCTTTTCTATGTCACCCAGATTCTTAAATCTGTCGAAGGATGCTCAAGACACTTCTGGACTAGAGAAAAGCTTAAATATCGAGAATTGCTCAAAAAAGGAGCGAGGTGACAATATAATGGTGATGATTCGTGTATTGGAAGTTACAAGAAAAGGGAAAGGTGAGGGGTATATAATAAAAAGTACACATGGTACTGGCATTGGTGCAAAGATACCTATGCCACCAACTCTCCACTCAGATGATCTTGGTCCAGGAGTCGCAAATATACTGGACGGGATGGTAGAAGAGAGAAAAGGTGGAGCTAAGCAAGGTTGGGAAGTTAACTATGAAGTAAAGAAAGGCAAACATTACTTCACTAACCCGGTGAGAAGATAAATCATGGCAGACCCAGAAGAATACGTTCCTTTTATGATACGGAGATCGTATGATAATCCTGCAAGGCAGCGGAGTAATCTATTCCGCATTAAATTTGATAGGGCAATAACAGGGAAAGGTCATAAGTTCAGTCTCAGCTATGAAGCACCAGATGAAAAGACACAAGCTATTCTAGAGAAATATGCCGAAGGAGGACGCAGAGGTGCTCGTCCGCTTATCAAACTGAAGAATACAAAATCAGGCTGGGTTGTTGCTGATCCTCTGGACATAAAAGAACCATAATGAAAGCTCTACAGCATGAAATAGCTTGGGTAGAGAAACAATTCTTCTTAGCAGAATGCAAAAAGTTAGCTGCTGAGCAAAAAAGAGTAGAGAAACTGCATAAGCAACTGATGAAGGAACTG
The DNA here is from genome assembly GCA_023264635.1 of Candidatus Woesearchaeota archaeon. Classification (GTDB taxonomy): domain Archaea; phylum Nanobdellota; class Nanobdellia; order Woesearchaeales; family JAGVYF01; genus JACQSS01. Next base: position 8,577 of record JAHFLT010000033.1, on the reverse strand, counting down.
AAAGGGCTCCTGACGTTGGAGAATAAAATCCATAGCGCCATATCAAGACGTGCCTTGGCAAAAGTCAAGCAAGAAGTACGAGGAGAAATCAACAGGATTAAGCACATTGGTTTATCCCTAAGAGAGGGTGAAAAACATCTTAAACATCATTTTGCCCATGATAAGCAACAGGTCATAAAGAAAGAGAAGGAGAAGTTGTCTCTTATGAACAAAGGTATTCTAGTTATCTAAGTTTTACATGTTAAAAATATACCACTAGTAATAGGCTATTTAACCAAATAAAGCATAATAAGTCCAACCAGCGCAGCAATGACTGCAGCTTTTGTTAATATTAATTCGTCCATTTTTCTGTGAAGAAGTATCCACCTTAAAAAGATATTTATAGCTGCATCTGTTTCACACAGTGATGCATAAACTGCTCTTTGGCACGGCTGGCATTCCTGCTTCTACACGTAAGCCATCAACGGAGAGTGGCATTGCACAAGTACGTGCATTAGGTCTCGACTGCATGGAGCTCGAATTTGTACATACTGTCACTATCTCAAAAGAGAAAGCACCACTAATCAAAAGAGTTGCACAAGACAATGATGTGGTGCTGACCTGTCATGGTCCCTATTACATTAATCTCAATGCATTGGAAAAACAAAAAAGAGAGGCGAGCAAGCAGCGGATGATTAGTGCCTCTCGTAGAGCGTGGGAATGTGGAGCATGGAGCATAGCATTTCACCTTGGTTTCTATCTGGGAAAAGATAAAGCTACAGTCTATGGAACAATCAAGCAAGAACTAAATGAGGTAACAAAAGTTTTGCATGATGAAGGAGTTGGCATTACCCTGAGAGCTGAAACAACCGGCAAGCCGACACAATTTGGAGATTTGGACGAGTTGCTACATATTGCTCAAGAGACAAGTGTGATGCCATGCATTGATTTTGCACATCTCCATGCACGAACAAATGGCAAGGTGAACACATACGATGAATTTACAGACGTGCTGACAAAGGTGGAAGTAAAACTCGGCAAAGATGGTCTAAGGAACATGCATATCCACTTGGCAGGTATTGCCTATTCTATAAAAGGTGAGCGTAATCATCTGAATCTGAAAGATTCAGATATGAATTACGAATCCATTAGTAAAGCATGGAATGATTTTGGTATAGCTGGCACTGTTATTTGTGAAAGCCCGAACAGTGAAGAGGATGCCTTGCTCCTGAAAAAAACATATACTGGCTAAATAGAATGACTAAAGACGCACGATGCCTTCTGTTCCTGCAAGCTGTGGGATGAATTTGCTGTCATGATAACGGACAGAGCCATCAACTATCACTGTGCAAACATCACTTCCTTTAGCACTGTAGACAAGATGGTTTATCACCCTTTCCTTGTCGATGGGTAATAGATGTTCTGACAGATCGAGGACAATCACATCAGCAAGATATCCTGCAGCAAGAACACCGAAGGGTTTTTTAAGTGCCACCCCAGCATTGCACGTCGCCATATCAAGTATCTGCTGGACTGGCAATGCGCTTGTGTCCCAACGATGAAACTTCTGCAGCAACCCAGCGACTTTCATTTCCTCGAACATATCCAGATTATTATTTGATGCTGCACTGTCTGTACCAAGTCCAACGCACACGCTGGCAGCAATGAGCTCTGGTATCGGAAGGGTGCTTCCGGAAGCTAGTTTCATATTAGATATCGGATTATGGACAACAACCGCTCCACCCAACATCTTGATCTCATCTTTCGTTATCCACGTGCAATGCGCAAAGATTGTATTATCATCACACAACCCTAAATTAGCAACGGCTTGTACCGGAAACACACCATACTTCTGCTTGCAATAATCGACTTCATAACGTGTCTCAGCAAGATGCATTGCAAAGCGCACAGTATATTTTTCTGCAAGCTTTTTTACGTTATGCAACGTTTTTTCTGAGCATGCGTAAGGAGAATGCGCATATGCTATTGGTGTAATAAGAAGATGTTTTTTGTATGCATCGATGAATTGCTCGCTCAGCCAAAGAGCTGCATCAACTGAGTCTGCATGAGGCGTCTTTTTGTCTTGCACATCGCTCCCTACCCATGCACGAAGCCCGACATCCTCAATAGCTTTTGCCATGGAAAATGGGAAAAAGTAAAAATCACAAACAGTAGTGGTTCCGGACTTCAATGCCTCAACAGCACCATGATATGTCCAGCGATACACGTCGTGATCTTTCAGTCTCCGTTCTGCGGGAAGAATTTTTTTCTCCAACCACTGCATGAGTTCCATATCCTCGCCAGATCCACGCAAGAAAGTCATACCCAGATGTGTGTGCATATTGGCAAGACCTGGCATCACAATATGTTGTGAGCAGTCTATTACTTTATCTTCAGCTGTGACTGATTGTGATGATATTCCTGCAATGATATTCTCTTCTATTCTGATGTCATCGTGCTCAAGAATATCACGTTGTTTGTTTTGTGTGACAATGTACCGACAGTTTTTCAGGATAAGTGCCATAAACAATAAGACTGTAAATTACACAAGATTACACAAAAATTGAGCGCCTTGCTCACGCACAGTGGCTCATGCCTATCACCACCGCTTTTAGACAAGGCATACCCTGTTTGCAGAGCGCAGTATATAAATATAACTGGATGCAGGAGATTTTTGACGTCACTATTTCTGATATCTAAATTATATAACAGCTACACACCAGTTTGTTTTTCCTTGATGGTATTAAGGATAAAACTGGTATGTGTGCGCTCAACAAAATCATATGTCTGTATCTTTTTCAGGAAACTATCGAGCTGGTGTCGTGTCTTGAAGCGCGCAAAGACAATCGCATCATATTCTCCGGTAACATCATACACGGAGAATACAGCTGAGTGGGTAGCTATCTTTTTCTCCACCTCAAACAGCTTGCCCTTTGAGATGCGGAGCATTATCATGGCTTCTATCTCATAGCCCAGCTTATCATAGTCAAGGATGCATGTTGTCCCTTTCACAACGCCTTGTGTAAACATCCGCCTCATCCTGTTTATCACTGTTGCTACAGAGACGCCAACTCTCTTGGAAAGCTGCCGATAGGAAAGTCTGCCATCTATGAGAAGCGCTGATACCAGCTTATGGTCAGTGTCATCAAGAACAATGTTGACATCTGTGTATATTGGCATTGTTAAAACAAGTATAATGTAAACAAATATTTAATTTTAACTGATTAAAATAAACAAATATGCACAAAAAACCTACAAAAGAATATATATGAATAAAAAAGACGACAGTGAAAAGATAATATCTTAGTGAGGTGTTTTGTGTGGACGAAAAAAGCTTTATTCCGATGTTTATTCCGGATACCGCAAAAAATGATGTGAGAAGCCTGCTTGAATATGCAGCTCAGAAGGGTATCAGGGAGATTGATTTTCGCTTTACAGACCTGTGGGGTAGAGATCACCACAAATCGTATCTCACCTATTTTCTCAAAAAGTATACCGGAATCTCAAACAGTGAGGGTGATCTTGGTTCACGGTGTGTTGGCTTTGATGGTTCAAGTATCCGTGGATGGAAAAATATTTATGAGAGTGATATGCTGTTATTGCCTGATGCAAGCACTGCTTTTATTGACCCATTCTACACTAGCCCAACAATTGCTGTACGCTGCAATGTGTATGATCCTGCAACAGAAAAACCATATGAGCTTGATCCACGATCAATTGCACTGAAAGCAGAGGAATACCTGCGGTCCATGTTGGGAGAAAATGCTATTGCCTACTTTGGACCGGAGCCAGAGTTTTTTATCTTTGATAAGGTCATACTCTCTGGAGAGGACAACAAAAACGTAAAAATATTTTCACGGGAAGTGCCATCGGAAGATAATGTCTTTCATAATGCTCGACTAAAGGAAGGATATTTTCCCATTCTCGCAGACAAGTTGCAGGATGTCCGTTCTGATATGGTTAGAACAATGGAGGATCTTGGTATTACGATCGAATGTCAGCATCATGAAGTAGCGCGTGCAGGACAGGCGGAAATAGATCCACGATACAGTACATTGACTGCTATGGCTGATACGCTCCAATTGATGAAGTATGTGATCTACAATATTGCCAGGAAACACGGAATGGTAGCAACATTTATGCCTAAAGTCTTTGCAAATGATAATGGTTCTGGAATGCATGTGCATCAAAGCATATGGGCAGGAGAGGTACCATTATTCGCTGGGAAGGGATTATATGGGTTGAGCGATCTTGCACTGGAGTACGCAGCAGGCATAATAAAGCACGGACCTTCAATTTATCCATTCACAAATCCAACGACAAATTCTGCAGCTCGGCTAAAACCGGGATTTGAAGCGCCAACATATCTTGCAATGTCTTTCTCAAACAGAAGTGCAGCCATCCGCATCCCTAATTATGAGCCCAATAACCCAAAAGCAAAGCGGCTGGAAGTAAGATTCCCAGATGCTACAGCAAACCCCTACTTGGCATTTACAGCAATGTTACTGGCTGGTTTGGATGGAATAAAAAAAGGATTGAGAGAGTTTCCCATTGTTGAAAAAAAAGATATCGGACACTTATCTCCCGAAGAGAAACAAGGGATTCATGAATTGCCTCCAAGCTTAACAGAAGCACACAAGCATCTTGCGAATGATATTTCGTGGCTTGCAGAAATAATTCCCTCAGAGGTAGTGGGGGCATTACGCAAAAAAGCAGATGATGATGCACAGGAGCTTGAAGAGCTCAGAGATTCCCCATTAGAAAGGCGGCTCGTTAAAGAGTTCGAACTGTATATGGTTTAGTGGCGTATGCGGATAAAAGATCTTGTGTTCGTGGGGAAAAATTTGTGAAGAATATGAGCCGGGCATTTCTTCTTTCATCCGCAATTATTTTCAAATTATTTTAAGAAGGGTTAATTATATAAATGGTCCTCTTTCTTAATAGTAAAATGAGTTTACACAGTCTAGAACTAGCATTGGATTTCCGAGATAACTATGAAGCAAAAGTAGCAAGTGCTGCTGATTATGTGAAAAATAAATTAAGAGAGTATAAGCCCATTTTTGGAGTTGTTTTAGGATCTGGACTAGGAGAGTTAGCTGATTCCATTAAAGGGGCAACAGTAATTTCCTACGAAGAAATCCCAAATTTTCCAACAACAACTGTCCCCGGTCATGAAGGAAAACTTTTGATTGGAGAACTAGAAGGCGTTCCTGTAATTGGATTAAAAGGAAGAAAGCATTATTATGAAGTAGCAGATGAACCATTCAATACCGGAATTTTACAAACAGTTTTCCCAGTTCATGTTCTTGCGGAATTGGGAGTCAGCAACTATTTTGTAACTAATGCCTCGGGTGGTTTGAACCAAGATTATGCTATTGGAGATATTATGATTATTTTTTCTCACATTAATTTTTTGCCTAACGCTTTGTTGGGTCGTCATCATAATTTTTCAAAAGTAGATGATACTAGTCAAGTTTGGAGGTTCCAACCGATGAATGGAGCATATGATCAACAGTTAACGCAAATGCTTAGTCAAGCAGGATCATCTCATAAAGGGCGCGTCCATAAAGGTATTTATCTTGCTGTAACTGGTCCAACATACGAGACAGAAGGCGAATCAATTGCTTTTAGAGAAGGATTAAAAGCTGATGCTGTCGGTATGTCAACAACCTCGGAAGTTATTGTCGCAAGAAACAGGGGAATGCGGGTAGTTGGAATGTCTTGTATTACTAATGTAATCTCTGCGGATGGAACAAATGCAGCAAATCATGAAGAAGTAAAAGCAATTTTAGAATCTCCAGCAGTTAAAGATAGGTTGTCATCAACAATAAGGAAGTTCTTTAAGTTATATCGAGAAAGTATGGGCTCCTCACAAAAGTAAATTTCTTGATTCTCAATGAGGGATGAGTAACATGTCGTATAACTCTTCATTAAAGAATGACGTGGTTTTATTTTATCAGGCTTCTCCCCGTCATCTCTTTTGGCTTGGGAATGCCAAAGAGCTGCAGGATTGTTGGAGCGATATCTGACAGCCCGCCATCACGCAAGGAACAATTCTTCCCAAAGAGAAAGCACGGAACTTTATTGGTAGTGTGCATGGTTTGTGGTTCTCCATGCTCATCCTGCATCTGCTCGATATTTCCATGGTCTGCAGTGATCATGACGATGTATCCGTAGCGCTGCGCATGGCGCATGATCTGCCCAATACATTCATCCACTGTGACTGCTGCTAGAAGCGCTGCATTCATGTTACCCGTATGCCCTACCATGTCGGCATTAGCGAAATTAACGAGCACAAAATCATAATCCATCACTTTTTCAAGTACTGTACGTGTTATCGCATAAGCTCTCATGGCAGGCGCTAGGTCATATGTTGCAACCTTTGGACTCTCATGGAGTATTCTTTCTTCTTCATCTACTGGCGATTCACGCAGACCATTGAAGAAATAGGTAATATGCGCATACTTCTCTGTCTCTGCTATGCGCAACTGTGTCTTTCCTTCTAAAGACAGCACATCTGCCAGTGTATTTTCCGGATGGACCGGAGGAAACAACACAGTCACTGGCAATCCTTTCTCATACTCGGTCATTGTTGCAAAAGCAAGTTTAGGATGGTGTTTCACAAAAAGGTGGGAGAGTTGGCGTGCCCTATCTTCGCGAAAATTCCAGAAAAGGATACAGTCATTGTCGCTTATTCCCCCGTACTTGGTTAGTGCAGTTGGTAGAATGAACTCGTCTGTCACCCCTTTGCTATACTGCTCCTGGAGGTATTTTTCAACAGACAGTGACGAGATAGGTGCTCCGGCTGAGATAATGGAATATGCATTCTCTGTTCTTTCCCATCGTTTGTCCCTATCCATTGCATAATATCTTCCACAGAGAGATGCCAGTTTTATATTCTCCTTGATTAATGGCATAATCAGTTTGAACAGGGTAGTAGCGCTCCTTATTGGCATATCCCTTCCATCAGAAAACAAATGCACATACACCTCCTTTCTCTGTTTTTGTGCATGCTTCAGAAGCGGGATGATATGGTCTATGTGACTGTGCACACCGCCATTGCTCAGAAGACCCATCAGATGGATGCGCTTGCCCTTTTTGAAGTGACTGTCAAGCTGTGCAAACAACGTTTTATCATGGATGCTTTGCGTAATGCGAAACATTGCCGTTGGAAGAACACGGCCTGCACCTAAAGTAAGATGTCCTACTTCCGAATTACCCACCATGCCTTCCGGTAACCCAACAGCTTCCCCAGAGGCATGCAACAAGCTGTGAGGCCCTTTATGCAACAACTCAAAGCTGGGCAGCTTTGCCTGTTTAAGCGGATTCCATCTTATAGCAGGACGTTCTCCCCAACCATCGAGAATAATGAGCAGGAGACGCATATTTTATCCGGCTAGCGCGAAGTGTATAATCTTATTGAGAAGCTCGGGATAAGAGATGTTTATGTGGGCAGCTGCCTTAGCCATATCTGATTCTGGTGCAACGTATGAATTTGCATTCACATCAATAACATAGATGTTTTCAGATGAATCAACGCGGACATCTACTGTTCCATATCCGCACATACCAAGTGTTTGATACACTTTTTTTGCAACAAGTTCCAACCTCTGGCGAAGATCTTCACTAATCCGCGCGGTTCGTGAATACGTGTCCTTGAAAGCAAGACTGTTCTTACTCCATTTGGCCTTATAAGAAAGTATCTTTGGTCGGTTTTCAAAATGCTCACTGTAATCAATTTCCAGAATAGGAAGAACAGTGGGATTGCTATTACCAATAATCGGCATGCAGTATTCTTTGCCATCTATATATTGCTCAACAATAAAAGGTCCTTTGTGCTCATCAGCAAGCTTTGAGAGTTTTTTCTGCAATCGTTCACGATCAAAAACAACTGCGTCTTCATCTATGCCGACGCTACCATGCTCATGTGCTGGTTTCACAATCACAGGAAAAGAAATGTGTTCTGGTAGAGCCTCATGCTTATTCCACGAGAAGAAAACCGGAACAGGAAGATGCACATCCTGCAATGTTTGTCTTACTGCTATCTTATCCATACACAAGAAAATAACTTTAGATTTATTGCCTGTAAAGGAGATGTGTTTCTTTTCGAGGACTTCCACCATTTCTCCTTCCTTTCTTCCATCTGTGAAACTGTCACACAGATTGAAGACGACAGTTTCCTTCTCTATGTGCATCTGTGCCAGTTCTGTTTCATCGTACAGCATGGTTTCTGTTGAAACGCCATCTATCTTTTTCAATGCAGAGATGATATTTTTATCAGCAGGATAAAGCCCTTCTTCCTGTAGACTGCTGTCCTCTTGTGCACAACATAATGCAATGACATTCATTTTAGTCCCATTCATTTTATTCATTGTGTAAATAAATTATATTTAAATGTTTGTCGTTTTAAGCTCTTATGAAATCCTAATCTACCAACTTTTTTCTGAGCATCGGAAAAATAACTGTTATAGTCGGAAGGGGAAAGTCCGTTAGCGAACGTAGTGAAAATAACCACCGAAGACGAAGTCTTCTTGTGCGTACGAGGAACCAGACCTTTTACTAGAACTATTAAATTAGCGAAGCTGTTAGTAGGCTGCG